>JADFVW010000016.1 GCA_015222725.1 Pseudomonadota bacterium | reverse complement strand
GTCGTTTATCGTGGCTGGCAGAAGCCAGTTCTGCGCGGCTGGTCAGCAACTGGAAGCCGTTGTCTACAGCAGTATCTGCAACCGAAACTGTCCCCCCCTCGACGGCCATCGAGAAATGCTTCATGCCACCCCCCAGAATTACGTCGAGATCCGAACTGGCCAGTTGCTCTGCAATTGACCCCAGGCCTCCCTCGGCCTTTCTCTCTGAGAGGCAATTCCCCAAATAGATATCTTTGTAGGTGATATCGAGCATGGTCTCGGGGTTTTCACACAGACGCAGGCTAATATGTGCAGCGAAAGAGGCCGGTGTTGCATCGGTAACGCTGGCGGTAGAGACGATGCCGGTTTTATAGCCAGCAGCCTCTGCCATTTCTACGATAGTGCGAATGGGCTGGTTGTCTCCGGCGGTAGTTGCTATGCGTCCACGGCTGGTTATGACGCCACTGGCCATCGTGGTGGCAGTGTTGGCCGAGTCGGCCACGTAAATGGGTTTGCCGCCTATCTTGTCTTCAATGGTCATGACTTGAGAGGTCGAGCGCAGGGGCATGTCATCGAGCAATAGCCGCCCGCCGGCCCCGGCCAGGTAGTTTCGTGCAATGGTGATCTGCTGGTCATCCATGCCGTCGCCGATGATCAGGATGACATGGCGCGCTTGCTCAACAGCAGCTGAATCCGTCTGGGCAAAGGTGAGGGCGCTGCCTGTAGCGAGAAGCGCGTAACAGGCGAGGAGGGCTCGCCTCATTATCTCAGGATACAACATTGATTTTGTCACCGCCCAGGTTTTCCTCCACGTTTGCGCGATACAACTTTTCAATATACTTACGCTTCAGCTTCATTGTGGGGGTTAGTAAGCCATTTTCAATTAACCACTCTGGTGTTATGAAAACCTGCGCCACTTTCTCCCAGGCGGGCAACTCCTCATTGACCTCCTGTAGCAATGCAGACAGCTTGTCTATCAGCGTGGCCTCATCAAGTTCAGCGCCCGCCTCGGAGAGTGTGGCCAGCAACATGGGTTGATCGAGGCCATGACCCATAATACAAAATTGCCCCAACTCAGCGCTGCGACCGAACAGGTCTTCAATGCGGGTTGGGCGTATAAACTTACCCTTGGATGTCTTGAATACTTCACTGACGCGGCCGGTGATCCACAGGTTGCCGTCCTCATCAAACTTGCCGGCGTCGCCGGTCAGATACCAGCCATCCACCAACACTTCGGCAGTTTTCTCGGATTCGCGGTAGTAGCCCTTCATCAGACCCTTGCTGCGAAACATGATCTCGCCCTCATCGGACAATTTGACTTCGACACTATCTCCCATTGGCAGACCAATGCACCCGGCTATCGGCGTGTCGTTATGTATCCAGCCGACCCCGTGAATGAAATTCTCGGTCATGCCGTAAGCGTCCCTAAGGATAATACCCATATCCATAAACCAATCCTGTACATCCTTGGAGCAGGGCGCAGAACCGGTCAGTATGATGCGGGCCGAGCCGAAGCCCAGATGCTTTGCGATGTCTTTTTTCTGTTCTTGTGTCAGTTGTGCCTGGGCTTCTGCAGGAATCATGGCGTCCACGCCTTCTTTAAATTTCACCCACAGGCGGGGGACAGCGAAGAAGAATGTGGGCTGTACTGAGCGGATTTCATCGCCGAAGGTAGCCAATCCCTCGGAGAACGAGATAGTGCCATTGCAGTACAGGGCGGTCATTTCCACGACAATACGCTCAGCAGCGTGAGACATGGGCAGAAAGGAAAAGAACCGATTCACCGGTTCTGTCATGCGCAGGCCCTCTATCAAGTCTGGAACGACGTACCCGGGAGTCTGGTGCATGTGCATTACGCCCTTGGGGTTCCCCGTGGTGCCGGAGGTATACAGCATGGTAAAGATGTCTTCCGGGTTCGGGATGGGTGATTCGGCAAAGGGCTCGTAATTGGCGATGATATCCTTCAGGCTGGTTGCGCACTCCACCGTACAGCCCAACATGGCAACACGGGGGATCTCCCTGGCGAGCGCTTCATCAACCCTGTCTGCCTGGTCGAACCCCCCGACAAACAACAGCACCGTTTCACTGTGCTCAAATATATACTGGGCAGATTCAACATCCTGCCCCGGATACAGTGGCACGCTGATGTTGCCGCTGAGCATAATGGCCAGATCTACGATGACCCAGTCCTTGCTGTTGCTGGACCAGATGCCAATGCGACTGCCCGGCTCCAGTTCCTGGGCCCTGATGTAGCTGGTAATGCGCCTGACTTCATCGGCTATCTGGCGCCAGGTATATTCAGTCCACTCCAGATTAGAGGGTTGGCGCAGGAAGATGTGATCAGGGGTTTCTTGCTCCCACTGGTACATCATTTCGATGGGGGATTTGACGGCGTTTTCCATAGTAATTCTCCAATAATAGCTCAGGCCACGGTTTTACTGCGTGCCTAAAACGGGATTAAAGTATAGCCTTCTGATTGTAACCGCACATGAGCTGACATGGCCGAAAGTGCCATGGTTACGGCTGGGTTGAGTTCTTGAGCAGCAATTTTCATATGCTTGGCAGATTGCCCACACAGATAAATCTTCACGCCGGCATCGCTCAGTTGGTTTAGTAGCTGGGTATTGGGGTTGACCTCCTGATAGCGTTTTTCATAGCCTTCATTCCCCAGCATGTCCTTGCTGGCTGGACCGTGGACAATCAGAGCAAACTCGATATTTTTTTGCTCTATGCCGTTTCGGGCATGCATATTCAGGAAGCGTGCAGCGGACACCAGGTTACGGTTCAAGTCCTCGGGAAAGTCACCCGTGGCCGAGACATCCATACTCACCTTGTAATGAGTGTCCTTCGCCAGGTTGTAGGAGCCCTCTGGTACCGAAAATACCGGCCCGAAATCCTTGATTATAGGCCCGGTTGGAGGACCGGCGGCGTAGACCGTTGCTGCCAGAAGAAGAACGGGTAATCCGGTGATCAGTTTTTTAAACATGAGGGCAATACTCCAGTAAAAACATTGGCAGGGGAGTAAAGCACAACTGCCTAAATGAAGCAAAATGAGGGGTGGTTTGTGCAGCGGGTATTATCTCTACGCGCTGCTGAGAAGTATCCAGCCAGTAATTAAAAACAACATGGCCAGCGGATAATAGCTGGCCTTGTCAAAAAGCCCTGCAGCATTTTCTCCGTCCTTGCTTTTCCACAGGTGGATGGCAGGGCTGAGTAGCAGGAAGTAACCTACAGCGAGGCTAGCCAGGGTGAAATAAATGCCGGGTGAGGCGGGTGAGAACACGGGGAAAACAGTGCTGATAAGCAGAGTGGCTACAGCGGCAAGTAGAATGACATTGGCCGCCACCGCTGGCCCAAAACGGGCGGGAATGGTCTTGGCACCGATGCGCTTGTCCTCCTCCACATCATTCCAGTCCGCGGGAATGTTTTGCCCGCTGACTTCCCACATAAATACCCAGGCGAAAATAAGCAGTAAGAAATCGAGACGAGGTGAGCCGTCGACAGCAAAAACAGCGGCGACGGGGCCGCAGGCCTTAACCACACCGCTGAGCAGGATGCGCCAGTGTGTCACCTTCAACAATTTGCAGTAGGCAATTTCAAAAACGCAGCCCACTCCCAGAATGATGATAATAACGGGATTCAGTAACCACGACCCCACCAGGGCAACGAGCAGCCAGAAGCCCATCCATGCCAGGGCGGCATTGGTGCTAAGCACACCCTGAACCAGGGGGTGGTGATCGTCAGAGGCCTCTACCGAATACCCTGATTGCAGCACTCCGCCATCGTGCTTCTCCTTGTCGACTTTCTGTCCCATCAAGTCATTCAGGGCATAGATTGCCGTGTACCCGGCAAAAGCGGTAAGCAGGGCAAGGGCAGTAAAGCTGAGGTCGGGAAAGCTTCCCAGCCAGATCAGCGCGGCAAATGCGGTAGTGGAGAGATCGATAATGCCGTGCTGGGTTCGGGACAGGGCAAAAAAGCGCTTCATCGGGAGTCCTTTTATATTATGCAGCGGCCTTTGGAACCGGCTTATAGCAGGTTATATAGTTTACATCTGCCCGGTTTTTCAGCTTAAAGGTTTTTGTGAGAGGGTTGTACATAAACGACGAAATGTCAGCCAGCGAAAAGCCGTTTGCGACAGTCCACCTGTCGATCTCCTCCGGTTTGATCAGCTTGGAGTAGTGGTGAGTGCCACGGGGCAGCATACGCAAAACGTATTCTGCTCCCACGATGGCGAACAAAAATGACTTCAGGTTGCGATTGATGGTGGAGAAGAACAAGGTGCCGCCAGGTTTGAGTAGCGCAACGCAGCAATCGATAATTTTCTGTGGGTCTGGTACGTGCTCAAGCGCCTCGCAACAGGCGACAACATCGTAGGAGTGCGGCCGCTCCCGGGCCAGATCCTCGACATCTTTTGCCAGGTACTCGATGGATAAGCCCGCTGTCTCAGCGTGTTGCGCCGCGATTTTCAAGGGTGTCTCTGCCAGGTCAATACCGGTGGCCTCTGCCCCCTCGCGAGCCAGCGCCTCGGTGAGGATGCCGCCACCACAGCCCACATCCAGAACCTTTTTACCGCGCAGCTCGGAATTCTTCATGATGAACCCGGTTCGCAGCGGGTTGATGACATGTAGCATCCCCATTGCACCATCGGGATCCCACCAGATTTCTGCCAGGCGATCAAATTTTTTGATTTCCTCAAGATCTACATTGGCCGGTTCGTTCATAGTTCTAGCTTCCGTCTTCGTGGTAGTTGTCTTGCAGCCATTCTTTAAAAAAGATGACCGCCTGAGTGACGTCGTTAAGGCCAATGTTGGCTACAAAACAATAGGAACCAATGCCCATGGGCAGGGGAACCCGCTGCACGCCATTGCGGTGGTGTTGACGTTCAATAAGCGATTGCATCAGCAGGTCGGGGTGCAGCCCCTGGGATGACAGGCGCAATTTCAGGCTGAGTACCAGGGAAAATATGCGGTCCAGGTCTGGCCGGCTCAACAGGGAGCGCTGCCAGGCAATAATGCACGACAATAGCATGTCTATGACAACGGCCTCACCGTGAAGCAGGTCCAGATCATCCTGCATTTCCAGTGCCGTGGAAAAGGTGTGACCAAAATCAACAACGCGTGCTAATTCGGTTTCAAACAAATTTGGGATTAATTCCGCCAGCATACTTTCTACCGACACGCTGAGTATTTCCCAGCTTGTGCTGTCCTGGAATTGTGCATTAATACAGTCGTTGCCATGGCGTTCAAGGGTAGAAAACAGCTCGGGTTCTTTTACGATAGCAAGTTTGAGTATCTCGCCCACGCCATTCAAAAGGTGCCTGTGGGGCAGTGTCTGAAAAAAAGTATGATCGAGTAAAACGCGCTCGGGAGCAGAAAAGCTCCCCAGGCGGTTTTTGTGATGCTTAAAGTTAATTCCTGTTTTTACCCCAATGGCCGCATCCACATAGCCCATTAGTGTGGTCGGAACATTGATGTGTGGTACGCCGCGCCGCCAGGAGCTGGCAACAAAGCCCACCAGGTCGGTTACCACACCACCGCCTATGGCTATGATGGGTTCGTTTCTGCGGTTGATAGGGAAGGCGTCCAGGCCCTCCAGTACGGCCAGGTATTGTTCAACGGATTTGTTACTTTCCCCCGCGTCAAACGAGTGGAGGCAGGCGTCAATATTATTGGCCTTGAAATAGTTTTCTATAGCAGCGCCGTAATGCACCAGTATTTGTGAGTCGACAACGACGAAACGCCTGCTCCCACCCCGGTTATCCTGGGTGACAAGTAAGGCGTCATTATCGGGGTGAAACAGGTCGTGCCGGCATACAATATCGTAGCTTACCGGGCGCTCGGTGCGGACCTGCCAGGTTTTTTGAAATCCGGTCAAAATACCTGGCCCCATTGCGCTCTGGCGGCGAGCAGAGTACGGGCGAGGTCTTTGGAGCCCCCCAGATCGTGATGTATTGCCTGCCCGCAATTATCGGGAGAAGCGTAAGGCACTTCATCGGCGGCGATAATGCCGTCCAGAATGGCCTGGTAGACCCGGGCTACTTCCTCGAAGCGACCCTCATTTTGCAAAATCAGGTAAAAACCGGTCTGGCAGCCCATGGGCGCTACCGAGACAAATGAGTCCGGCATATGTTCCCTGAACCCGGCCAGCAGTAAGTGCTCGAAGGAGTGCAGTATATCGGTGGTCAAATAACTGTTATTGGGTTGGGTGACGCGCAGGTCGTAGACATAGGTAACATCACCCGCAGCGCCCTCCAGGAAGGAAGACAGGCGCACATAGGGTGCACAGACATCCCGGTGGTCTATTTCGCCCAGTGTCAGTGGATCCCAGCCCAACTCTTCTACATTCATTTTTCGCCCTCTCCTAAAAGAAAAATATTCCTGCCGCCAGTTTTGATTACAGGCATTTCGACAATTGTTGATAGCTGCGTGATACCGCTTGCTCCCAGGCATCAATGTGGTGATAGAGCTCAACCGTAGCGTAACCATCGAAACCATTGTCTACCGCCGCCTTGAAGCAGCCGACAAAATCGATCTCCCCGTCGCCGGGAATTATGTGGAAGTGCACTTTGCCGGTCAGGCTGTTGGCGACCATTTTGTCCATATAGGGCAGGCCCTGGCCGCGCCTGTCTGCCTGGCGCAGGTAGTGGATGATGGGCTTGGCCCGGTCCAGCACATAAAAACTCAACCGGGGAACAGAGAGCACATAGGTAAAAATTTCATCGTCGAAGCTCGATGATTCCTGGGGTAGTTGGTCGTAGTCTACAAAAACAACTTCAGCGACACCGCTTAAGTCCTGGGCGATTTTCTCAATGCTGTTGCGGTCGGGTGCGCGGTCGTAAAAATAGGCGGCGCGGCTACCATCTAAAAGCAGAAAGTCTGCGGTATCCGGAAAATAGATCAGATAGCTGGCGAAATCGAGGTCTAACTCGAGATTGTCTGCCATTTGCAGGATTTTGAGGTTGTAGCCCTCGGTGGTATCCGACACATGCAGGTATTTGGTCAGGTGAGCGGCGTTGGCAATGGCAGTGACGTAATCTGCATCGGAGCAGTAGGCGTGACAGATGTCGATATGCAGTCGAAATTTGTCCAGATTAACCTTCTCGATCAGGGCCACACCCTGGGCGATGGTTTCGATGAACATGCCCGGTTCCGGTTCGATAGTGAGGATAATGTCATCGTCACCAATAAACTCTACGCATTCGCGGATGCTTTCTATCAACAGGGCCTCGGGGTCAACATGGGGGTTACTGACGTGGTCATCGCGGATAAAGCCGCTGCCAAAGCTGACGATTTTTACATCCAGTGCACGGGCCAGCTTGATGCCCTGTTTGATCAGTTTTATCCGCTGCTTGCGCCCTGCCAGGTCAACACACATAGCAGAGGGGTCGTGGGGGCGGTCCGCGAGGAAGAACAGGGTGGGTGTGGCGATACAGGAGGGCTTGATATTGCTGTTCTCGAAACGCTGTCGCAAAGCGAGAAGCTCGTCATCGCTCATCTCGAAGGGGTTGAATTGATCCATGTGGAACGCCAATTCGATTCCCGGGTAGCCCGCTTTCTCCACCGCATCAATGGCATCCATCAGGCTCAAATTTACCAGCCCGTTGGTACTGTAACTAAGCTTTATCACTTGCCTCACCTCAACATATTTACTGCCGCCGCTACCGTATTGACTCGGTTTATGCCGACAATCACACCTCGATAGAGCTACCTGTTCTTTGCTTAACTCTAAACCACTGAAGTATAAAGAAATTATCGCTTCAGTGCATCGATTTGTGGGGAAGATAGTGCAGGCTCGCAAAATCAATGACTTGCGTCATTAAACTAAAGTGCTAGTCGAGCGATAATAGTCGGCTACCGTATACATGATGGCCTATTGGAAGGAGACCATAGTGATGAGTTCAGGTTTAGAAATAAATAACCCCGAGAATCAAGAAGATCAGGCAGCCATTGAATCCGTATTGGATGTGGCCCCGGCCAGTGAGAACTTATTGGAGCAAGATGTAGTGGCAGATAGTGAGGTGGACGAGAGTGTATCTGAGGAAGTTCCCAGCCATCCGGAGCTTGAGGACAACTATCTGGGCGGAGAATACTCGTCGGCAACGATCAAAAAAATTCGCGCCTGTCCCGAATCAATTAGCAAATTGTTTAAAGAGGGTAAGTATCCCTACACGGATAAGATTGAGAAGAAAACCTACGAAGATGAAAAGGAAAAACTGCAGATTGAACTGCTTAAAGTACAGAACTGGGTGAAGCAGACCGGGCAAAAAATTGTAATTATCTTTGAAGGTCGCGATGCAGCGGGGAAGGGTGGTGCCATAAAGCGCTTTACCGAGCACCTGAACCCCAGGGCGGCAAAGGTTGTCGCACTGGAGAAACCAACGACCCACGAGAAGGGCGAGTGGTATTTTCAGCGTTACATCAAACATATGCCCACCCGCGGCGAAATACTGTTTCTGGACCGATCCTGGTATAACCGGGCGGGTGTGGAGCGGGTGATGGGTTTTTGTGACCAGATCGAATACCTGGAATTTATGCGCCAGTGTCCCGACGTGGAGCGCATGCTGGTGAATTCCGACATTAAACTGTTCAAATATTACTTTTCGGTCACCAAAAAAGAGCAGCGTGACCGGTTTTCCTCGCGCGAAACGGATCCTCTGAAACAGTGGAAGATGAGCCCTGTCGATAAGGCGGCCGTGGGCCTGTGGAGCGAGTACACACGTGCCAAGGAAGCCATGTTTTTCTATACCGATACAGCCGCAGCGCCGTGGACCATCATCAAATCAGATGATAAAAAGCGTGCACGACTCAACTGTATGCAGCATTTCCTGAGTAAGCTGGACTATCCCGGCAAGGATCTCGAGGTTATCAGCACGCCGGACCCCTTGATCGTAGGTTCGCCCTCGCAAGTAATTCGCTCCAATGTCCACCTGGATGATTGGCCGAATTCACAGGATAAAACACCACATATTTTCTAGCCCGCAACGGGGACGCTAAGCTCTCCGATGGCCGTGTTTCACCGGGCTTACCCGGTGATTTTTCCTGCGTGAATGGACGGCACTCATTGTTATTGGCTATTATGTGCGCTGCACGGATGCCGTGCTTCGAGAGTGAACCCAACTGGCAATGAGAGACAAATAATGAAAAGAATAGCGACATTCGCGGTCCTGTGTGTGTCTGCCCTGGCCGCAACAGGGGCGGTAGCGGAAGATTTAAACGGCGCGGATACGGCGTGGATAATGACCGCCACTGCATTGGTCCTGTTTATGACCATACCTGGCTTGTCACTGTTTTACGGTGGCCTGGTGCGTACGAAAAACGTGCTTTCCGTCCTCATGCAGTGCTTTGCCCTGGCTTGCCTGATGTCCCTGGTGTGGTTCGCCGTGGGTTATACCATCGCCTTTGGTAGCGATGGGGTAGAACAGGGTAAATGGATAGGCGACTTTGGCAATATCCTGTTTGCCGGCATGAGCATGGACAGTATGAATGGCAGCATACCCGCGCCCCTGTTTGCCATGTTCCAGATGACCTTTGCCATAATCACGCCGGCTCTTATTGTCGGTGGCTTCGCCGAGCGTATGCGTTTTTCCTCTATGTTGCTGTTCAGCACCATCTGGCTGCTTGTCGTCTACTCTCCGGTTTGCCACTGGGTCTGGGGCGGTGGTTGGCTGGGTGCCATGGGCCTGCAGGACTTCGCCGGCGGGACCGTTGTGCATATCACCGCGGCAGTCGCCGCTCTTGTCACCGCTATTTTTATGGGCCCCCGCAAGGGCTTCGGTAAAGTTGCCATGCCGCCTCACAACTTAACCATGACAGTAACCGGCGCCGGCATGCTGTGGGTGGGCTGGTTCGGGTTTAACGCCGGCTCAGCGCTGGCCGCCGATGGCAGTGCTGCGATGGCGATGCTGGTCACGCATTTGTCGGCGGCAGCGGGTTCCCTGGCATGGATGACCATGGAATGGGTTCGCCATGGCAAGCCCTCGGTGCTGGGTATTGTCACCGGCATGGTTGCGGGTCTGGGCACCATTACCCCCGCCTCTGGCTCGGTGGGCCCGGCTGCGGCTGTTTTGATCGGCCTGAGTGCCGGTGTTATTTGCTACTTTGCCACCAACTACCTGAAGCAGGTATTAAAAGTTGACGACAGTCTCGATGTGTTTCCGGTACACGGTGTAGGCGGCATACTGGGTACATTGTTGGCGGGCATATTCTGCTCCACCCAACTCGGCGTATTCAGCGGCAACGGTTTTTCCGAGGGCATACAGAGCATAGGCGGACAATTTATGGTGCAGGCCACCGGTGTTGTGTCTGTATTGCTGTACACCGTGGTGGCGACGTTTATCATCCTGAAAGTAGTGGATGCGCTGATTGGCCTGCGAGTGGATGACGAGCATGAAACACAGGGCCTGGATCTGGTGCTACACGACGAGCGCGGCTACGATTTGTAGTCGGCCCGGTTATCTCTGACTCCACCGCGCTGGTGGGGTGCAGAGATACATACTAGCTAACCTCCAACGTCATACCCATTTTCGCCAGCGCCCTCTGTTCCTGCTCCAGCTCACTGGCGGTCAGGGGGTGTTGTTCCAACCAATCTTCCGGAAAGCCCAGAGTCAGGGACTGTTCACTGGCTTGAATGGTAAATTCGGGCATTTGCTCCAGTGTTTCCACATACTTGAAGCGGGCTGCCAGCCGCAAAATACTGATAAGTCTGAGTAACTGCGGCCTTTCCTGTTCCGGAATGTCAACGAAGACCTCATCGTTGAGCTTGCCCCTGTGAGCCAGGACCAATATCGCCAGCTGCTCCTGCTCGTGCTGGGAAAAGCCGGGCAGGTCGGCATTGCGCAGCAGATAGGCAGAGTGTCTGTTGTAGTGCTTGTGGGAAATGGCCATACCGATTTCATGGCTGCGGGCGGCCCATTGCAACAGTGACCACTCGCCGGCGCCCAGATGCCAGCTCTTGCGCGTTGCTGTAAACAAGACGCGGGCGCGGCGCTCTACCAGGGCCGCCGTGTCGGCATCAACAGAATATCGTTGCATCAGTGCATTGCTGGTGCGTTCGCGAACATCTTCGTGAGTCAGTCGTCCCAGTAGATCGTAGAGCACACCTTCGCGCAGTGCACCTTTCGAGGTGCGCATACTCTCTATGCCCAGAGTGTCAAAAAGAGCACTGATAATGGCCACACCCGATAAAATGGTTCCGCGCCGGTTGGCACCCAGGCCCTCTATTTCAATGTCGGACATGGCGTCGAATTCAAGCAGTACATTTTCGAGTTCTTTCAGGCCACTGCGAGTAATACCGTCCTCAGTCCAGCCCTGTAGCGTCAGTATTGTCTGTATGGTTTGCAGTGTGCCGGAGGAACCAATGGACTCGGCCCAGTGCTCACGGTGGAAGTTGTGGCGAATGTGCAGGCTTTCAATGCGCGCCCGGTTATAGGCCCTGCGAAAGTGTAAACGGCTGATCAAGCCGTCGGGGAAAAACTCGGCGTTGTAGGAAACACAGCCTATCTGCAGGCTTTCCATGCGCTGTGGCTCGAACTTCTCACCAATAATGAATTCGGTACTACCCCCGCCAATGTCGATGACCAGCCGCGACTGAGCATCATCGGCCAGGGCGTGCGCCACGCCCAGATACACCAAACGGGCTTCCTCGGCACCGTAGATCACGTCCACCCGGGTGCCCAGTATCTGCCGTGCGCGCCAGGTAAATTCCCAGCGGTTCTTGGCGACCCGCAGGGCATTGGTGCCCACTACTCGGATACGCTGTACGTCTACACTTTCGATTAATTGGGCGAAGCGGGTGAGACAGGCCAGGCCACGTTCAATTGCCTCTTCGGACAATATGGCGTTATTGAGACCAGCTCCCAGTTGCACCTTCTCCGCCAGGGTCTCCACCGTGCGCAGTTCCCCGTGTTCGATTTTGGCGATAATCAGGTGGAAGGAGTTACTGCCCAGGTCCAGGGCGGCGAGCAGGCTGCCTTCGGGCAGGGGGTCTTGTTGGGGTATGCCTTCCATTAGTTTGATTGAAGAAGAGGGTTGATATGTCGAACGCCGGGAAAACGGCGGAAGTCATAATCTGCAGAATAGACAGTGGCGCCATTTTCAGTTGCCATGGCTGCTATGTGGGCATCTGAGGTCAGGTTGCCGAAGGTTCCTGCTTCGCGCAGGAAGTTGCAGAAGACCGGCCAGTTATTTTCACCGGGTGCCAGCAGGGACACAACAGGCAGTGCCAACCATTCATCGATATATGCCAATGCCTGGTCGCCGGTTAATGGATGCTCAAGTATTCCCGGGCGGGTCGTAATGCGCAAAAATGCCAATACTACAATCCAGGGTAGGCCAACAGTTTCGGCCCCCGAGAAAGTGGCCTCCAGCCATTTTCGTGCTGCTTGGTGCTGTGGGCAGTTTTTATTGACTGCATAAATAAGCAGATTAGCATCCACCAGAATCATTTGCGCAAGGCCAGCTTGTTGGCAATTTCTGCATCTTCCAGCTTATCTGCGATGGCCAGCGCTTTGTCGAGATCATATTGCGTAGATACTTTACCCATGGCGGCCGGCTTTAGCTTATAGGGCCTGACTTTTTCCCTCACACTCGGTGAGATAAGGCCTGCTCGCAGCGTGTCATTCACCACCTGTTTGTAGGACTTTCCTGTTTTGTAAGCGATTGTCTTGAGTCGTTTGTCGATGTTGTCGTCTATTGTAAGCGTTGTACGCATGTCATCGCCCTTTAACCATATATCAATAACACATCATAACACCTACTACAAAGACATCAAAACATCAAATTAGACCAGTCTTCAGGATTTTATCGCCGCCCAGTGGATGACGGAGGAGGGCAGTCAGCACAACGATTGATGTTGCGTACAAATATACGTACATGTACAATGTTGGAGTAAAAAGGGAGATATACTATGGAAATATTGAGCTATTCTGCATTTCGCGCTCACTTGGCAGGTGTCCTGGATAAGGTGAATGACGACCACAAACCCATCCAGATTACTCGACAAAATGGTAAACCTGCTGTGGTTATGAGTTTGGAGGACTTTCAGGGCTACGAGGAAACGGCATACTTGATGGCCAGTCCGAGGAATGCCGAGCGTCTTAACCAGGCGATTGCAGAAGTGGATGCCGGTCGGGCGGAGCAACGAGAACTTATTGACGAATGATTTTATCCTGGGCAGAAAAAGCGTGGGAGGATTATCTCTATTGGCAGCAATCTGACAAAAAGACTCTCAAGCGTATCAACACCCTCATCAAGGACATCAAGCGCCAGCCACTCGAAGGGCTTGGAGGGCCGGAGCCGCTAAAACACAATTGGTCTGGCTACTGGTCTCGCCGTATTGATCGTGAACATCGCCTGGTTTATAAGGTAACGAATGAAGCGATTGTTATTGTCCAGTGTCGTTATCACTACTAAAAATCGAGTACCTCTGCACGCCAGTGTGGGGTTCTTGCCTTTTTGGAGAAGCACCGGCTTGATTTCGGCTGCTAGTCCCCCAAACCCGTGATACGAATTCCCGAATGGCACTTGTACTGCTTGTTAATAAAGATCTGTAGCGATGTCATGGCCTCAACTGCCGCCGCATTGTTAATAGACCCTGCATGAAAGCCGCGCCAGCCTATAAAATGGCATCCATCGCCGTGCGAAACCGTGCTGCGATGACAGCCTGCTGGTTGTGGCAACCATTGCGAACTAACCATTGGCCGTTAACCATGACGTCTTTGACTGGATTTTCGTTACTGGCAAATATCCAGCTGTCTAGCAGCGAGCTAGACCTTTTGCCATATAAAGCAGGGTGTTGATCATCCAGCATTATCAGGTCAGCACGCTTTCCTGTGGCAATCGCTCCTGCATTAATTCCAAGCGCAGCCGAGCCGCCGCGTAGGGCGCCGCGCAACAGGTTTTCACCCACCGAGGGCTGCTGATCATTAGCCAGTAAAGTGCGTCGTTGCTGTTGCAGGCGCTGGCCGTACTCAAGCAGGCGTAATTCTTCGGCGGGGCTGACGCACACCTGGCTGTCGGAGCCAACCGCGAATGCTCCGCCTCGCTGTAAATAATCTACAGCGGGAAAGAGACCGTCACCCAGATTCGCTTCTGTGGTTGGGCACAGACCAGCGACGGCAGCTGAGTTTGCCAGTGATTCCACTTCTGATGTTTGCAGATGTGTGGCGTGAATAAGACACCAGCGCGAATTGACGTCAAAGTTGTCCAATAACCATTGCACGGGGCGCTGGCCACAGAAGTCCAGACAAGCCTGCACTTCCCGTTGCTGTTCGGCGATGTGAATGTGAATAGGTGCCTTATTATCGAGTTCATCCTGGCAGCGTATGAGGCCCTCCAGCATGGTTTTATCCACGGCTCTGAGTGAGTGTGGTGCAATACCCAGTTGTACATTGGGATCATTTTTGTAATCGCGGTGTAGTGTCGCGAGTAGCTGCTGGAAACCGTCCAGGGAATGTACAAATCGCCGCTGGGAATCCTCGGGTGGTTTACTGCCGAAATCGCTGAAGCAATAAAGGACCGGCAAGTGAGTAATGTGAATGCCGACAGTGCGGGCGGCGGTAATAACCCGGTGGGACATCTCGGCCCGGTTGCTGTAATGACTACCGTCACACCCGTGATGCAGGTAATGAAACTCGGCCACACCGGTATAGCCTTGTTTCAGCATGTCCAGGTAGAGTTGCCCGGCAATCGCCTGCAGTTCTTCGGGCCCGATTTTGCCCAGCATGCGGTACATGGTATCGCGCCAACTCCAGAAGCTGTCCTCGGGGTTCAGTCGCTGTTCTGTCAGGCCGGTAATGGCGCGCTGAAATGCATGGGAGTGGCAGTTTTGAATGCCGGGCAGAAGTGTGCCATCCAGCACTTCTGCGCCTTGTGGAGCATTATCCAGGTCAGTTTTGATTGAAGAAATCAGGCCCCTGTTATCAATTTCAACAGCCACATTGTCGGCCCAGCCATCGGTGAGAAGGGCCTGCCTGGCATAGAGTGTTGTTGTGCCTCCGGTATCAGGCATTCTCTGAGTTACTCATTCTGATGGCCGCTCTTGTGCCCACACGATAATGGCTTGCAGTAACTGCCTCAACAGGGGCTGAATTTTCTGTGCCCGTTCTGGAAGATACGAAAAGGGTGGGTTTTCGTTCATGTAAGTGCGCTGTGCCAATTCAAGCTGAATAGCGTGGATGCTTTCCGATGGATTGCCATAGGCGCGCGTGATATAGCCCCCCTTAAATCGGTGGTTGCTTACGCAGCTATAATCCTCTCGATTGCTTAAAACACGCTCCGCAACTGACAACAAGCCGGGGTCGCAGCTACTGCCAGCGGCGGTACCGATATTGAAATCGGGGAGTCGTCCGTCGAATAAAAGCGGCACCTGAGAGCATATAGAATGGGCATCGAATAAAACAGCCACCCCGTGTTGCTGTTTTAAACGGGCCAGCTCGGATTGCAGTTTGCTGTGATAGGGACGCCAGTAGGTTTCGATGCGATGGGCGATTTCAGTGTCGTCCGGCTCTTTGCCGGCTTGATAAATTGGATTTCCGGAAAAGCTGCTGACCGGGCACAGGTCCGTACCGGCGGCACCGGGATAGAGCTCGGCGTTGTCCGGTGGTCGATTGAGGTCGATGACATAGCGGGACGTGTGGGGCCGGATAATACTGGCACCCAACTCCCCGGCGAATTCATACAACTTCTCGACATGCCAGTCTGTGTCGACTGTGGTGAGTGACAGCTCTGTCATCCCTTCAGCGATGGCAGCCGGGATGGCGGTACCGCAGTGCGGCATGCTCACCAGTAGTGGTGCGGTGCCCTGGATAAGGTCGAGTGGCTCCATCTGCTTATGGCCTGAAGGATGTCATGAGAGTGTCCCTTTTGTACTAGTCAACCAAGCAATCCATCCAGTTAATAATGTCTGCAGTCACTTCATCGCGATTGGTTTCATTCAACATCTCGTGGCGACCACCTGCATAATAAGCTGTTTCAATATTCGTTATACCGCCGTCGCGCCAGCGCTGCTCAAGAAGTTTAAGCAGTTCCAGTGCACCATTAATTGGGTCTTCATCCCCTGCAACCAGCAGTACGGGCAGGTCATTCCTTATATTGGCAATGTTGCTCTCATCGCCATGATACGGGCCTGAACCAAACAGGGTGGCAGCGGACTCCGCCTGCAGGTCAAATCCGCACAGAGGGCTTTCAATATACTTGTCCACCTCGGCCTCATCCCGTGACAGCCAGTCAAAGGGTGTGCGTGCAGGTTCAAAGGGCGCGTTAAAGGAAGACAGTTCTACATCACCATCGGCATTCTCCGCCTCGGCCGCAATGGCCTCGGACAGCACATCGATACTGGAAGAACCCGACAGCACCACCGCGTCCATTTCGTCAGAGTGGTCAAGGCACAGGCGCTGGGCCGCAAAAGATCCCATGGAATGGCCAAACAGAATAACCTTCAGGCCGGCATGGTCGGCGCGCACTTTATTGAGAAGGGTTCGCAGGTCCTGCACAAGTCCCAGCCAGCCCGCGGCGCCAAAGCTACCCAGCCCGGCTTCGTCAATCGATTTTGAATGGCCCCTGTGGTCTATGGCATAGGTTTCATAGCCAGCCTGGGTCAGGGCCTGGGCAAAGCGATTATAGCGCAAGCCGTATTCCGCCAGACCATGGGCAATTAAAACTACAGCTTTAGCGGCTCCCACTGCGGGCCAGTGATAGGCGTGTATGGCTAGCGCATCTGCCTCGGATGGAAATGTGAATTCCTGTGCTGTTACCGACATCCTAATCTCCATGTGTAGACGATACGCATTCTATATCATCAAGGTCGTGTGATTCTACGTCACCAAAGTTGTGCAGCATATTGGACATCCACCAAGAGACGTGCTCGCCGTGCCACATCCGAGGCGGCCAGGTTCAAGCCCTTGGCAGCACCGGAACGAACATGAGCGTTTTGTTATGTGTTTTCGTTGTGATAGAGTGTGTATTAATTGTTCATTTATACACATAGGTGCAACATGAGAACCAACATAGTAATTGACGATGAATTAATGGCTGATGCCCTCAAGGCTACCGGATTAAACACGAAGCGGGAAGCAGTTGAACAGGGCCTGAGATTACTGATACGTCAAAATGAGCAGCAAGCGATTCGCAAATTAAGAGGTAAACTCAAATGGGAAGGTGACCTGGACGAAATGAGGGGACGCAAGTGATTTTGGTCGATACCAGTATTTGGATCGATTTTTTTAATGGAAATATCAACCTTCAGACAGACTCGCTTGATGCTGCCCTTTCTGAAGGAATTGTGGCAATCGGTGATTTAATACTTCTGGAGGTACTCCAGGGTTTCAAAACTGAAAAAGATTTCAAGAGAGCCAAAGCGACGCTGGGCACCCTGGAACAATATGAGATGTTTAATCGCCAAATGGCGCTGAAATGTGCCGATAATTATAGAGTGTTAAGACGGAAGGGAATAACCGTCAGAGGTACAGCTGATGTGATCATTGCAACGTTCTGCATTGAACATCAGCTCCCGCTTTTATTTTCAGATCGAGATTTTCTACCGTTTACCGAACACCTGGGACTAACATCCGCTCTCTCGGAAATATAACGCTGGAAGTGTGTAATCGAAGTAAGTATCGTATAATCCCTCGCGACTTTTCAATTTGATCTTTCGATTGCCCGGATCCGAAGCTGCAAGATGTTCTTGCAAGCTCGGTTTCGCACACATCAGCATTATCCTAGGGGAACACAATGTCCGGTACTGAAACAACAATCTACTATACGCTGACCGACGAGGCACCATCCCTGGCCACCTGCTCTTTGCTCCCGGTTGTTAGAACTTTTACCGCCGCTGCGGGCATTGAGGTTAAGGTTACCGACATCTCTTTAGCCGGGCGTATTCTTGCGAGTTTTTCCGAATACCTGAGTGATGATCAACGTGTTGAGGACGGTTTGGCTTTTTTGGGCGGCCTGACTCAGGACCCCAATGCCAACATCATCAAACTGCCAAACATCAGTGCTTCCATTCCGCAACTCAAAGCTTGTATTGCTGAGCTGCAGGGCCAGGGTTACGCATTGCCGGATCTTCCCGAGGCCCCCGAGGGCGACGATGAGCAGGAGTTGCTGCGCCGTTATTCCAAATTGCTCGGGAGCGCGGTCAACCCGGTGTTGCGTGAAGGAAACTCCGACCGTCGTGCCCCGGTTGCTGTAAAACAATTTGTGCGAAAATTCCCCCATTCCATGGGCAAATGGAGCATGGCTTCAAGAACACACGCAGACTACATGCGTGATGGCGATTTTTACTCGGCGGAACAATCAATTACGATGGAGAATGCCACGGAGGTTCGGCTTGAGTTTGTGGCTAAAGATGGCACCGTTACCGTCAACAAGACCCTGGGGTTGGAGGCAGGTGAAATTTTTGACAGCATGCGCATGAGTGCCAGGGCGCTGCGCGATTTCTTTGAGCAGACTTTGCAGGATGCGAAAGACTCCGACGTTATGTGGTCTCTACACGTGAAAGCCACCATGATGAAGGTTTCACACCCCATTGTATTTGGGCACGCCGTTACCGTTTTTTACAAAGAGCTGTTTGAAAAATACGCCGACCTGTTCGACGAACTCGGTGTTAACCCCAACAATGGCTTAAGTAGTGTTTACGAAAAGATCGAGTCCCTGCCGCGTTCCAAGCGCGAAGAGATCATGGAGGATATCCACGCCTGCTATGAAAACCGTCCAGAAATGGCAATGGTTGACTCTTTAAAAGGCGTGACCAATCTGCACGTACCCAGTGATATTATTGTCGATGCCTCAATGCCCGCCATGATTCGCAATGGTGGCAAAATGTGGGGGCCCGACGGCAAAGCCAAAGACTGTAAAGCGGTTATGCCCGAGAGCACTTACTCTACTATCTATCAGGAAATGATAAATTTCTGCAAGACCAATGGTGCCTTCGACCCGACGACTATGGGCTCCGTACCCAATGTCGGCCTGATGGCCAGGAAGGCGGAAGAGTACGGCTCACACGATAAGACCTATGAAATAGAATCAGAGGGCATCATGCGAGTGGTTGATGCCGACGGTACCGTGCTGATGCAACATGAAGTAGAGCAGGGCGATATCTGGCGCGCCTGCCAAACCAAGGATGACGCCATTCGCGATTGGGTTAAGCTGGCTGTTAATCGTTCACGGCAGTCCGATACGCCAGCCATCTTCTGGCTGGACCGCAATCGCGCGCATGATATTGAATTAATCAAAAAAGTGAATAGCTACTTAACAGAACACGACACCGTGGGCCTGGATATACGCATTATGACCTACGTTGAGGCTATCCGTCGCAGCATGGAGCGAATGATACGGGGCAGCGACACAATTTCTGTCACCGGTAATGTGTTGCGCGATTACCTGACAGACCTGTTCCCGATTATGGAGCTGGGTACTTCTGCAAAAATGCTATCTATCGTGCCGATGCTGAAGGGAGGAGGTATGTACGAGACAGGCGCTGGTGGTTCGGCCCCCAAACACGTACAGCAGGTTCAGGAAGAGAACCACTTGCGTTGGGACTCGCTGGGCGAATTCCTGGCGCTGGCAGTGTCGTTGGAAGATATGGGTAACAAGCAAGACAATGCTCGCGCCCGTATTTTGGCCAAAACACTTAGTGAGGCCACGGGTATGCTGCTTCAGAACAACAAGTCACCCTCGCGCAAGGTGGGAGAGCTGGATAACCGTGGCAGCCATTTTTATCTGGGCATGTACTGGGCCCAGGCCCTTGGCAGGCAGACTGACGATGCTGAGTTGGCAGAAAAGTTTTCCGACCTGGGCAAAATCCTCGCTGAAAATGAAGCGACTATTCTTGCCGAAATGGAAAAAGTTCAGGGCAGGCCCGTGGAAGCGGTGGGTTACGGTTATTACCATGCCGACAGGTCGACCATTAAGGAAATTATGCGTCCAAGTCCTACGTTTAATGCGGTCCTGGCAGCGGCAAATAAATAGTTTCCGTACCTTTTGTAGACGCAGGTACGCTGTCAGCGGTCATTTCTGGGTGTCAGATCGCTAAGTAGGCCCGGGACATCCGAGCTGGACAATTCATATTAGCCAGTTTCTGCGTTTGTAGAGAAACAGGACCGCGGGTATGGACAGCAGAGCAAAGGCCGTCAGCACTGTGGGAAATCCCAAAACGTCAGCCAGGGCACCCATGGCCAGCGTACCAATGGCTGGCGAGCCCAATGCAAGGACAGCCCATAGGCTCATAACCCGCCCCCTGTAGTCCTCATCCACGACCAATTGTGTAAGCGCCTGGCTGCAGGTTCCCACAATGGTGGTGATCATGCTGATGCAGGCGATCGCAGCACACAGAGCGCTGAGTTCGTCCAGTTGTCCAATACCCAGAAGTGCCAGAGCTCCAAGCAGCAGTGAGCCCATAACGAGATTGAGCAGTCGGTGCTCGTTTCCACTTTGGCGGCTAACGATCAGGCCACCTATGATCGAGCCAACGCCAGCGGCCGCTGTCAGTGTGGCCAGTGTTCGCGAATCACCATTTAACAGCTTTCCCGAAAGTGCGGGTAGCAACTCGATGACTGTGCGGCCCAGTAGGCCGTTGATCAATGTGAAGGCCAAAATCAGGCGTATTCCACGGTGACGCTTCACATAAGAAAACCCGGCCTTCAGTTCGTTGAGAAAAGGAGAGTTTTCTCGGCGCTCTTCTGGCTGTGTAATGCGAACGCTAAGCAGGAAAACAAGAGCAATGGTGAGCAACAGCACAGCGGTGAAGAAAGCCATCGGCATTGATGTCTGCGTAATCAGCCAGGCGCCCAGGGCGGGACCCAGGATTCGTGAGGTGTTGAAAATAATTGCAGAGTAGCCGATAGCACTGGGCAGCGCGTCCCGGGTGACCAGTCGTGGTATCAGGGCCAATCTTATCGGTGTGTGAGCAGCGCTTGCTGCGCCAAGTAGTGTCGCGAGTAAAATCAGCCATGGCAGTGTAAACCAGCCAAATAGATAAGTCAGGCCCGCAATGCCTGCCACAAGTGCATGCACGCTTACAGTGATTAGTAACCCATTTCTGGGGTTGATGCGGTCGGAGATAATGCCAAATATTGGCGACAATAAGAGCGTGGGGAAAAGCATAGCTCCGGCCACTACACCCACCCAAAGAGCGGAGTGAGTCAGTTCCCAGGCGCTCCAGCCCAGTAAAAAACGAACTAACCAACCACTTATAGTTGAAAAGCAACTGGAGGGAAAATAACGGAGAAACAAAGGCTCGGAAAGTGCCGACTTATGCTTGTTAGACTCCAAAGAATCTGGTTTTGCCAATTAGGATCCTCGCGACTTATGGATTGTAAGCGTGGCACAGGGGCTTCTTGATGGTAGTGGCCCCGATCCCAGTGTAGATGTATTTTTACAGCAACATGCCGCGTATGTTTCGGCCATAAAAGCCGCTGGAATGCAGGTGGATGAGCTCCCGGCGCTGGAAGAGGGCGCTGCAAATATAGTTCGAATGAACGACCATGTATTTATCAGCCGCGGCTACCCACAATCAGAGGCTCTGTTGAAAACGCAGGGGTACAGGCTTGTAGTTCTCGACACCAGCGAGGCTGCAAAAGTCGATGGTGGTTTGTCCTGTATGTCCCTGCGTTTTTAGTTTTCTCAGGCTATAACTGAGGTACACTCGCTAAATCAATCGGCAGTTCTGCGCGTCCTATTCGACTCGCGCGGTCCTGCAGCGTGTTTGCCGCATCTTCGAGGCCTATCATAATAACGAAACGCTTCTCCTGCACGCCCTGCAGGCAAAAGCGCGCCAGTTCATCCAGGTCCTGTAAGGGTAGTTCCATACCGGCGGCCGCTGCTGCCTTTTGGAAGTCCTGCACCGTGGGAACGGGGTCGTAAGGCTTTTCGCGAGCAAGTTCTGTGGGGCGGTTGCGATCGGTGGTCCATATTCCGGTGTCCAGTAGTCCGCCGGACGGGTAGAAGATGGAAGCACCCAATTTTGTTCCCTCGGTGAGTAGTTGCGCCGCAAGACACTCGGTCAAACAGGACACTGCAGCTTTGCTTGAAGCGTAAACAGACTGGTAGGGCAGGGGTGACACGCCGCCATCACCGGAGGAGGTGTTGATGACGTAACCCTCTTCGCCGGAAGCTATCATGCGTGGCACAAAGGCCTGTATGCCGTGCACTACGCCATTGACGTTTACACCGTGTACCCACTTCCAGTCATTGTCCGTGGTTTCCCAGACATTGGCCGAGGGTGCGGCAACACCCGCGTTATTGAACAGGAGATGGCAGGCGCCGTAGGTTTCATAGACCTTATCGGCCAGCGCATTGACTGAGCCGGCGTCGGAGACGTCGGTGACCACGCCGAGGATTTCGCCTGCATCGGCAAATTCTGCCGTCACCGCGTCCAGCGCGGACTGTTCTACATCGCCGATTACAACCCTGGCACCGGCCGCCAGTAGTTCCTTGACCAGCGAACGGCCTATGCCGCTTGCTCCACCTGTTACCACCGCGATCTTATTGTTAAAATCATTCATTACTATGCTTCCCTCAAGACGTTGAATTTAGCTGACATAAAATTGCTGGAACCATTTTCGATATTTGGCGATGGGGCCATCGCCATCACACAAAATGGGTGACTCCAGATACACTTTGTTTTCCCAGATTGGAATATCCTGCTCAACCTGGTGGACAATTTCATCCCTTACACCATGGGTAAAGAGTTTGTTCATTTCAGACTGCTCTTTTGGGAGAGTGAAGATAAACCGCAGATGAATACTCTGGTCATCAATGGGAGTGATGGTGCCCAGCATGATAATGTCGAACATACGGGAGAAACGTTGGATGGTTTGGCCAGGGCCTATATTCCAGGACTCCA
The DNA here is from genome assembly GCA_015222725.1 of Pseudomonadota bacterium. Taxonomy (GTDB): domain Bacteria; phylum Pseudomonadota; class Gammaproteobacteria; order Pseudomonadales; family Halieaceae; genus JBALVT01. Next base: position 8,814 of record JADFVW010000016.1, on the reverse strand, counting down.
GGCGAACCGAGTCTGTAGTGTCGCCGCTGCGGTCGACGGTGCCCTGTTCATCGATGGCTGCACTCTCGCTGTCCATCAGGGTGCAGCGTCGGTGCCCCTCCAGAGTCACTTTGCCGTTGGGCATCTCTACGGCGCTGTGTACCGTCACGAAGTGGGCGATGTCAGCCGCATTTTCTCCTGTCTCCTGGGTGATGGTATTGATCTTCCAGTCAAAGGTATCGATAGCTGTCCACTGCTCTGATTGCAACTCCTCAACCACTTCTACCTCAAAGCTTGGTTCATCCCCCTGGGGGTGATACCAGGCCCAGATCATTTGATTGCGCTCGACAACGGGGTAGTTGCCGACGACCTGCTTGCCGTCGACTTTAGGTGGCATGCGTTTGGCATAGGGGATATTGGTACACATGCCGTTGCCGTCGAATTTCCAGGCGTGAAAGGGGCAGCTGATACTCTCGCCCTGTACGATGCCCCCGTGCCCCAGGTGCGCGCCCAGGTGAGGGCAGTAGGCATCCAATAAAGCGGCTTCGCCAGTTTCGCTGCGAAACAACACCAGCTCTTTGCCAAAGTAACTCAGTGGTTTTACTTCACCCACCTTCAGCTGCTCACAATACTCTATGGCATACCAGCCAAATGGAATGGGTTTATCGTAGCGTTTGCTCATGGTCTTTCTCCTCGCAGCATGCTGTTCTTGATATAGTCGAGCAGCATTAAAAAATTGTATCCCGTGTCGTATGTTTTGTCGTGAAGCCAGTTGAGCGTAATGGCGTTACTCATACCCACCGTCATTTCAGCGCAGAATGTCGGTGTAAGTTCAGGCTTTATCTGTGCTTCTGCGGCCTGATAAAGCCGCAAAAAGCATTTGTTCATAAAGGTGAGCTGTCCGCCGCCATCGCTTCGATTGTCCGAGAGGCTGCCCACCATGTAGTCAATCAATTCCCTGTCCAGCTTTCCGGCACTGCGGTTGCGCTGGGCAAAGGCAGCGAAAATGGTATCCAGCTGTTCGTCCAGGCGGTCGCTTCCTGCGAGGGCTTCATCAATAAGCAGGGCGGTGCGGTTAAGTAGCTGCGACTGGCAAATGTCGATCAGTAACACGTGCTTGGAGCCGTAATAGTTGTAGAAGGTTTTTTTTGCAACATCCACACCCTGGCAGACGGCATCTATGGTGGTGCCCTCAACACCCTCACGCTCAATCAGGCGGATGGTTTCCTCCCATATTCGTTCGCGCAGCAATTGCTTTTTGCGCTCGCGTCGGCCCCCGATTGCAGCAGTCACAGAAAACACTCCAAATTGAATACTTGAGTATAAACTTACACCAGAGTAACCTTTTTGACAAGAAAACACCGTATTGCCTTAAAAGGAGACCTTATATGTCCGAAATTCTGTCCGAATTGCCGCCGATTGAAGAGGTTTACGACCCGAACTCCGAGGCCTACAGCATCGATCCGACGCCCCAGTGTCTGGAGTTGGCGAAGCGGGGCAGGCTGGTCTGGTATGCACCCTGGCAGGCCTGGATTATGACGCGTATGCTGGACATCATGGCCTGCTGGAAGGCAGAGTACCTGTCCTCAGATTTTTACGACTGGGAGTTTGCACCGCCACGCCCCCCAAAGGACCAGTGGAGCAATTTCGAACGGGCCTTTATAGGGCACAGCCTGGTTGCCGACCACGATCATCACCGCCTTGTGCGCAGGGTTACCGCGCCGGCATTTTCGCGCCATGTGGTCGACGCGATCCAGCGACGAATCGAGCCCGATGTGCAAAAGTTGTTTGATGAGTTGGGTGAGCCCGATAGTTTCGATTATCTGGAAAAGATTGCGCAGGAGATTCCTTTTATCTCTATTACCCGGACTATCGGTGTGCCGGAAAAATACTGGCCCGATATCAAGCAGGTGATTTTGACGTTTACTGAAACCTGGAATCCAACCATTTCGGATGAACGGCGTGAGAGCGCCCGGCAGGATAGTAATCGTGCCATTGAAATACTCAAGGACGTAATAGCAGAGCGCCGATTGGCACCGGAGCAGGATGATTTCCTCAGTGTATTGCTCAAGGTTGAGGAGGAAAATGAAGGCTTCGAGGAATGGGATATTATTACACTGGTGCTCGCCCTGATTGGGGCGGGCTCGGATACTACCCTGGTTGCCCAGCAATGGTCGGTTTACGCGCTGCTTAAAAACAGGGACCAGATTGGGGCGGCGATGGAGTCGGCAGATAGCTTCTCTAACGCATTCAGTGAAATTATGCGCTGGTCTACTAATTCAAAAATGGGCTTCGCACGCTACGCACCACAAGATATGCAAATCCTCGACCAGGCTGTTAGCAAGGGGCAAATGGTGCTGATGATGCCGCACCTGAAAGATCACGACCCGGGCTATTACGATGACCCCGAGACCTTTGACGCCAAACGGGTTTTCAACCCGGACGTGCTGTTTGGCTATGGTCCGCGTTTCTGTATAGGGGCGGCACTGGCCAAGCGCCAGCTATACCTGACCATTAGCGAGCTGTTCAAACGTTTTCCCAATATCGAGCTGGCTGAGGAGCCGGAGCGCGATACTGGTGACCACAATGCTGTGACATTTAAGCGCCTGATGCTGAACACCAATATCTGACTTTATTCTCGTGTAAATGAATGATCGTTCAGTCACGTATGGACAGGCCGGTCTGCCCGTGGCATGCTGCCCCGCAGTACCACTCCCCGTGGTTAACTGCATAAATACGCGGAGCAGCCAGTGAGAAAATACGATGCGATAATTATTGGTGCAGGCCATAACGGTCTCACCAATGGTGCTTATTTGGCCAAGGCAGGTCTGGATGTACTGGTGTTGGAGCGCAACAGCTATATAGGCGGTGCCACCGTCAGTCGAGAGTTGCACAAAGACTGGACCTACTCTAACTGCTCCTATGTTTGCAGCCTGCTGCGTCCGGAAATTGTCCGCGACCTGGAGTTGCCGCGCCACGGTTTACAGGTAGTGCCCTACGGTGGTGGCGTCACCTTTATGCAAAATGGCGATCACTTCGGCAATTACTACGATCACCAACGGCAGTATCGGGAAATGGCCCGCTTTTCAAAGCGCGATGCCAATGCCTACGAGCGCTATACCGCCAATGTGCAGAAGCAAACACGGCTGATTCGCCCCTATTTGATGCGTCGCCCGCCGGACCCCACGTCTCTAAAGCTACGAGACCTGAAAGACCTGGCAGAGTTTGCCTCCAGTTTTACGTCACTGGGGGAGGAGGGGCTGGCTGACACGCTGAAGTTCTGGACCAAGAGTGTGGGCGACTACCTGGATGAGTATTTCGAGACCGATGTCATCAAGGCACATCTGGCGGGCAGCGGCATCATCGGCACGGCGCTGGGTGTTTACTCGCCCGGTACTGCCTATGTGCTGTTACACCACTACATGGGCGATGTAGACGGCAATGTTGGTTCCTGGGGTTTCGCCCGGGGTGGTATGGGTGCTGTATCGAGCTCACTGGCCAAATCCTATCAGTCTTTCGGTGGCGAAATTCTCTGCGATGCAGATGCTGAACGCATCCTGGTTAAGAATGGCCGAACCGTCGGCGTCGCCCTGAAAAATGGTGATGAGTATTACGCCGATGTAGTGGTTTCCAATCTCGATCCCAAGCGCACTTTTCTCGATGTGATGGACGCCTCGGATCTGCCTGCAGATGTGGTGAAGAAGGCGGAGAATTTCAAAATTCGCGGCTCCTCCGGCAAGTTGAATATTGCTCTTGATGGTCTGCCCACCTTCAACGGCATACCCAAGGGTAGCCCTCTATCTGTGGGAGACATGCACTTTTCTGATTCCCTGGAGCGACTGGAGCGGGCCTACGACGACTGGAAAGGTGGCACCTGGTCAAAGGACCCCTATCTCGATATGTTGATTCCCAGCCAGATGGACCCTACTCTGGCGCCTCCCGGTAAGCATATGATGACCGTTTTCGTGCAATACGCGCCGCCCAAAATCAAGGGGCGAGAGTGGACTGACGAGGATAAGGCGGGCTTTGAAAAATCTGTGATCGACCAGATTGCACGCTACAGTCCCGACTTCAAAGATCTGATCTTGCATTGCGAGACGCGCACACCGAGAGAGATCGAGGCAGAGGTGGGTTTAACGGAAGGCAATATTTTCCAGGGTGAGCTCACCTTCGACCAGCTGTTGTTTAACCGACCCTTTCCCGGCTATGCCCAGTACCGCGGCCCGGTAAAGGGCATGTATATGTGTGGCTCGGGGACTCATCCGGGCGGGGGTGTGATGGCTGCGCCGGGAGCCAATGCCGCCAGGGAAATACTGCGTGACCTGAATAAAACCAATACTGTACCCGAGGGCTACGCCGATGACTGACTATGATGTGCTGTTGGTAGGCGGTGGTCACAATGGGCTGGTATGCGCTGCCTATCTTGCCAGAGCCGGGAAAAAGGTCTTGGTACTGGAGGCGAATGAGCCACTGGGCGGTGCGGCTGCCAGTCGGGAATTTGCACCGGGTTATACGGTGTCCTCCTGTGCTCACTGGCTGACCCACCTCAGCCCTGTTGTGAGTAAGGACCTCGACCTTGAGCGGCATGGCTTGCAATTGGCCGCAAGAGACCTGGACTCTATAGGTCTCGCACCGGATGGCCAGCATGTAACAGTGACAGGCAATACTGTCCAGGGCGCTGGCTTATCGCCTGAGGACATGCAGGCCTACACCGAATTTCATCGTAAAACGATCAAGTTCTCCAAACTGCTGGCAAAAGCTTTTGCGGTGCGGCCGCCGAAACTGGTGGAGTCAAACTTCACCGACCGGGTGAACCTGCTCAAATTGGGCTTGGGCATGAAAATGCTGGGCCGTGAGGACATGAGCGATTTGCTGCGCCTGGCTTTGATCAATATGTATGACGTTATGGAGGAGAACTTCGACAACGAAACCCTGAAGGCTCTTCTGAGCTTCGACGGCGTGCTGGGTGCGCACATGGGGCCGCGCTCTCCCAATACGGTATTCGGCTACCTGTATCGCCGTGTCGGTGATGTGCACGGTTACAACGGCCCGGCCGTGGTGAAAGGGGGTATGGGCGCACTGGGTACCGCGGTGGCCGATGCTGCCCGGGCGGCGGGTGTTGAAATACGCACAGGCAGCCCGGTGGAGAAAATTAATCTGCAGGACAGCAGGGCGGTTGGCGTGACCCTGGTGGGCGGCGAAGTGATTGCAGCGCCGCTGGTTGTGTCCAATGCAGACCCTGTGACGACCTTTGAAAAACTGGTCGGCTATCGCAATATTGAAACGGGTATGGTCAGGCGGGTCAGCCAGATCCGCATGCGCAGCGGTGTCGCCAAGCTACACCTGGCACTGGATGGTTTGCCCCAGTTCAAGGGGCTGGATAATACTCAACTGGGTCAGCGTCTGGTGATTGCGCCGAGCATGGACTACATTGAGCGCGCGTTTAATAGTGCCAAATACGGTGAGTCCTCGGCCCTACCGGCACTGGATATCAGCATAGCCAGCGTGCACGACAGTAGCCTGGCTCCCGCTGGAAAACACGTTATGTCTGTCATTGTACAGTTTGCGCCCTACGATTTGCGCGAGGGATGGGAGAGCCATAAAGAGCAATTCACCCAGCGCGTTATCGATACGATCAGTGCCTATGCGCCGGGTTTTTCGAGCCAGGTTGTCGCCAGCGAACTGCTGACTCCGGTCGATCTGGAGCGTGAATTCCACATGAAAGGCGGCCATTGGCACCACGGGGAAATCAGCCTGGATCAAGTCATGATGATGCGGCCGTTCCCGGGGGCGACCCAATATGGCACGGCGGTGGATGGCCTGTACCTGTGCGGTGCAGGATCGCATCCCGGCGGCGGAGTGATGGGACTGGCGGGGCGCAATGCAGCGCAGGAAATCATCAAGCGGGGGGCGCAGGCATGAGCAATACGCACAGAGAGCAGAGCGATGTCATGATGCTGGAGTCACCTTTTCATTCGAGGGTGAAAGCGGCCAACGAACTGAACGAATGGGACTGCTGGGCTGGTTACACAACGCCCACGAAATACTTTGACGTGGAGCTGGAGTATTTCGCAGTGCGCAGCACCACCGGCGTGTTCGACTTGTCCCCTATGAACAAGTACAGCATCACCGGACCGGATGCGCAGGCCTATCTGGACCGGGTGATGACGCGCAATATCAGCAAGATTAATGTAGACAGAGTGGGTTACTCCGTGTGGTGTGACGATGCCGGACAGGTGATGGACGACGGCACAATCTTCCGCCTGGCCGAAAACGAGTACAGGCTCTGCGCCTATGCCCGGGCCATGGATTGGTTGAGTTGGTGTGCCATGGGCTTTGACGTCAATATTGAGGATGTGTCAGATCAGGTTGCCGCTCTGGCGGTGCAGGGTCCCACATCCTGTTCCTGTCTGAAGGCCATGGGTCTGGAGGGTATAGAAAACTTGAAACCTTTTGGCATTGCTCACTTTGATTTCGACGGCGAAGACCTGATGGTGAGTCGCACTGGCTTTACCGGGGATCTGGGTTATGAATTGTGGATTACCCCGCACAAGGCCGAGGCGATGTGGGATGCGCTGTTCAGCGCTGGCGAATCCTATATGATAAAGCCTATTGGTTCGCTTGCATTGGAACTGACTCGCATTGAAACTGGTTTTTTACAGGCCGGCGTGGATTTTGTTCCCGCCCAGGATGCTGTTCGCCTGGGTCGCTCCCGCTCCCCCTTCGAGCTGGGTCTGGGCTGGTTGGTGGATATGAATAAGCCGGTATTTAACGGCAAGCAGGCACTGCTGCGTGAACAGAGGGAGGGCTCGCGCTATCGTTTTGTTATCCTGGATGTCGATGGCAACAAGCCCGCCCACAATTCATTTATTTACCAGGGCAAGGGTAAGGTTGGAACGGTGACATCGGCGGCCTGGTGTCCCACGGCAAAATCCAATGTGGCCTTTGCACAGATCGAGATGCCCTACGGTGAGGTTGGAGATGACTTGGTGGCCGAAATATACTACGAGAGAGAATTGCACTGGACGCGGGTAATGGCGCCGTGCAAAGTTATTGAGAGTGCGGTATTCAATCCGCCCAGACGACGACAGACACCGGCTCCCGCTTACTAGGCAATCGAAATGAAAACCATTGCAACCGACGTGGACGACTCAGTACAGAAAATGATGCGCATGGTCGAGTTGCAAAAGGCGAAGCCGGGCTATGCCATTGACCCCTATTTTTACCGCTCCCACGTGGTGTACCAGAAAGAGCTGTCGGAACTGATTTTTCGCAGCTGGATCTACGCCGGTCATGTCTCTGAAATACCCAATGCCGGCGACTATTTATTATTCGAAATTGGCGAGGACTCATTTATCATAACCCGTGATGCTGAGGGTGAGGTTCACGCTCTGATGAATATTTGCCGTCATCGCGGTGCCAGGGTGTGTGAAAACGCAACTGGAAATTGCAAGACATTCGTCTGCCCCTATCACGGATGGGTTTACAACCTTGACGGAAGCCTGCGCGCCGCCCGGGAGATGGATGTACTGGCCGGCTTTGATGACGCTGTGCTGGGCTTGAAAAGAGCCCGGGTAGAAGTGTTCATGGGTATGATTTATATTAATTGTGACCTTGGGGCCGCTGATTTTCGAGCGCCTCTGGAGAATATCAGGCAGCCCCTGGGTGCCTACGATCTGGAACATGCCAAAATTGCGCACAAGGAGACCTTTCGGGTAGAGGCAAACTGGAAGTTGTGCCTGGAAAACTACCTGGAGTGCTACCACTGCGCAACATCCCACCGCGCCTATGCCCGGTTACATACCTTCAAGGACCCCTACGAAAAAGTCAGCCATATCGTCGAGGCAATGCTGGCCCGGGCGGAAGAAATTACCGGGGTAGAGGGGGTCGTTACGCCGCACCGCAAGATATTTGCGGATGCCGAGGGTTTTGGTTGCTGTGTTTCTCACGACCGTTACGGTCTATACGAGCCGCACCAGACCGGCAGTGAGGACGGCAATGCGGTGGCGCCCCTGATGGGGCATATGCGCGGCTATGACGGTGGCGCAGGGGATTTTCAGATGGGCCCCGTGACCTCCATGCTCAACTATCCGGATCACTGTGTGCTTTACCGCTTTATTCCCCTGGGATTGACGTCAACTGATATGCAGATTGTATGGTTTGTTAACGGCGATGCGGTAGAGGGTGTGGATTACGATAAGGAAAAACTCACCTGGTTGTGGCGCCACACCACGGCGGAAGATGAATACATTATTTCCCGCAATAGTGCGGGTGTTAATTCGCAGTTTTTTGAACCGGGGCCGCTGCATCCCGGATTTGAATCTACTTTGATGTCCTTTTACGACTGGTATCTGGAAGCCCTGACATGAGTAAATCGAAAGAAATCATGACCGCCACCCTGGTAATATCCTGCCCCGATAAGGTTGGCATAGTGGCGGCGGTATCGAAGTTCGTGGCGCAGTGCCAGGGCTCTCTAATTGAGTCGAATCACCATACCGATATTGAACAAGGCTGGTTCTTTATGCGCAATGTGGTCAACGTAGACGGTTTGTCGCTCACTCTGGAGAAATTCCGGGAGGAGTTTGAGCCCCTGGCGCAAGAGTTTGATATGCAGTGGTATTTGCGCGACAACCAGGTTTTACAAAAAGTCGTAATTCTGGCCAGCCATGCCTCCCATTGTCTCGCCGACTTACTGTACCGCTGGAAAAGTGATGAGTTGGCCTGCGAAATTGCCTGCGTAATTTCAAATCATGAAAACCTGCGGGGCATGGTCGAATGGCATGGAATTCCCTTTCATTACGTGCCCGTACCAAAGCAGGACAAAGCGGCGGCCTT
>JADFVW010000140.1 GCA_015222725.1 Pseudomonadota bacterium | reverse complement strand
CCCCCAGAATGACCAGGTTAAGCCCCCCCATCACTCCAAGGCCCTGCAGGGCGAAGTCACTCTGATACAGGCCGGCGAGGTTTCTGGCCGGCTCCTCCAGCAACCACAGAGACAGTGCAACCAGCCCGGCGGCGATAATGCCTCCACCCACGCCATACCAGAGCCCGGTATAGAGAAAGGGGCGGCGCACGAAAGCGTTGCTGCCCCCCACCAACTTGACTATTACAATCTCCTCCCGCCGATTTTCTATGGCGAGGCGAATGGTGTTGCCCAGGATGAGTGCCACACCCAACACCAGCATACTACCCACTGCCAGGACGATACGACGGCTCAGTTCCATCACACTGTTCAAGCGCTGCAACCATTCCATATCGAGCACAGCCTGCTCCACCTGTGGCCTGGCCAACAGTTCATCCTGCAGCGCCTGCACCGCAGTGGGGCCCAAGCCGGCATCGGGAGAAATTAGTATGAGATTTGGCAGGGGGTTCTGGTCGAGGCTGGCCAATACATCGGCAAAGCCCGACAGTTGCCGAAACTCTTCCAATGCATCATCTTTCAGTACCAAAACTGCGCCCGAAATCTTGTCATTGTCAGCCAGTTCGCGCTGTAACTGCCCGGCCTCTTTAGCGGAGACATCGGTTTTCAGGAACAGGGAAATCTGGGCGGGACTGTCCCAGTCAGCACTGACCAGCTGGGCGTTATCCAGCGCAACATTCAAGCCCACGGGGAGAGCCAACGCAATGCCGATGACCATCCAGGTCAGCAAGCTCGACCAGGGCTGCTCCAGCACTCGGCGCAAGCTATCCGCCGCCGACAGGCGGTGGTGACGCAGCCACGAGTTATAGTGGTCACGCCATCGGGTACGGCTCTGGCTGGCACCCTCTCTGGCCCGGACCATCAAGAGGCTGTCCCTGTTACCAGCCGACCCTCTCGCAGGGTCACAATGCGGTGATGAAGCCGGGAGATCAGGGCCAGGTCGTGGCTGGCGATCAAAACTGTCACCCCAACCCGGCTGAATTCCTCAAACAGGGTCATGATTTCTGCGGAGAGTGCCGGGTCCAGATTTCCCGTGGGCTCATCGGCCAACAGAATTTTTGGCCGGCCCACCACCGCCCGGGCAATTCCGACGCGCTGCTGCTCTCCCCCGGACAGGGTAATTGGCATGGACCGCTCCCGCGCCAGCAAGCCCACCTTATCCAGGGACGCGCGCACCCTGCGCCCCACTTCCCGATGGTCGTAGCCACCAATCACCAGGGGCAATGCCACATTGTCGAAGACTGTGCGGTCAAATAGCAGTTGGTGATTCTGAAAGACAACACCGATTTCGCGGCGGTGCTTTGGAATAGCCCTGGCGCCCACGGACTGGAGATTTTTTCCATCGATGGTAATCTCACCCCGGGTGGGCCGCTCCATCAGCATAATAAGTCGCATCAGGGTGCTCTTACCCGCCCCGGAATGGCCGGTCAGGAAAACCAACTCATCTTTTTCAATGGTAAAACTGATATCACGCAGGGCATCGAAGCCCTCTGCGTAGCGCTTGCTTACACGCTCAAAGCTGATCATTCCGCCTACCTGGCCTCGGTAAACAGTGCATCGATAAACTGCTCTGCATCGAAGGGGCGCAGGTCCTCTACACTCTCCCCAACACCAATATAGCGAATGGGAAGCCCCAATTTTTTGGCAATGGCGAAGATCACACCACCCTTGGCGGTGCCATCAAGTTTGGTCAGGCAAATACCGCTGACGCCTACTACCTTCTGGAAATGGCTGGCCTGAGCGAGGGCGTTCTGCCCGGTGCCCGCATCCAGCACCAACATCACCTCATGGGGAGCCGAGTCGTCCAGTTTACGCATCACCCGGACCACCTTTTCCAGTTCATCCATAAGGTTGTCCTTATTGTGCAAACGCCCTGCGGTATCGGCAATCAGCACATCCACCCCCCTGGCCTGAGCTGCCTGCACAGAGTCATAGATTACCGAGGCGCAGTCGGCACCCGTGTGCTGGGCGATAACAGGTACCGAGTTGCGTTGTCCCCACACTTGTAGCTGTTCAACGGCGGCAGCCCTGAAGGTATCTCCCGCTGCCAGCATGACCGATTTACCCTCTTGGCCAAACCGTTTGGCGAGCTTGCCAATGGTAGTGGTCTTGCCGACGCCATTAACACCCACCATTAATATCACAAAGGGCTTCCCGCCCTCCAGTTGTAGCGGCTTTTGGCAGGGTTTGAGCAGAGCCAGAAGCTCTTCTTTCAGCGCCGCCTGCAGTGCCTCGGGCCGGGTGAGTTCTTTGCGGCTGACCCGGCGGGTTAAGCTTTCAATTATTTCAACAGTGGCCTCCACACCGACATCCGCCATCAATAGTCGCGACTCCAGCTCCTCGAACAGCTCTTCATCAATTTCCTTGGCTCCCAGGAACAGGCTGCCAAGCCCCTCAAACAAGCTGTCGCTGGTGCGGCTCAGGCCTCTTTTCAAACGGCTGAAAAAACCGCTCTCATCGGCGTCGGGAGCCGGCTCTGGGGACTTGGGCTCGGCGGTAAGCACCGGTATGTCCGCCTGCTGCGCCGCAGGCGGTGTAGCTTCTGCCGCTTGTTCGGGGGGAGCTGCCGCCTCGGCAACGACCTTTTGTGCCTCCTCAACTGCTTCTCGCTCTACCGATACCGGCTGGTCAGGTGCCGGGCTCACGTCTGCGGCTGTTGCCTCAGCCACCTCAGGGCCTGCTGCCTGGGCCGGCGCAGGCTGATCGGATTGTTCCACCGGAACAGTCTTGGGTGATTTACGCTTGAAAAACTTCATATATGCCGTGTTAAAGTGGGTGATGTACCGTTGATCGGTACTCCGAAAAGATCCGCTATCCTACCACTCTTGCGCAAAGTGAAGAAATGCAAAGATCCAGAAACAGACCCGCATCACAAAGCGAACTAAGAATTATCGGGGGGCAGTGGCGCAGCCGCAAACTGCAGTTTACCCCCGCGCCAGGCTTGCGCCCGACATCAGACCGAGTCAGGGAAACCCTGTTCAATTGGCTCGCACCGGTTATTTGCGACGCAAGATGTGCGGACCTGTTTGCCGGCAGCGGCGCCCTGGGCCTGGAGGCATTGTCACGCGGTGCCCGTCACTGTGATTTTGTCGATACCTCCAGCTCGGCTGTGAAACAAATTTCACAGCATCTTCTTATGCTGGATGCCACCGGGTATGGCAGCTGCCACACTGGCAGTGCCGAACAATACCTGGCCAAAGCCGAAACCGCCGTAGACATCCTGTTTATTGATCCGCCCTTTGGCCTGGGGCTGATAGCCCCTGTCTGCCAGCTATTATCGCATTCAGCCGCGCTGGCCCCACAGGCCTGGGTTTATATTGAGAGCCCGAGGGCCGAGACCCTGCCTGAACTACCGCGCAACTGGCGGCTGCACCGGGATAAAACCGCCGGTGATGTCGCCTACCGACTGTTTCAGGCCGCCTGAGCGGGCCCTGTGCTGTGTAGTAGAAAACAGCCTCGTTGTACCCCCCGCACAAATTGTTTAACATCCACGGTTCTATTTCACTGCTCTGAGCGACCCGCATGAAGACCCATACGGTAATCTACCCCGGCACATTTGACCCGATTACAAACGGCCATGTCGACCTGACCGAGCGAGCGGCACGAATGTTCGATCGCGTGATAGTTGCCATCGCTTACAGCGAGAAAAAGACGCCGCTATTCAGCCTGGAGGAGCGTATTTCCCTGTGTGAGCAGTCTCTTTCCCATCTGGATAATATTGAAGTGCTTGGTTTCAGCAACTTGTTAATCGATTTCGCCAAAAGCCAGGGTTCCCACTGCGTTTTGCGGGGCCTGCGGGCGGTTGCGGACTTTGAATACGAATTTCAGTTGGCCAATATGAATCGAGCTATGTACCCCGAGTTCGAGAGCGTATTTTTAACACCCTCGGAGCACCTGTCCTATATCTCTTCCTCGCTGGTCAGGGAGATAGCGGCCATGGACGGGGATATCAGGCAGTTCGTACCACCGATGGTGGCGGACGCCCTCAGCTCAAAGTTTGATGAATAAGGAGTAAAGTCGGGCGCTGTCAGCGCCCAAAACCAATCGCGCTTAACTTCCCGCTGCTTCGCTTTCTTTTTTGGCGCGATTTTTCTCGATGTCTTTATTGCTGTAACCGGGGTTTCTACAGCCCAGGCAACGCATAAATGTGGTCTCTGCCGGGCCAATCATCAAAGTTTCAGCCGCCTCGCTGGCACTGCCGGCGAGCAGAGTAAACGGCAGGCTGACAATAAAGGCCGCTGTACCCGCCACCGTCATCACAATGCCAATTGGCCTGGCTACCACCAGATCACCCACCATCACCCCCGCATGGGGTTTCTCATCAATAGCCATCCCGGCCCACAGTGTCTGTGGCAGCATTAAGCAGCTGATAAATATTGCGATGAGCTTACGGCTTGATTTAGCTTTTACTCTCATGATCCCTCTCCCCATTCTCTATTTTTTCTTTTATCTCCCTCAAGTGTAGCTGTTTCAGCGCTGACAGGCCACGCAATAAACGCTGCTACGCTGACCCAGCCTGAGCTGCCGTAAAGGCGCATTGCAGCGCACACAGGGCAGGCCTTCCCGGCCATAAACATGCAACTCCTGGGCGAAGTAGCCCGGCTTGCCATCACTGCCAACAAAGTCCTTCAAAGTAGTACCTCCCTGCTCTATAGCAGAAGT
>JADFVW010000139.1 GCA_015222725.1 Pseudomonadota bacterium | reverse complement strand
TGCCAAAATTGGGTGGGCAGTCCTGTGCGCTGGCGATTCCAGCAAGAGCAGCAAAACAAACGGAAGTACCAGACAGGAGAACCCGAGTGAAAGCGGGGAATTTGTTAGACAAAACAAAGCGTCCTATTGAAAAATTTGGCGAGTATATCACTTGTTGTTAACAGTACAACCAAAGCGAAGCGTCCGGCGGGTGGTTGTCGTGGGCACTATTTACGCCCTTTAGAAATAAACCCAAACAAATGCCCCGCAATCTTGCGCAGCTGAATCTCATCCGATCCTTCAGTGATACGTTAGCGCAGATGTAGCCCGGATCCTGTGCGGGGTTGCCAATGCGGGCCAACTCCCAGTCCAGCTCCGCCACCAGACCTTCATCGTCGACGAGCAGATTGCCGTTGCGAAAATCACCGTGCACCAGGGTGAGATTTGAGTGGGTGGGCGTGTTCTGTCGCAGCCAGTTCAGCGCCAGCTGGTGCACCGCAGAAGTGTTTCCGTATTGATCCAGCAAGGCTTGCAGGCGATCAAAATCTTCTTGCGGCGAGAGATCGGGCAAACCCGCCGGCAGCTCAGCTATCGGAATCTGGTGAATACGTCCCAGCATCACACCGCATTGATAGGCCAGCTTGCTCCTTGCAGTGGCATAGTGATACTCGCCGAGAATGCGAAGCGGCAGCGCTTCACCGCGCTCCCGGGTGCCGCCCCGGGGAGACGGCGAAGAATCAAGGGAATATTGTCTGGGCCCTGTAGCCAGTTGAAGCACCAGGTTTCCATATTTGCCCCGCCGGAGAGTCGCCCCAACTCCTCCACCCGGCAGGCTGCAGGGGATGAGATTGCCGACAGAGCATCGGCAAGCAACTGCCTCATTTGTTCTGGGGCATCGGTCATCGAAATTTCAGCTTATGCGAGGCCATTGTCGGCGGTGACGATCCAGCACTTACCGCCCATTTCCACAAAACCGTCACGGTATCGGTCGGCAATGGCTTCTACGATTGCACCCTTGACCTGTGTTCTCAAGGAGTCGGCCTGGTCGACCAGTGCGCGTGAAACCGGGCCCAACTCCATAAAGAATTCTGCCGTTTCCTCCAGCGTTTGCCCCCTTCCCATCTTCATCACGGGGGAAGTGGCTTCGAAGCTGATATTGCTAAAGCCGGCTGAAGCGAGAATGTCGGTGACATACCCCTGGTCTGAAAAAGCGAAGGGGCCAGGGGCCGTTGGGTCCATCGGCTCAGTAGGTGGGAGGTGTTCACGCGCAGCCATCAGGGGCGTCATAATCCAGTCGTTTTCGCTGGGTGGCCCCCAGCACAGGAAAGTGAGCCGGCCACCCGGTTTAAGCGCCGAGCGCATATTGGCAAAAGCCGCTGTGGGGTCGGCAAAGAACATCACGCCAAAGCGTGAAAAGAGCAGATCAAAACTTCTGCTTGGGAAACTGTAAGTACTGGCATCAGCCAGTTGAAATGCGGGAGTGCCTTGTAGATTTTCGGGAAGTTGCTGAATCTTACTGTTGGCAAGGGCCAGCATGGGTTCAGAAATGTCGACGCCCAAAACACGGCCAGACGCTCCCACGAAGCTCACCATATCAAGCGTTGTGCCGCCACAGCCGCAACCAATATCCAGTATATGTTCACCGCCAGTGACCGCAGCGCGTTCTATCGCGGCGGCACCCAGTGGGCGCAGCATGGCGTCCATTTCATCGTTGCGATCAGTCCAGTTTTCCCCGGCCTGGCCGTTCCAGTATTCGATTTGTTCGGCGTTCTCGCCCCGTGCTTCTAGCTGATCCATATGACTAATTTCCTCATGAAATGTACACTTATACTAACAGGCTCAATCAAGTGGGCTCCGGGCCGGGATAACTGAACGATTCTTCTTTCCCTGACTGTTCTCGCTACCTGGACTACTTGCTAGCTGAATGCTGTTCGGATCGCGTCCAGCGCTGTTGCGTTGGCAATGGAATCGCTTATTCCGGGAACTGACGTGGCCTCTCCGCGTATACTGGCCGCAACCTCTACCAGTTGATAGAAAAATGTCGATTTGCCATCGGACATTTCTTCACGCTGCCCAGTCTCGGTTTCAATGTGCAAAATACCTCCAAGGTGGGGCAGTATTGGCTTGCTGGCGACCAGTTTGCCCAGATCACCTTCGACGATGAGTTCCCCGAAGAGTTCGCCAGTTTCCGGCATGGCGCAATCGATTAGCCCTCGGATACCGCTGGCAAATGACAGTTGGGCTTCAATTGATAAATCTACACCGGTGGGGCCTATATGGGCCTGAGCTCCGTTCACAATCGGCTCCTCGCCGGTAATCGTGCGAATCATGTGCAGCGGATAACAGCCCAAATCCATAAGGGCGCCGCCTCCCAGGGAGGGGTCATGTCGAATCTGATTTTCACGAGAGGGGACAGGCACGTGCAAGCGGCCAGTGATTTGTCGAATGGTACCCAGTTCCCCTCTTCCTACGATCTCCAGTATGCGCTTGAAATAGGGGTGATGCCTGTAATGGAACGCTTCAATAAGTTGCTTGCCTGCACATTGGGATGTTTGCGCCAGCTTTCTGGCCTCGTTGCCATTCAGAACCAGTGGCTTTTCACACAATACGTGTTTTCCGGCGGTTAGGGCCTTATTGGCCCATTGATAATGAAAACTGACCGGCAGGGCGATATAGATCATGTCGAGGTCAGTTCGGGCGAGAAGCGCTTCATAGCTGAGTTCAACCTTGGGGATTCCGTGCTCCCTGGCGTAGGCCCTGGCCCGATCAGGGTCGCGCGCGGCAACGGCGGTTACCTCAATGTCTGGTAGTTGCTTTGAAGGTTCGATTATCGCCGACGGGGTTATCCAGGCGGCCCCTAAAAGTCCAATTCTGATCATATTCCGTACTCCACAGCTAGCATCGTAAAAGCTTCAAGTCTTGGCAGCGTTGCGCACAGACGTCCGTCAGTAGAAATTTGAAACACTTGCTCGGTCATGTCGGGAAGGCTGAGCAGGCGCAAAAATCGCTTTCCTGGTGGTACAGCCAGCTCAAACTCTATGTCCGTTATGGGTATTATGGGAAGTTCGAGCTGGTAGTTCAGGAAGCTGATGACAATGCGACTATTTTCTACCTGATTAAAGGCATTCATCCAGACAGCCGGATGGGTGGTAGCACTAAAAGTGGGGGGGTCATCCAGTAGCTCCTTTACCAGCCCCAGGAATAGCCTGCTGCAACCCTGGCTATCCCCCGCCTCAATATCAGCGGCGGAAAAAACAACCCGGCCCTTCCCGTATTTGTTTACCACGACACTGGGTTCTTCGAGGTGGGTCCAGGGCGGGTCCGAGTGTATGCTGGCCCAGTTTTGGTCTGAGCTTGTCCCATCCATTGGGTCACCATAGGGCAGGGAGAGGGTGGCGAGTGTTTCAGCTGTGCCAGAGCGTAGGCGGACTGCGCCACTCATACCTCCGGGGGTATTGCGATGTCCAAGAAAGCGCTCAGGTGCAAGTGCATCTCGGGCGACATCACTCACTGGATTGCTGTAGGTGATGCGGCCGTCGGCTTCGCGGCTAAAATGGCATCCAAAAAGATCGGACAGGGCAAAATCACTACAGCGTGTACCATCAGAAAGGTTGAGCGAGGTAAGCCGGCTGGCGTAGAGTTTGCCGCCGTTTTCGACGTAGGCTCGAAATGCTGCCAGTTCTTCATTATCAATACGCAAAATATTGGGCAATATAATTAGCTTGTAGTCGACCAATTTGTCCAGTCTCTGCTTGGTAATAACACCGAAGGGTAAATGTGCCGCCGCCAGTTTATTGCAGGCCCCCCTCACTGCCTCAAAATGTGGATAGTCGGGTTTTGCACCACAGTTCAAGTCACATAATGCCGTGCCGTTGTCGCAAAAGCTCATTTTCGAGCTGTCGGAAAAATAGACCGCGATATCCTCTATCGGATCACCGCCAAAAAAAGGTTCAAAGTGCCTGGTTTTATCAAATGTTTCTTTAATTCGATCTAGCATCGCGGGATTATTGCGTCCATCCGGGTCTACCGCGGCAATCATCAGGAAAGCAGAACTGGCACCGGTGGCGCCAAAAACCTGAGTCTCCAGACTGGCTTGATCCTGTAGCTGTTCATGATCAACCAGGTTCCGTGCCACGGTTGTCATAAATTCTGTCGGCCTGGTAGCTGACAGCTTGAGCATCAGTTTTGAAATGACAAGTTGCTCTGCCCGGCCACCGTAAAAATCCCCACCCAAAAAGTCGTGGCCTGCGGCACTGCCAAAGGATACACCTTTGGACCAATTGGACATGGCGAGGGCAAAATTGTGATATACCGTGGTTCCCGGGCGAAGCTTGTGTACCAGGGCCTTAAGCTCGAGCGCAAATTCGGTGATCCACCCCTCTCTCGCGTGTTGAAAGCGACACCAGTGGGAGTTGTTCCAGTCGAGTTTTTCCGGGATTGATGCTCCGGTTTCTTCTATACAGCGAGACTGACAGTGTTCGCAAAGGCATACGGCGGGCCACCACATCATGTCAAAAAAGAGCGTATCTATCTGGTATCCCAATGTAATCTCGCTTGCCTGTTGTCGTACGAACTCCCGATATTCGGGGTTATTTGGGCAACAAAGACCATAGCGGCTCATGGGTAGGGGCCCCATAATGGCGGGAGCCGCTGGCTGAATACGCCAATTGGGGTGGTTATTGTATGCCCAGGTGTTAAACACGGTGCTGTAGTAGGCACATACGCCAACCCCGGCTTCATTTAAACTGTTTACCAGGAGGGACATCGGGTCACGCCCCAAAAATGCCTCATGTTGCTGCCCAGAGTTGGTGGGCCAGTTGCACAGACCCACATGTGATTGAAAGTACACCATAATGCCGTTGGCACCTGTTGAAACTGCTTCCCTGGCCATGCGTTCAGGGTCGAATTTGGCCAAAAGCGCAGGGTCCCAGTCTGGGATGTGCATATCGATTAGCAGCCGTCTCAATGCGCTGGAATATCGGATCTTAGTCTTCATGTGTTCCCCAGGGTTACCTGATTTAACCAATTTACCTGCATCGAACCATTCTGGCCGGCGGGCTCTCATACGCTCAAAGAACGGCTCACTAACTTGCCTCATGAAAAGTACAAGCATACTAACAGGCTCAATCAAGCGGCCTCAATTGGCTTGATGTGCATCAACAAAACCCTAGTAATTGTATGGGATTAGTAGGATGGCGAGGTCTACCCGCCTGATTGAGTCTATAGTCATCGTAAGAACATAAAAGAAACTGGGGAAGGGATAATGATTAAAAGATACCTGCAGTGCCTGTTCGCTGTTGTTGTGTTGGCTGTGGCGACGCAATCCCTGGCCGATGACAGCGAATACGCTGGCGACAAGAAGTGCCGCCGCTGCCACAAGGATGCAGTGACAGACATCCAGAGTAATATCCACTCCAAAGCCAGTTATTGGGACTCTAAGTCCAAGGGCTGTGAGTCCTGTCATGGCCCGGGTAAAAAACACACGGAAACCAAGCTGGCGGAGGATATTCTCAACCCGGCGCGCCTGGATAGTGAGCAGGCCTCTGCGCAATGCGTGAGCTGTCACGACAAGGGAACACGACATTGGGCAGGCAGTCCACACGACGCCATGGATGTGTCCTGTGTGTCCTGCCACAGCGTTCACAATAATGACCATGACAAGATGTTAAGTAAGGCTTCGGTTGACGAGACCTGTTTCAGCTGCCACTCCGAGCAGCGCGCGTTCACCCTGAAGCGTTCGTCGCATCCCCTGCATGATATGAGTCGGGCCGATGGCAAGGGGAAAATGAGCTGCACCGACTGCCACAATCCCCATGGCACCCAGGCGGAAAGCCTGATTTCCGCTAACTCTGTCAATGATAAATGCTACGAGTGCCACCAGGAATTCAAGGCTCCAGTACTGTGGGAACACTCCGCGGTGAAGGAGAGCTGCCTCAATTGCCACAACCCGCATGGTTCCAACCACGAAATGATGTTGGTGGCGAAAGAGCCACGCCTCTGCCAGCAGTGTCATGAGCAGGGCCGGCACCAGACTATTGCAGGCGAAGAGAACAGCTTTTTTGTGACCAACCGCGGCTGCTCAAATTGCCACGCACAGATTCACGGAAGCAACCACCCCGGTGGAGTCAAGCTGAAGCGATAAGAACTATCCTATTGAGGAAGATGCCATGAACAAAGGGAATTTACTGACCTTGGGCGCAGTTTCACTGTGCAGCTGCGCGTTACTCACTGCACAGGGTTTGCGTGCAGAAGAAGAGATGGTTGTCACCGGCGATGTGTGGGTGGCAGTGCAGAATCTGGATGTGGATGGCGATGCCGCTGGCGTGGAAAAATACCGCGATGGCCTGGACGATTCCGCTGCCGTAGAGCAGTTCGATTTGTGGGGCTCCAAAGACGCCTTCTACTTCTCTCTCGAAGGGCGGGACCTGGGTCAGAAAGACCAGTCTCTTTTTGGCGAAGTGGGAAAATACGGCCAGTACAAACTCAAAGCCAGTTGGGATGAAGTGCCTCGTAACTATGCCGATGGAACCTACGCCGGCACCCTGACCTCCGGCGGCTACTGGGCTATTCCAAATGTTATACAGGGTATTCTGGAGCAGAACTTTACCCCTCTGGACCAGCAACCCAGCGCGGCGAACCAGCGCGTGTTGCAGAATTTTCTTCTCACAGCTAACAAAATAAACCTGGAACAGCAGCGGGAAACTGGTGCATTAGAGCTGATGTTCTCACCGGTGCAGAATATGGATATCTCTGCCGGTTATGCCCGCCAGACCAAGGAGGGCATGCGAGTCTTCAGCACCGGTTCCTACAGACGGGACAAGCTCGGTGCCGAGAACTTTGGCGGTGTGGGTGAAAACTTCCGGCTGTACGGGCAGGAAGTGCCCGGGCTGATCGACAATGAAACCCAGACATTTGACCTGGGCCTGGACTATAGCCGCGACAACTGGTTTATTGATTTCAACTATCGCTATGTCGATTTTGCCAATAATCAAGGTGCGGTCACCTGGGACAACCCCCTGTTGCTGGTCGGCCAGGATAACGAGCAGGGCGGTTCACCCATTAACCGACTGGACCAGGCACCGGATTACGAGAGCGATACCTTCAGTTTCACCGGCGGAATCACAGGCCTGCCTCTGCGTAGCCGGTTTACCGCCACTTTCTCCCGCGACCAGATTACCCAGGACGATGATTTTCTCGCCTACACGGTGAACACGGCCGTACTGGATGCGGACAGGAATGTTGCCGCCACCCGGGCTCTGCCAGCCAGCAATCTCGATGGCGATGTTGAAACTACCTTTGTAAACCTGGTGTTGAACTCAAGCCCGCTGCCCAGGACAACAGTCAATTTGCGCTACAAGTCTTACGACTACGCGAATGACAGTAAACGCATAGACTGGGATGGCTGGGTACGCATTGCAGAGACGGATTGGAAAGAGGCCGATTACGTCAACCGCGTTCCAGAATATAAAAAGACCACTATAGCGCTGGACGGAACCTACCGCTTCGGCCGCAGGATTAAACTCAAGGCGGAAATTGCCCAGTTGGAAGTTGACAGAAATGACCACCGGGCCGCCGATAACACCGAGGACAGCTACGGTGCCACCTTGCGGATTTTGGCGGCTGACTGGGCTCTGCTGCGCTTTGGCTATCGCTACCAGGATCGCACTATAGACGGGGAGTACATCGCTGAAATCGAACAGTCCCACGGTTGGGAAGAGACCCATATGTTTGATATGGCAGAGCGTGAACGGACGACTCTGGATGCCTACCTCGGGCTTGATCCGCTGGAGAATCTCTCTATTGGCTTCTCCATGACCTATCACGAGGATGAGTACGACAAAAAAGTGTACGGCCTGCACGACGCTGAGTCGCTGTTGATGGGCATTGACTTCAACTACTGGTTGTCGGACTCGTTACAGTTCTCCGCCTACTACAGCTGGGAAGACCGCGATTCAACCCAGCTCAACAGAACCAAGTCGGATAATACGGGCAATGGCGCTTTCGAAGTTCCCGAAAACGATTGGGCAACTGACCTGGGTGATACCACCGACGCACTGGGTTTTGCCCTGGATGCGACCCTGATTCCCGAAAAACTCACCATGGAGCTCTCGCTGAACTACTCCATGGGCGAGGCCACCTTCGATACGCGCAATACCAACTATGTCGCGGGCATCACCACCACCAGTGCAACAGCCTATCCCTGGTCTGATGTGGAGTCTGAAATGACCGAGTTCAAGGCCGAGCTTGATTATCACTGGACCGACCAATTGACCACAGGGTTTCGCTACTACTACAGCAAATTCGACCTGGATGATTTCGCCGTGGACAATGTGAGCACCTACAACGGCAATCCGGTGGGCGCACAAGGCAATGCCTCCAGCCACTTTATTTTCATGGATGCAAACCATAATGACTATGACGCACACTTTGTGGCCTTGACCCTCGCGTACGCGTTTAACTAGACTGAATTGTCGAAAAAGGAAGCTAATATGAAAACTGAATTCCTCTTGGCCCTTGCACTTGTTTTCAGTGGGGCCATGGCCCCCTATGTCTACAGCGGCGACGAAGATCTTTGCATGGAGTGCCACGAACCCGCGGAAGATTGGGTGGGAATGAGCCCCGAGGCCATTCTCACCGAAGCCCAGAACCCGGATAACGATATGCACGAGGATAATGCCGGCTTCAGTGAAGAGCAGATGAAGGCAATCATCACTACCCTGCTGGCCCAGTAAATGAGAAGGGTAGGCATTGGTCGCCGGCGTGGCGCACTCAACGTCCTGTTAGCGGTGCCCGCCCCGTCCTATTTTCCAAACAGAGTTTAAAAGGCAGTTATTTTCAGCCGCCGACCAACTCAACTCACCGCACCATAATAACGTTCTAACGCCAAGTCGATTCAACTCATCGAAAGGCTATTTTATCTGTGGAATCTTTGTCCTAATCTGGATTCAGAGATTAGGCAGAACAGAAACAAAGCCTGCTCTGTAGTGGTAACAAATAGTGGCATACGCCAACACAACACAACAAAGTAGGGAGTACTACAATGAAAAATTCAACAATTACCAAAGTTCTGTTTACAGCAGCATTCGGCATCGCAGCAAGCGCTTCAGTAATGGCCAACCCGGCCTTTGAAACTGAAACCAGCTACGGTGAAACCGTTGTCACTACAACGACGGAAGGCCTGCGTACTGCAACTGTTTCCTATGCCGATCTGGACTTGAATAGCACTAAAGCGCAAGAGACTCTGCACTATCGTCTGAGCTACGCTGCTCACAAGGTATGTGGCAGCTCTGACAGGAGCGATGCCGGTTCTCTGGCTCAGGCCTCAAAAAATCGCAGCTGCTATAACTCCGCCATGGACGAAGCGATGAGCAATATCTCTGGCGGACAAATTGCGATAGTCGCTCGCTAAACCGGTTTGCCCCTCCCCCCTAACCCCTGGTGGGGGCTCTCAAGGGAACTGTTCGCAAGAGCAGTTCCCTTAATTTATTTGGGTCTTTCCCAATTGACCTGTATCCTGCCCGTCTGCCCAGCAGGGCTCTCATACAATCAAATTATCGACAGGTATTCCCATGACCAAAACAAGCAGATGGCTGGCCTTCGCAGGCGCCATGATATTTGCCTCAGTGGCGCAGGCCAACTGGATAGAAAAAAGTGACGTAAACGCGATGTTGGTGCTGGAGGCCAGCGCCGAATTCAGCCCGGAGGGTGTAGCCAACCAGGGGCTGGACAAGTTTGATGGCGAGATCATGGATCTCAATCCGGATGTTTTTCAGCGCAGCCAGGACAGCGACAGAGCTCTGTTGAAGGACATGCAGAAACGCCTGGCTAAAGAGCAGCACCCGAAAATTCGCCAGGACCTGGAGATACTTATCCAGGCATTGGAGGATGGGCTGGAATCGGGCGAGGTAAATCGTTCTCACTTGTTGCCCTACTAT
>JADFVW010000138.1 GCA_015222725.1 Pseudomonadota bacterium | reverse complement strand
CTGGCACTTGGGGCGGATTTTATAGCCACCGGCCATTACACCCGGCGTGGTGAACAAATGGGCAAAGGGACACTGTTAAAAGGCCTGGACAGCAACAAGGACCAGAGTTATTTTCTTCATGCAGTCGGGCACGAAGAACTCGAAAAGACCCTCTTCCCCGTGGGAGAGATCGAAAAGCCCGAAGTGCGGAAAATTGCCGAGCAACACGGCCTTGTTACCCACAACAAAAAAGATTCTACCGGCATCTGTTTCATTGGGGAACGCCGCTTCAGCGATTTTCTTAAGCAATATATTCCGGCGCAGGCGGGCGAGATCCACAGCCTGGAGGATGGGGAGTTGCTGGGCCAGCACCAGGGCCTTATGTACCACACCATTGGCCAGCGCCAGGGGCTGGGCATCGGCGGGACCGCCAACCATGGTGATGCACCCTGGTATGTGGTGGAAAAAGATCTGGCGAATAATGTGTTGCTGGTAGCACAGGGCAATGACCACCCTGCCCTGTTTAAATCGACGCTGACTACCGGCGATGTGTTCTGGGTGTCGGGTGAAGAACCCCTGCCTTCCTGCGAACAGGCATCGGTTCGCCTGTCGGCCAAAGTACGCTACCGGCAAGCGGACCAGGATTGCCAGCTTACTGCGACTGAAAGTGGTTACACCGTAACATTCGATGAACCCCAGCGCGCAGTCACGCCGGGGCAATCGGTTGTTTTTTATCAGGGTGATCTCTGCCTGGGTGGCGGCGTTATCGAGAGTACACATTAAATGGCCAAGTCTTCGGGAAAAATAGAACAACAAGCTATTGCACTGGCAGGCGTGGCCCAGGTGGCCCGTATGGTTGACCAGATATCCAAAAGCGGTAGCTACCCGGTCGACTTCCTGGAACCCTCCGTCAATAGCCTTTTTGTTTTTGACATGAACAAGGCAGAGGACCTGTTCGGGGGAATTGGCGGCGTAAAACTTGGCCTGCAAAACCTGAGCAGCATTCTCGCGAGCCGGCAGGCGCCGGAAACCCGCGATGTGGTACGCTATGTATTTAGCATTCTCCACCTGGAAAGGCAGTTCGCCACCAATGCCAGTATGCAGGCTGTTGTGCGCTCCCGACTGGAGCACGCCAGCTTTAAATCCGAGCACTTTTCCGGACATGTTCACGATGTTTGTCACAGTGTTTCAGCCATTTATCAAGACACCCTGAGTACTTTTCGCTTCCGTATAAAAGTGAACGGCAGCGCCAACCATCTGCAGAACTCCCAGAACGCCGACATTATCCGCACCCTTTTACTGGCGGGCATACGCTCGGCCTTTTTGTGGCGGCAGTTAGGGGGTAGACGCTGGAAGCTACTGATGCAGAGGAAACAATTGCTGGAGGCCTCCCAGAGGCTGTCACGCACTCTCGAGCTAGTGTAAAATCCCGACTTTTTGGAGAACATAATGGATCTATCCGCCCTGAGTGCCGTATCCCCCATCGATGGCCGCTACGGCAGCAAAACTTCACCCCTGCGCGAAGTATTCAGTGAATTCGGCCTGATAAAGCGCCGGGTGCTGGTCGAAGTACGCTGGCTGCAAAGTCTCGCTGCACACGAGGGCATTACCGAAGTCCCCGCTCTATCGGACGAGGGCACGCAATTACTGGAGAGCATTATAGAAAACTTCAGTGAGTCGGGTGCCCTGCGTATCAAGGAGATAGAAGCGACAACCAATCACGATGTAAAAGCCGTAGAGTACTTTGTAAAGGAATGCTTTGAAGGCAACGCCGAACTGCTAGCCGTCTCCGAGTTCGTCCATTTTGCCTGCACATCCGAAGACATCAATAACCTGTCCCATGGACTTATGTTGCGCGACGGCATGGATGAAGTTTTACTTCCGGCCATGGCGCAAGTTATTGCGGAACTCACTCGAGTCGCCATGGAAGCCGCCGCAACGCCCATGCTGTCCAGGACACACGGACAGACCGCCAGCCCGTCTACCATGGGCAAGGAGATTGCCAATGTCGTGGCCAGGCTGAAGCGCCAGCTCTGGCAGTTGGAGCGCATCGAGTATCTGGGAAAAATCAATGGCGCTGTGGGCAACTACAATGCCCATTTGTCTGCCTACAGCAACGTGGACTGGCAGGCTAACGCTGAGTTGTTTGTCACCTCCCTGGGCCTGACCTGGAACCCCTACACAACGCAGATAGAGCCCCACGACTACATGGCCGAACTATTCGATGCCATCGCCCGATTTAACACCATACTTATCGACTTCAACCGCGATATCTGGGGCTATATCTCCATGGGCTTTTACAAGCAAAAAACCATTGCTGGAGAAATCGGTTCCTCTACCATGCCACACAAGGTCAACCCCATAGACTTCGAGAACTCCGAGGGCAACCTGGGCCTGGCCAATGCGGTATTCCAGCACCTGTCCGCGAAACTGCCCATCAGCCGCTGGCAGCGTGACCTCACCGACAGCACTGTACTGCGAAACATGGGCGTAGGCATGGGCTACAGCCTGATTGCCTATCAATCCTGCCTCAAGGGCATCAGCAAACTACAAATGAACGAACAGCGCCTGGCTGAAGATCTGGACAATAGCTGGGAAGTACTGGCCGAGCCCATCCAAACTGTTATGCGCCGCTACGGTATCGAAAAGCCCTACGAGAAGCTTAAAGAGTTGACCCGAGGCCAGGACATGAGCCGTGAAGTTATCCAGGCATTTGTTGAAAATCTCGAACTCCCCCAGGAAGCCAAAGACGTGCTCTTGGCATTAACACCGGCTAATTACATCGGGAATGCCGAGGATCAAGCACGGGCGATTGAGGACTAATTGGCTGGTATTGGTGGCCATATAACCGCAACAGGAGTCGCTTATGACTTATCTGGACACGCCGTGAATCCATCCATGGAGGCTCGCTGCAGCCATCCTTGGCTGCAGACGGTCCTGATAAGTCATAAGCGACTCCTATTGCTTCTTCCGTGGACGCATCTCCATCTATCAAATAATCCGTCAGTAGTTTCAGTTGCGGATTCGTTATTCTGAACGGCCAATAACATGAAACTAAACCTAGACATCGATAACTTCCTCGCCGAATACTGGCAACAAAAGCCACTGTTGATTCGCAACGCTATTCCCGATTTTGTCGCCCCTATAGATGCAGACGAACTCGCCGGGCTCGCCATGGAGTCCGAGGTCGAATCCAGAATCATCGAAACGCTACCCGATAACTGGGGCCTGTACCACGGGCCTTTTAAAGAAGCCGATTATCGGCGAGACAAGCCCTGGACCCTGCTAGTACAGGCTGTAGACCATTACGTGCAAGAAGTTGCAGGCCTGCTAAAACTGGTTGATTTCATCCCTAACTGGCGCGTGGACGACGTGATGGTGAGTTATGCTGTGGATGGCGGCAGTGTTGGTCCCCACTACGATAACTACGATGTTTTTCTATTGCAGGGTAAAGGTAAGCGCCACTGGCAACTGGGACAAATGTGTGATTCTCACTCGGCCCTGTTACCGCACCCGGATTTACGTATTCTCGATCACTTCAACTGCGTCGATGAATACACATTAGAGCCCGGGGACATACTTTACATTCCCCCCGGGATCGCCCACTGGGGCATTGCGCAGGGCGAGTGTACAACTTTTTCCCTGGGCTTCCGGGCTCCCCGAATTAACGACATGCTATCCCGTTGGGCAGATGAATTGCTTGAAAACCTCGACCCGGAGCAGTTTTATTCCGATATTGGCCAGTCTGCCGTAAATCTATCCGGCGAAATACGGGGTGAAGATTTCGACCGGGCAAAAACGCAATTGGCAGCGGCGCTGGAGCAAAAGATGGGCCAACACTGGTTTGGCGAATTGGTGACTGAGCCTCGCTATTCCCCTGAAGTTACCGAGGAAGATATCGATGCCGGCGGGCAATTACTCCGGGAAACTGATGCAACTGTGCTATTGCAGCCCTCTGCAAAACTGGCCTGGCAGCAGAGCGACACTGGCATAGCTGTCTTTGCCAACGGTGAATATCTACCGGTTTCGGAGGCTATACGCCCCGCCATCATTCAATTGTGTAAAGACCGCAAATTGAGTGGTGCAGGCCTGGCACAGTTTAGAGCCTCTCCGGGGGGAATTGAGCTGCTGGAGGAATTGCTGAGCCTGGGTTGTATTTCTATCGAATAAAATGCGAGGATTACCGGGTGCGATTAAAGGGTTCATAATATGGCGAATGATTTCTACCCTCACCCCTTCGACCAACTCACCGTCGAGCTGTGCAACTCTGCCAGGCGATATATTCGTATTCTCAGTCCCGACCTGGACCACGAGGTGTTCGATAATGATGAACTGCGCGAGGCTATAAGCAAACTGGCGCGACGCAGCCGACATACGCAAGTGCGCATCCTGATTAGCGACACCCGGGCACTGGTGCAACGGGGGCACCGACTTTTAGAGCTGTCACGGCGCGTTCCCAACCTGGTGCATATTCAGGTTCTGGAAAAGCACCCGGAGATGAACGACGATGTGATGGTCATTCGAGATATGGATGGCCTGTTATTCAAACCCGGTGACAGCGAACATCAGGGACGCTTTGAGCCGGACTCCAGAGCCATTACCAAAGACTATGTAGAAAAATTTGACAAGTTGTGGGAGCGCAGCGTGCCGAATGCCGAATTGCGGCGAATGGGGTTATAGGGAGCTCAAATCAGTTCAATAAGACGCCTGGCAGCGGCATAGGGCGTGACACGCTGGTTTTCTACATCGGCTTCCAGACCCGGCAGCAAGGCTGCAACTTCTGAACTCTGGTCCAACTTAAGCAGAAGCATCTGATTGACCAGCTGGTGCATCCAGTCACTGTTTTGCTGTGACCTCTTGCTGGTAAAACTCCCATTGTCTACAGCCTGAAGGTGATAGTCGCCAATCATCTCCCAGACTGTATCAATATTATGAAGCTTCAGAGCGGAACAGGTCATTACCCGGGGTGTCCAGAAGCCCATATGGCGCAGCAGGCTCATAGCCCCGGCGTATTGCTGCTTGGTCAAATTAGCCAGGTTTTCACTCTCGCCATCGGCCTTGTTGATTACCAGGGCATCGGCCAGTTCCAGAATACCTTTTTTGATCCCCTGCAACTCATCGCCGCCTCCGGGTAGCATCAGAACCATAAAAAAATCCACCATGCCGGCTACCTGATATTCGGATTGGCCTACACCGACTGTCTCCACCAGGATGACGTCGTAACCTGCGGCTTCACACAGCAGCATGGATTCACGGGTTTTCTGCGCCACGCCACCCAGTGCGCCAACCGAGGGCGAGGGGCGTATAAAGGCCTGCTCACTGCGGGATAGTTCTTCCATTCGAGTTTTATCACCCAGTATTGAACCACCGGCGATGGGCGAACTTGGATCGACAGCCAGCACGGCAACGCGCTTGCCCTGTTCGATCAGATGCAGGCCAAAGGCCTCGATAAACGTGGACTTGCCGACACCGGGCACGCCGGTTATACCAATACGCAGACTTTTGCCACTATGCGGTAGCACCTGTTCGAGAACCACTTGTCCCTGCACCATATCTGCGGGCAGGCGGCTTTCCACAAGCGTTATTGCTTTGGCCAGGGTTCTGCGGTTGCCTTGCAGCAGGGAATTCAAATCAAAACCAGTCATCTGCTTAGGCGCTGGAAACAGCATCCAGCACTTCACGGGCACACACAGGAATCGGTGTGCCAGGGCCGAAGATGCACTTTATTCCAGCGTCGTAGAGGTAGTCATAGTCCTGGCGCGGAATAACGCCCCCGGCTATCACAATGATATCCTCTGCGCCCTGTTTCTTGAGCTCTTCAAGCAACTGGGGAACCAGTGTCTTGTGCCCAGCTGCCAGGGACGAGACGCCAACCACATGAACATCGTTTTCTATGGCCTGGCGGGCGACTTCTTCGGGGGTCGAAAACATGGGTGACAAATCAATATCAAAACCGACATCGGCAAAGGCTGTAGCAATAACTTTGGCGCCCCGGTCGTGACCATCCTGGCCCATCTTGCACACCAACATACGCGGGCGCCTGCCGTGCTCGGCAACAAACTTATCGATATCTGACTTTATTCCCTGCCAGTTTTCGTCGCCTTCGAAGGCAGAGCCGTACACACCGGATACAGTCTGGGCATGCGCTTTAAATCGTCCAAATTCACGTTCCATGGCGTAAGAAATCTCCCCTACAGATGCGCGGCGGCGTGTCGCCTCAATGGCGAGCTCCAGTAGATTGCCTTCACCACTCACTGCACACTGATAAATATCTTCCAGTATAGACTCTACCGCAGATTCATCTCGCGCGTCCCGGATACGAGCCAGGCGTGCGACCTGAGACTCGCGCACCGCGTCGTTATCGATTTCCAGTACGTCCACATCATCCTGAACGTCGACTTTGTACTTGTTAACACCGACGATAACATCCTCGCCCTTGTCAATTCTCGCCTGTTTACGCGCCGCCGCTTCCTCTATTCTTAGTTTTGGCATGCCGGTTTCGATGGCTGTCGCCATGCCACCCGCCTTTTCAATCTCCTCGATCAACTCCCAGGCTTTATCCGCCATATCCTGTGTCAGGGATTCCATCATATAGGAGCCACCCCAGGGGTCGACAACGTTGGTAATACCGGTCTCCTCCTGGATAATCAACTGGGTATTGCGCGCAATACGCGAGGAGAACTCGGTGGGTAGCGCAATCGCCTCATCCAGCGCATTGGTATGCAGGGACTGGGTGCCGCCGAAAACCGCTGCCATGGCCTCAATGGTAGTTCTCACCACGTTGTTATAGGGGTCCTGCTCGGTCAGTGACCAGCCGGAGGTCTGGCTGTGGGTGCGCAACATGGAACTCTTGGGATTTTGCGGATTAAACTCGCTGACTATGCGTGTCCACAACAAACGGGCCGCCCGCATCTTGGCAATTTCCATATAGAAATTCATACTCACGCCCCAGAAAAAAGACAGGCGCGGCGCAAAGTCATCAATACCCAAGCCCGCAGCTATGGCAGTGCGTATGTATTCCTTGCCGTCGGCGAGGGTATAGGCCAACTCCAGCGCCGCATTCGCACCCGCTTCCTGGATGTGGTATCCGGAAATGGAAATAGTATTGAAGCGCGGCATATTGCGAGAACAGTAGGCGATAACATCGCCAATAATTTTCATACTGGGCGTGGGCGGATAAATGTAGGTATTGCGTACCATAAATTCTTTCAGCACGTCATTTTGTATTGTGCCTGCCAACTGGTCCTGGCTAACGCCCTGCTCTTCTGCGGCAACAATATAGCCAGCCAGCACGGGTAGCACAGCACCGTTCATGGTCATGGATACTGAAACCTCGTCCAGCGGAATGCCGTCGAATAATATTTTCATATCCTCTACAGAGTCTATGGCAACCCCCGCCTTGCCGACATCGCCGCTGACCCGCGGGTGATCAGAGTCGTAGCCCCGGTGGGTAGCGAGGTCGAATGCAACCGAAACCCCCTGCCCGCCTGCCGCCAGCGCCTTGCGATAGAAGGCATTTGATTCCTCCGCGGTGGAAAATCCGGCGTACTGCCGAATGGTCCAGGGACGGCCGGCGTACATGGTAGCCTGGGGGCCACGTATATAAGGAGACATACCCGGCATGGTGTCGGCATATTCGAGGTCCTGTGTATCCGCTGCTGTGTACAGTGGGCGAATAGCGATATCTTCAGCGGTATTGCGAATCAGTTCGTCGGGGCTCTTACCCTTCATTTGCCTGGTTGCGACTTCACGCCATGCCTCGGGCGTCGCACTGTTTTTATCGTAAACTTTTTTGTCCATTGCTAGCTGACCTCATCGGATGGCTGATTTATTTCAATCAGGACACCATCGCAACTCTTTGGATGGATAAAAATAACTTTGGAGCCATGAGCGCCCGGCGTAGGGCCCTCTCCAAGAAACTGGTAACCCTTTGCCTTGAGCCTGGCGATATCTTCCTCAATATTGTCCGAACGGAAGCATAAATGATGCAGGCCCCCGCCCTTTTTTTCCAGATAGCCCGCTATAGGGCCCTCGCCGTTTAACGGATGAACCAATTCGATACTGGTTGCCGGAACCGGAAAAAAAGCAGTCGATGTCCGCGCGTTAACGACGTCTTCGCGCCCCTCAAAGCTAAGATCAAAGTCCTTGGCAAAACGGGTAATTGCTTTTTCCAGATCGGGAACCGCGATTGCAATATGGTCCAATGCAGTAATCATCAGGCTTCCTCACTTGTTTGTTGCAAAAACTGTCCGGTCACACGTTGACGCCGTTCTGCTATTTCCTCGGGCGACTCCACCACAATTTTTTCATCCGGCGTAATTTTAAACAGCGTCTGACCCTTGCGGATAATCACACCGTCGGTATCCACCAGCACTTTGTCGATGGTGCCGGCAAAAGGTGCATACACTTTGTTGAACATTTTCATCACTTCGACAATATACAGCGGATCGCCGGCTTCAAAATGATCCCCCTGGTTTACGTAGAGCTCATGCTCTGGTGTTTCCCGGCCATAAAACATACCGCCGCTCTCAGCCAGAACCTCGTCCGACTTGGCCGTTGGAGGTGGCGCAAGAACTTTCGCCATACGCTCCTGTAGGTCAGTTTCGGCGAGGCGCTCGGGGATATCGATGGTCATGTCTGCGTTGACAGTGAGCTTATAAAACCCGGTGGCCTCAGCAATACTGGGAATAATGCCCAGTATTTCAACACCCGCCTGGAATCCCTTGTGAGCCGCACGAATGCCCAGCCATAAATCCGGGTCGATACCTGCGGGCGCTTCCAGCCCTGCCAGAACAGACTGCAGCTCAACCCAGTCTTCCGCGGCCAGCCGATTGTTTAGTTCATTATAGAAATCCAGAGCCTCAGCGAGGATGTCGTTGTCATGCCCCCAGATCATACTGACCGCAGGGCTACCGTGAACATAATCCATATTGAGAAAGTGATAGAGGTCAGCCAATAGTTCAATCGGGTTTTCATTCCAGCTGATTTTACCTTCGATGAGGGTATAGCAATCGCTGTTGACACTGAGCCATCCACTCAAAATATGTGGCTGGTCCAACAGAATTTCAAGCGGGCGCAACAATAGGGCCTGTTTCAGTTCCAGAGTGTGCTTGAGCGATGCAGTAGCCCCCTCTGACTGCCCCAGCAGGGCCGTCTTTGATAACTCATGCCAGGCGTATTCGAGGTCGATATTATCGGCGTGCTGCTTCAATTCGCCCACCGCGGTGAGATAGGGGACAATGAAGCGCGT
The DNA here is from genome assembly GCA_015222725.1 of Pseudomonadota bacterium. Taxonomy (GTDB): domain Bacteria; phylum Pseudomonadota; class Gammaproteobacteria; order Pseudomonadales; family Halieaceae; genus JBALVT01. The sequence goes on along the minus strand of JADFVW010000138.1, from coordinate 22,874 downwards.
CGTCGGCCTGGCATTAATATTTTGGCCAATAAACCAGTTTATCAAGCCGTAATGGAACTCCAGGTTTGTCGCCAGATCCTTGCCTCGCATTTGCGTTTGGCGAATGGTCTCCGCTAGCCGCTCGTAGGTATCCAGCCGTGTATCGCCTACAGTCAGTAGCAGCGCGATATTTGAATCATAGGCCCCGGCCAGTGTGTATTTCATAAATACATCGGTATCCGGGTTGTGCAGGCTAATGCCCTGGTCATCGCGTATTTCACCAGACAGGGCGTCACTCCAGTAATCGATAACGCCTCCGGCGCTGGGTTGCAGTGCCTGGTTTGTAGCGTTCAGGCGCGCTTCAACACTGTCATTATGGCGCAATACACGCTCAGGTTGTGGCAGCTTTTCGCCGTGGGCCGCCAATAGCACCATGGCCTCTACCAGTGAATCTACCTGGAAACTTTCAGCGCCGTTTTCGGGGTTGGCAAATTTCAAGCCATAGCAGAGCTCGGTCACCCGGTGCTCAACCTGAATCCGGGTATTCATTTCCATAAAGAAATGTTTGTCCCGGTCAACAATACACTCAAACGTCGAGACAGAATCCAGGCCTACCGCTCGCCCGAACAATGCTGCCTCCTCTTCCATGGCCTGCAGCGTTTTCAGGTCCTGGGTTAATACTTTTTCCTCTTCAGCCAGGCCGCTACTTTTGGCTTGCGCAAGAGCCAGCTGCAGGGACTCTACGGTGACAGAGACCTCAAGCAGTTTTTGCTCGTGCATCTGCAAGGAGCAATCGCGCCCCCCCATGGAAATGGCCCAATCGCCATTGCCAATAACCTGAATTTCCTGATGCCGCGTCGTTTCTATATTGAGCTCCACGAGTACGTTTTTATTGTCACCCGCACCCGTGGTTTTAACTTCATTGAGCACCTCTCGTACCAGTTCGGGCGTTTTTGCACTGGCTTGCGCTATTTTTTCTTCCTCGGTGCCGCTATAGGAGGAAGGCGCCAATAAAATTCTTTGCCCCTTGCCGCCACCGCCACTGATAACCTTGAGACGGATACGGTTGGCAGGGTACTCCGTATTCATCCTGGCGACGGCTTCGGTCAGGGTGACGCATAATTCGTCAATCGTATAAAGATCTATACCCTTTTTATAGGAGGCGGCCAAAACCCGCTCCGCCTTCTCTTCAATGGTCAGGGCCGAGTCGTCGAGACCGGTAACATCCAGTTCGCGCTCGCTACACAGTGCCTGCAGCGCCGCTTCATCAGGGTGCTTTTTCAGCAAAGTTAAGGTTGTGCCGTTATCAATACCCGGCGTTACCGACACGCCTATTTTTAACGCCGTGCGTTTTGCCTCGTCCTTTAGTCCGGCATCGTGAACAGTACGGGAACACGGTCCAATAAAATTCAGGCCGGCGTTTTCCATCGCCGCAACCATGGTTTCATCTTCAGCCATAAAACCGTAGCCGGTAAAGATAGAATTGTAGCCATTGTCCTTTGCTATCTGAATGATTTGCGCAATGCGCTGGTCGCGTTCTTCCTTGTTGGCGCCGCTATAATCGGGTACACGGTGCACACGATCCGGGTTCGTGAGAGAGCGCAACTCGGGGGCGAGCGCATCCTGGTAAACAATAGAGTCTTTTTCCGAAAGCAGTATGCCAAATTTATCTATGCCCATCTCAGTAAAGACGTCCATGGCCTCTTTACGTATCGGACCCCTGCAAATGATAAGCGGAGTCAAGTGAGTGCAGTTAAATTGCCGCACCCATGGTGATTGGTTGTGCCCCAGGCGACGGTCACGATGAATCAGGGCATTTTCCAAATAGTGTTCGTTGGACACGCTAGCTTTCCTCAATTAATGGTCTTGGTGTAAATGTTTTTCCGGAGTGTTTAATGAAACTCTCGCTGTACTGATGCCAGTGGTTCTGCCTTGTAATGCCTGAGACAGAAATCCATCTGCTCCGCGAGCACATGTCTCAGGTCGGAGGGCATCACAATCTGGGAAATGGAACCCAGGCTCAAGGCCTCATTCGGGTTCATTAATTCCTGCTCGTAACGTTGCACCAGTAATTTCTCCTGGGATTTAACCCATTGGTCGACCAACTCCTGCGCCGCATTGCGGGCGGCATCGCCGGGCAGGCCCGCAGCAATCTGTGCCTCTGTCTCCGCTTCGATTTTGCCCGCCACAGAAGCGCGAATTTTTCGCAGTTCGCTCTTGTATACGTACTCGACTCCCGCCGGACCCATCACCGCAACCCGTGTTGTCGGCAGGGCAACCACAAAGTCGGCACCCGTCGCATAGTTATTGTAGGAGGCATAAGCACCGCCAAAAGCATTGCGCACCAGCACTAAAAAGCGCGGTGTGCGCAAATCCACGATGGAGTCCAGCATCGCCCTGCCGGCCTGCACAATGCCCCCTGCCTCCTGATCTTTTCCAGGGAGGAAGCCAGTTGTATCTTCCAAAAAGATGATGGGAATATTGTAGAGATTACAAAAACGGATAAAGCGCGCGTTCTTGTAAGCGGCGGGAATATCGATCTGACCAGAGGACACCGCTGAATTATTGGCAACAAAGCCGATGACGTTACCGCCCATGCGCCCCAGAGCAGTAATTGTATTTCTTGCCCGTTCAGGCTGAATTTCAAGAAAGTCACCATGGTCACACAACTGCTGGATCAATATGCTGATATCAATGGGGGTATTAAAGCCAGTGGGTGAGTTAAAGGCCTTCTTCAACAGAAGGTCGATATCCCAGGTTTTGCGGCTCATCGGGTCTGAGGAGTGCTGCAGAGGTGCCAACTCGCCATTGTGGCTGGGCAGGTAGTTCAGTAGCTCTCGCACTTTCTTCAGCGCCGATATCTCGTCGGGGACAACAAAGTCGGTGACACCGCTTTGGCTGTGAACACCGGGGCCGCCCAACTCGTCGGGGGTAACATCCTCACCCAATACGGACTTGACCACGCCGGGACCGGTCAGGCCGAAAAAAGTGTCGTTGGGCTGAATCATAAAGCTGCCCTGGCGCGGCAGGTAGGAACCACCGCCGGCATTAAAGCCGAACATACACATAATACTGGGCACTACACCGCTGATTTTACGCAGCGCCGTAAATGCATCGGCGTAACCATCAAGGCCACCCACACCCGCGGGAATGTAAGCTCCCGCCGAGTCATTGAGGCCCACCACAGGAATTTTTCTTTTCGCAGCCAATTGGAACAAGCGGGCCAACTTCTCGCCGTTTGTTGCATCCATGGAGCCGGCACGTATGGTGAAGTCGTGACCGTACAGAGCGACATCGCGGCCATTAACTTTAATGAGCGCTGTTACCAGGGACGCCCCATCCAGGTTCGGACCCCAGTTTTGGTACAACACAGTGGGCTCGTCATCGGCCAGGCATTCGATGCGCTCCCAGATAGTCATGCGCTTTTTCAGGTGTTGGCGTTGAATGCCTTTTACCCCGGCGGCCGTATAGGGGCGCTGCTGCAAATCCCAACCCGCCTTAAGCGTTTTTTCATAGAGTCCAGGTTCTGTTTCCAACTGGCCCGGCACGGTGAATTCCCACTCATTGTTCTCGGCAAATGGATTAGTCAGTGACGCGTCTAAATCCATATCGGTAACTGTGCTGCTCATAATTTTCTGGTCCAAACTGTAGTTTCGAGAGTAAAGTCAACCCTGCTTCCCCCTGAGGAAAAGCAGCGGAATTTGCATGTTGTGGCGGTCGGGCTTACGATGCAAGCCAGCCTGAAATACGGCGACTTACTTTAATGAAATTCGACCCTTAAGTCAATTATGTGAAAGCGAAGTCACGGATGAAATTACAACAGTTTATGCAGACATACCGCTGAGATTACACAGTATGCGTAGCGTTTTTTGCCATATTTTACGAATATACTCAGTGCTTACATTGCACTGCTACCCCGCCGTGCATACCCGTGGGTAAAACATTGAACCTGGAAGAGATACCCTACTGCCCAGACAGCTGCGAACTGTTTAACAGAATAAAAGACCTGCCCGCAGCGGCCTTCTTTGACAGCGCACAGCCCTATTCTCGCAGGGGCAGATACGACATTTTAACTGCAAGCCCGCTGGACGAAGCGCTTCCCCAGCTTCCGCCCAGTGCGGGAGAAGAACAATGCAAGACATATTTTGGGGAGATGTCCAGGTTTCACCGTGAGCGCTATGGCGACATACAGCCCGCAGCCCAGGACCTGCCTTTTTGCGGGGGGATTTTGGGCTATATCGATTACGATGCAGGAAGTGGGCTAAACAAGTTACCCCCACATTCACTGGCCAATACAACAGGCCGGAGCTCTGGCGCTCACCTGCATGCCTATGAATGGGCGGTGATACAAGACCACCTGCTTAGAAAGTCTGTACTTGTCGCTCTTCCCAGTGTTTCCTCCCGTCGCAGAGCGGCACTGTTGTCACGATTGAGCCGCCCTGTCGCCCTAGCAGGCAGTTTTTTTCGATTGCTGGGCTCTTTTCAGAGCAACCTCACGGACGCCGCCTATAAAAGCGCTTTTGAAAAAATTAAGGACTATATAACGGCCGGTGACTGTTATCAGGTCAATCTCGCCCAACGCTTCAGTGCAGTGTTTGAAGGCGACCCCTGGTCCGCCTACAAGAGTCTGCGCGGCGCAGCAGCGGCCCCTTTCTCTGCCTATATCACCCTGCCGGACAATGGCGCGGTGATAAGCCTGTCCCCGGAGCGATTTATTTCCCTGCACGGCCAACACGTTGAAGCTTCGCCCATCAAGGGAACCAGTCCGCGCCACAGCGATGCCCATGCGGACGAAAATGCCGCCAGGGAATTATGCGACTCAGAGAAAGATCGCGCTGAAAACCTGATGATAGTCGACCTGCTACGCAATGACCTGGGCCGCAGCTGCGTGCCGGGCAGTATTCACGTAGACCGCCTTTTTGAATTGCAGAGTTACCCCAGTGTGCACCACCTGGTGAGCACTATCAGCGGTGAACTGAGGCCTGAACGAAGCGCCTGGGAGCTGCTGCGGGACAGTTTCCCCGGGGGCTCCATTACTGGCGCACCCAAGCGGCGAGCCATGGAGATCATAGCCGAGCTGGAACCCCATCCGCGACAGGTTTATTGCGGCTCTATGATGTACGTCAGCGCCGATGGGCGTATGGACAGCAATATCGCGATAAGGACACTGCTGTGCCAGGAGGGGAACATTCACTGCTGGGGCGGCGGTGGCATCGTAGCCGATTCACAGTGGCATTCAGAGTACCGGGAAACCTTTGACAAGGTGCAGAAATATTTGCAGATCCTGGAGAAAAGCTCAGCGTGAGGCCATAGGCTATTCTTCGGGCCAATGTCGTCAAAACAGCCGGCTCCGCCGTCATAACCAAAATCAAAGCTGGATATCTAAGCTAAGTCCAAATCGATATAGCTCCTCATTGGAAATATAAGAAAAGCTTTACTAGCCTTATCTATGCCCTTCAGAAAACATGGAAACACTGGCCAAAACTACATACAACTTTAGCGTTGCACTCTAGTACATTGTATTTGTTATATTTAGTGAATTTTTCTTATACCCCTTTTGTGGTATGTGGCAGTGTTTTAGTTTGGCTTAACGAGGACTAGCATGAAGTGGTGATCAATTATTGACCAATGAGACGGAGGGAAATCGTCATGATCATTATCTCAATTCTGCTGGTGTGTGCGGCTGCCGCCTACTGGCTTCTCAAGTCCGGGCCAAAAAACAGGCACGCTCGCAAGCTTTCCAGAAAGGCCCAGCGCCCGGGCAAGCTGCACAAGCTCTATCACTCGGCATCCATCAATTATGGAGGCTGCGCATGCACCGCAGTGAAGTCCCTGGGCGAAACGCGCTTCCTGGCTGAACACGCTCCACAGATTCCCCTTCCCAACTGTGACTCGAACAAGTGCCAGTGCCGATACGTACGACACGAGGACAGACGCGTAGAGGAAGACAGGCGGTCCCTTTACTGCCTTCAGGCCGACCTGCATATTGTTGCGGGAGAAGAAGAGCACCGCAGCAAGAAAGGCCGCCGTAGAACGGACGGCCCCACGGGTACCATTTCAGATTTAAGTTACGACGATTTTAAGTGGGCTACCTAGGCGGGCAGCTAATCCCATAGTACTGTTATTAGGGATAAGCCCTGGCAACTAGATTTAGCCTACAATGACAAATCCCTGTCACTGGCTTTCAGGAACTCATCTTTGAGTTCCTGAAATTCCTGCACTGCGGTAAATTGCGGAAACTCATCGATGACATTTTGCGGTGCATGGAACAATATACCCACATCAGCTTCGCTGAGCATGCTGGTGTCGTTATAAGAATCACCGGCGGCGATCACCTTGTAGTTCAGGCTGTGAAAAGCTTTTACCGAGGCGCGTTTGGGATCTTTCTGGCGCAACTTATAGTCTACCACCCTGCCCTCAGCATCACTTATGAGTCGGTGACAGAACAGTGTAGGCCAGCCCAATTGCCGCATCAGGGGCTGGGAGAATTCGTAAAACGTATCCGACAGGATAATCACCTGGAAGCGCTCTCGCAGCCAATTGATAAAGTCGATTGCGCCGGGCAGCGGCTCAAGACCCGCGATCACTGCCTGAATATCGTCTATCTTCAAATTGTGCTGGTCCAGTAGTGCCAGGCGCTGCTTCATCAACACATCGTAGTCGGGTATGTCTCGGGTTGTAGCTCTCAGAGCCTCAATGCCGGTGCGCTCGGCAAATTCAATCCATATTTCAGGGACCAGTACCCCTTCCAGGTCCAGACAGGCTAGTTCCACGTTTTGTTTCCTTTGTTAGTAGACAGGTAATTTCAGGTGGGAGAATAACTCATCCAGCTCTACTTTGTTCTGCCGGAGAAAGGCTTCCTCGACAACTTTCCGGGTGAGGTGAGGCGCAAAGTCCTCGATGAACTCGTACATGTAGCCACGCAGAAATGTACCCCGCCTACAGCCAATTTTGGTAATACTACTGGCAAAGAGATGGCTGGCATCCAGAGCAACCAGGTCGCTATCGACAGTCTCGTCGTAGGCCATGGCGGCAACGATACCAATACCCAGCCCCAGCCGCACATAGGTTTTTATAACGTCGGCATCTGCAGCTGTAAACACAACTTTGGGGATTAAACCCTTGTCCAGGAAGGCTTCATCGAGTTTGGAACGACCGGTAAAACCGAAAACGTAGGTGATTATAGGGTGTTCAGCCACGTCTTCTATGGTGAGGGAGGACAACTGGGTCAGCGGATGATCTCGCGGCACCAGCACGCACCGGTTCCACTCATAACAGGGCATCATCAGTAAATCACTGAACAACTCCAGTGCTTCTGTTGCAATGGCGAAATCAACCACGCCATCGGCTGCCATCTCGGATATCTGCATCGGCGTCCCCTGGTGCATGTGCAGGGAGACATCGGGGTAGCGCGCCATAAACTTACCGATGGTGGCTGGCAGCGCGTAGCGGGCCTGGGTGTGAGTAGTGGCCACCGACAGGCTGCCTTTCTTCTCATTGGAATATTCCTGGGCAACCTGCTTTATACCTTCAACCGTACGCAGCACCTTGCCCGCCGCTTCCAGGATTACCTCTCCGGCGGGTGTAACATGGGTCAGGTGTTTGCCACTCCTGGCGAACACTTCCACACCCAGCTCATCCTCGAGCAAGCGAATTTGCTTACTGATACCAGGTTGGGAGGTGTACAAACTCTGCGCCGTAGCAGACACATTGAGGTCGTGGTGAGCCACCTCCCATATGTATCGCAACTGCTGTAATTTCATGCCAATTCCTCTTGCGTCTTATAAAGAATAGCCATAAAACAACGGGAACGCCAATATAAAAAGGAATAACGAAAAAAGAGCCCTTTAGTTGTTAGCGACCCCGTGGGGAACGTGACCGGTAGCTATATGGGGGCTGGCGGCTTCACAGTGGGACTGCTGATCATCAAAAAAGACGTCGGCCTGGTAGGCCCGCAAAAACTCGGTTTTATTGAGCCCACCCAGAAAAATGGACTCATCGATGCGGATATTCCATGCACGCAGAGTGCGAATTACCCGCTCGTGGGCCGGCGCTGATCGTGCCGTTACCAGTGCGGTACGAATGGGTGCCTCTGTGGCGGGGAATGCCTGCTGCAGTCGGTACAGCGCACCGAGGAAGGCTTTAAACGGCCCTCCACTCAAGGGGTCATGTGCAGCGGCCTGCTCACTGGCTGTAAACGCCTCCAGCCCCTTCGACTTGTAAATCCGCTCGGCTTCATCGGAGAAAATGACGGCATCGCCATCAAAGGCGAAACGCAGTTCTTCACTGTCCATTCCACCACCCTTACTGGACACCAGTGTGGCTGCCGCCACACCGTTTTCCAGGGCGTGCCTGACATCATCAGAATCATTTGACAAAAAAAGATGAGAGCCAAAGGCATTGATATAGCGCCAGGGACTCTCGCCGCCGCAAAATGCCGCCCTGGTAATAGCCAGATTATGGTGCGCAATAGAATTAAAGATACGCAAACCCGTGTCCGCGCTATTGCGGGAAAGCAGTACCACCTCGACCTGGGAGTCATCGCCCAGCCGCTTGTTCAAGCGAAGCAGTTTTTGTACCAGGGGAAAGGCCTCACCGGGCTCCAGGGGCGTATCTTCACGCTCCACCTGGTATCTGGAATAGGCCTCCAGCCCCTCCCGTTCATACACCTCGTGACTGTCATCCAGATTAAACAGCGCCCTGGAGGAAATTGCGATAACTAAATTGTTGTCGAGCTTTTCGGGCATCAGTTCATCCGGCCTTGAGCATTCCCCGCTCTTCGAGGTCGAGCAAAACCAGCTGTTTGATCAGGAAGTCTTTGCTGGTATTGGGGTGTTCCAGATCTATTCTCTCCAGAAAAGGCCGGGCGGCCTCTTGATCAGTGTTATGAATCAGCGCTTTAAGCGCAGCCTTGATCAGGCTTTTGGGTTCATCAGTTAAGGCCTTCACCCTGCGCAGGCTCGCTGCCAGTGTGATTTCCTGCTCCGTAAGCTGGGTGCCAAAAGGATAGTCAGGTAGCAGCCCGGCGCCTAGTTCAGAACCCAGCACTCGCATCAACGTTTCCGGCGTATTATTCCTCGCTTCAACGGGGATTTCATACTCTGACTCCAGCTTGCCATTGGCCTTGGCAAAGTCCACCAACTCCTGTTGAAACCGCGAGTCTGCGATACTGATCAGGCGCTTGATAATTTCTGCGTCGCACTGCCCGCGCAGGTCGGCGACGCCGTATTCGGTTACGATGACATCCCGCAAATGTTTGGGAATAGTGAGATGACCATAGAACGGAACAATATTGGATTTCAGGCTTTTTCCCGAACCCCGTGTGCTGCGGATACAGAGTATTGAGCGCGCACCGGGAAGGTCATGCGCCATCGCGACGAAGTTGTATTGCCCCCCTACGCCACTAACTACAGAACCATTTTCCAATGCATCGGAGGCAACTGCGCCGGTCAGGGTAACCATCATGCCGGTATTGATAAACCGGGCTTTCTGGCGCTGGGCACAATACAACTCCACGTCGGCGAGCAAATGGTTGGTCTTACTCACACTGGTCATACATATCTGCTGATGTGCGGCTTCATCCAGGTCGCGCAGCTTCTGATAAAAGTCCTGCGGGCCCAGAAAAAATCCGCCGTGAAGAATTTTGCCCCGTTTCAATGGCTTGCCATCGGTGCCCTCCAGCAGGGCTTTAACCGTGCCGGGGTCAGAGGTGTTATTTGCGCACTCACGGCCATCGATAACAAGCTGCGCTCCCTTCAGTAGAACCGACTCTTCAATGATGCCCCAGGATTTCAGATCGGCCAGTGAAGCGTCATCCAGCACCTGGGGAATCAATTTTTCACGCAGGGTATAGTCAAACAAACGTGTGTTGACTGTGGGCTCGATCTCGCCCGCGTTGATACCTTTCTGCAAACTGAGATTGTCATAGACTTTGCGCTTGACGACGCCCTGTTCCATCAAATGCATCATGCCGTTGACGAACATTTCGGTGGAGACGTAGAGCCCTTCATTGAAAGTCTTACAGTCTTCGGCAATGGGGTTGGCCTGGTGAGTGAGACCACTCAACATTTCCAGATACCTGGCGTTGTGTTTGTGCCGCAGGACGCAGGCATGGGCCACCGCGTCACCCAGGGAGCCAATGCCAATTTGCAATGTGCCCCCGTCCGCGATAAGACTGCTGGCGTGGAGCGCTGTCGCGTAGTCCTTGACAGGCACTACGGCATTCGGCACGGCAAACAGGGTTTTATTGTACCGGGCATTACATACCAGCATGTCAAAAAAACCGTCTTCCACAGCGGCATCGTGTTGCATAAAAGGCAGATCATCGTGGGACTGCGCTATACACACGCACTCCCTATCGGCTTCGGCACGCAGCCTGGCACTGAGGTCAAGGGCTGTGTCGGGATTACTGGACAGGCTGATGCGCTTAACGCCGCCCTCGTCTTTTGTCGCAACAAGCTGAATCAGCACATTCACACCGCAATCGGCCAGATCTCTTGCCACATGCGTATAATTGCTCGAAATATAATGTTGCTGTGCGGACGGGATATTTTTCATCGCCCCCGCCTTGAAGTAAAATTCACTTACTTCGATATTTGGTGGCATGCTGCCACTGCGCAGCGCCTTCATATAATCCAGCTCTTCATAATCGCCAAAGAGGCGCTCGACAATAGGTCCCGCCAGACTTGCCTCTATATGGCTACCCGGCTTGGGTAACTCCAATGACAGGGCCGTGTAGATATGCAGCGAGAGCGAAGGGTCGCTGGCGACATGGCGATAAAAGGCATTGATCAGCTGTACCGGTTTACCCAGCCCCAGAGGGGCGCCCAGTACCAATTTATTGCCGACCCGTGCGATGGTTTTTTCAACGCACTCCTCTACTGTGTCCAGCTGCTCGGTCAGGCCATTATTTTCCATCAACGCGGTAAACCTCTACTTCTTAAAATACTCTCGAGTTAGCTTGAAAACCATCGGCCCCAGTAACAACAAGGCAATCAAGTTCGGAATGGCCATAAAGGCGTTCAAGGTATCGGCGATCAACCACACCATATCCAGCTCAACCATCGTTCCTACGGGGATGACAACCACCCAGGCCACCCTGAACGGCAGGATTGCACGGGTGCCAAACAGAAATACAACACAGCGCTCGCCATAGAACGACCAGCCAATCATGGTGGTGAAAGCGAACAGGCAGAGGGCGATCGTAACAATTATATCACCGCCCGGGAACGCGTTGGAGAATGCCATGGTGGTCAAACTTGCCCCGCTAACACCCGAGGGCAGGACGTCCATAATCACGATAACAAGCCCCGTCATCGTGCACACAATCAAGGTGTCTATAAACGTACCCAGCATGGCGATCATGCCCTGCTGTACCGGCTGATCCGTACGCGCTGCCGCGTGCGCAATCGGTGCGCTGCCCAGGCCCGCCTCGTTGGAAAAAATACCCCGGGCCACACCAAAGCGCAGCGCAGCCCACATGGTGGCGCCGGCAAAACCGCCCGCTGCCGCAGAACCTGTCATCGCACTCTCGACTATGTATGTCAGAGCGGCGGGTACCGCAGAGAGGTTAGATGCGATAACAAAAAGGCACATCAAGATGTAACTCAGGGCCATCATGGGTACCAGTAAACTCGCCACACTGGCAATGCGCTTGATACCACCCAGCACCACAGCCCCCACCAGAACCATCAGTACCAGGCCGGTGACCAGCGGCGGCACAGAAAACGAGTCATTCAACACCTGTGAAACTGAGTTGGACTGCACCGTATTGGCGATGCCGAAGCCCGCCAGGCTGCCAAAGATGGCAAAAGCGATACCCAGCCAGTGCCAGCGCTTGTGCAAACCATTTTTAATGTAATACATCGGCCCGCCGCTGTAATTACCGTCTTCATCCTGCTCCCGGTATTTGACGGCACACACCGCCTCCGCATATTTGGTGGCCATACCCAGCAGCGCGGTTATCCACATCCAGAACAAAGCCCCGGGGCCACCCAGTGCCAGTGCCGTTGCCACGCCGGCAATATTACCTGTACCGATGGTGGCTGAAAGCGAAGTCATCAGGGCACTGAAAGGCGAAATGTCGCCCTTCCCCTCACCTTTTCGGCCGCTCAATAACAGGCGAAAAGCCGTGGGGATTTTTCTTACGGTGATAGCACGCAGCCCCAGGCTCAGGTATATCCCGGTGCCGAGTAATAAAGCCAGCATTACCGGACCCCAGGCCCAGCCATTTATTGTTGTTATTAATTCGGTCATGAAAAGCCGCCTCGCTGCGGGAAAATGCCAAAAGTACCACCGGTGTGCATAAATACGATATCCCGAACGCCATCGAACCTACCCCTGGCTATCTCGGTGATCATTCCATGAAATGCCTTACCGGTGTATACCGGGTCCAGAACAATGCCTTCCATCCGCGCCAGGTGCGCAATCAGGTCGAAAATCTCTTGTTCGGCGACACCGTATCCGGGACCAACATAACCATCGAGGACCCGCGGGTGCATGTCGCAATCGGGAACCCCGGGGTATCGGCAGCGCCAGTCCGCTACATCCGAAGTAACTTTGTCGACAAAATACTGCTCATCATCGCAGACATTTACGCCCCAGACAGTCGCGGGTAGGTTATGAAGTTTGGCGCCGAGCGTGAGCCCCGCCTGTGTGCCACCGGAACCGGAGGCCGTAATAATATGTGCCCTGGATATCCCCGCCGTAATAAAGTCGTCCCGTAATTCCTCGCAGGCAGCGATATAACCCCAGGCACCAATGCCATCGCTGCCACCAGTGGGTATCACCAGGGCCTTATGGCCGTTTTCTGCATAGTCGTCCTGCAGCTTTTGAAACAGGGACTCCAACTCTTTGACATAGACCCTGGTGGGGTAACAATCAATCTGTGCGCCTGCCAGGTGATCCAGCAAATAATTGCCGTCTTTCTCCGGAGGTTCCTCACCGCGCAGAATCAAATGCACCTTGAGCCCCAGTTGGGCCCCTACAAATGCCGTGGCACGGCAGTGATTACTTTGCAGTCCACCACAGGTAATCAGCGTGTCATAACCATTATCGAATGCGTGCGCGGCGATAAATTCCAGTTTGCGAACCTTATTGCCGCTGAGTAAGGAGCCAGTCAGATCGTCGCGTTTGATCCACAGCCGATGCCCCCCGCCCCACTCGTCTGTCGCCCTTGCCATGTACTGTAAAGGCGTCGGCGTACAGGCGAGATCGATTTTACGGGGGTAATCAAGCCTCATGCTAGCCGATTGACTTCAACGTACCTTTGGGAAGAACCGCGTGAATATGCACTCGCTGAAACTTCAAGTCGACCTTGTCGGAGACGGTCAACACAATATAGTTATCATCCAGAGAACTGATCTTCCCGAGAATGCCAGAACTGGTCACTACTTCGTCGCCTTTACTAACCGCAGATATCATCTGTGTATGCTCTTTCTGCCGCTTGCGCTGGGGACGGATGGCAATAAAGTAAAACAGGACAAACAACCCGATAAGAAAGGCGATCTGGAACAGGTCACCGCCCCCGGGCGCCTCACCTGCAGCTTGGGCATGGGCACTGGCTATAAACAAACTCATTGATTTTTCCTTAATAGAGAGGTGTGAAAACGCTCGTTAATGTACAGGTTTTGGCGAATTGCCGCAATCAAATGGTGTCAGGATTCGATGTCGAAATCGTATTCCATAATTTGCGGTGCGTGATCGGAGAAGCGCTCCTCCCTATAAACACTTGCCGCCAATACGCTCTTCGCTAATTTTGGGGTAATCACCTGGTAATCCAGCCGCCAACCCACGTTTTTGGCCCAGGCCTGGCCCCGGTTAGACCACCAGGTATATTCCTCCGGGGCATCGTTAACCAGGCGGAATGAGTCGACATACCCCACCTCGTCATACAGTACATCCAGCCAAGCCCGCTCCTCGGGCAGGAAACCGGAATTCTTGCGATTAGGGCGCCAGTTCTTCAGGTCAATTTCCTTGTGGCAGATATTCCAATCCGCGCAGATGATATATTCCCTGCGCTTGCGTCGCAGCGCCTTTAAATGCTCCAGGAAATTATCCATAAAACGGTATTTACGCTGCTGTGCCTCATCACTGCTGGACCCGGAGGGCAGATACAGTGAAATGACACTCAAGCCCTTGAAGTCTGCCTGCAGGTATCGACCCTCGGAATCGGCGGGGTCCCAGCCCAGCGATGTCACCACCTTTATTGGCTTCACCTTGCTGTACAGCGCCGTGCCACTGTAGCCCTTTTTCTGGGCGTCATTGTAATAGCAATAGTAGCCCTCGGGGCTAAAGATCGGATCTGTCAGTTGGTGAAGCTGTGCCTTGGTCTCCTGAATGCATACAACATCCGGGCTTTCACCAGCCATCCACTCGAAAAAACCCTTGCGTGAGGCGGCGCGAATGCCGTTAGTATTACAGGTGATAATTTTTGCCATTGGAGGTGCCCGCCAAAGTCTGGAATGGCGCGCAGTGTAACGGATGTGAAGGCTGCAGTACAAAAAAGTGGCGCCTCTGAGTCTTCTTGTTTACGACCGGAGCATTCCCACCAGATAATAATGTCAGTAGTCAACTCGCATTATATGCGACAAAACCAGAGAATAAAGAGGATCTACTAAAAGAAGCGGGACATCGTTAAAATAAGGCGTAACCGGGAACTATTATTTACATCTGACATCCATAAGGTGGACAATTCTGTTAGTATCAGCTCACATTTACAAAACTAAAAGCCCACAAAAAAATAGAGGCTAAAACGGTAGGGAGCACACCACATGAGCAAAAGTACAGCACAAAAGAATCAGGATATCGCGTACAAACTTTCAAATAATCTTTTACGCCTGTTGATTGAGTTTTCCAAGGATTTTGAGCGGCGCACGCTCAAGTTATTACAGCAGAGAGGGCACGAACAGATCAGGCCATCCCACAGTGTACTATTTTCGAATCTCGGCCTGGGTGCCGTGCGTGTTACCGAGCTGGCCGAACGTGCTCAGGTAACCCAGCAGGCAATGGGGAAAATGTTGAAAGAGGTCGAGCGCATGGGCTACATCGAGCGTGGTATTGACCAGAATGACAAGCGGGCTAAGGAAATTCGCCTGACAAAAAAGGGAATAAACCTGGTGAAAGACAGCATGCAGGTCGTCGATGAAGTTCGCCAGTATTATGCCGAGCGTGTCGGCGCGAAAGAACTGGATGTATTGGAGTCCAATTTGAGAGAGGCTGTTAACAAAATAGACCTGGAGTACCTGCCCGAATCCTGGGTAGCCCAAAACGATTAAGAGGCTTCCCGCCCATGAATGGCCCTGCTACAGCCCTCACAGAAATAGCCCAGAAGCTCCGTGATGCCTGTACGCAATTGACAAGTGCTGGGGCACCTTTTGAGGTGCAGAGGCGACAGTTTAACGGCGCCGACGTGCTCGCCTACAAAAATGCACCCGCCACCCTGCGCGATGCCCTGGCCGAAGGGCGGAATCATGGTGACAAAATCTTTATCACCTTTGGCGAAGAACAAGTCAGCTTCAATGAGTACTTCAACAGTGTTGATAAGTTGGCAAATCACCTGGTAAACCACTATGGAATCAACAAGGGCGAACGGGTCGCCATCGCCATGCGCAACTATCCGGAATGGATGGTGGCATTTACCGCCGTCATATCGGTGGGTGCGATCGTGGTTCCGCTCAATAGTTGGGGGCAGGCCGGCGACCTGGCCTATGCCCTGGACGATGCCGGTGCCAAGCTGGTTTTTTGCGACCAGCAACGCGCAGACTATATTGCAGGCAGATTACAAGGGCTGGCGTGCACCGCAGTGGTTGCCAGAGGTGCTCGGGAGCAAGCACAGCCCGGCGTAGACAGCTGGGAATCAACGCAACAAAGCTCGGCCAGCCTGCCCGATGTAGACATCAGCGCGGGAGACCCGGTAATGCTGATGTATACCTCCGGGACGACGGGAAAACCCAAAGGCGCGGTTTCTACCAACTTCGCCCTCTGCCAGACGCTGATGAACTTCGAGGTTCACAGCTACATATCGGCCATGGCCAACCCCGACGCCATAGAAAAAATGCTGGGGAGTGGTTTTGAGCCTTCCACCCTACTCGCCGTCCCCCTGTTCCACGTATCCGGCTGCTATTCCGTTTTCCTGCTCAATTTACGGGGCGGACGCAAGACCAGCATCATGTACAAGTGGGATGCCGAGGAGGCACTGGCCATTATCGAGAAAGAGCGGCTCACCGTATTCGTGGGTGTTCCCACCATGTCTCTGGCTCTATTGGAGTCTCCCGCATTCGACACTACAGATACTTCCAGCTTGTATTCCATCGGCGCTGGGGGTGCAGCCTGCCCTCCCCACCTCAAGGATACTATCTACAACAAACTGCCTGACGCCTACCCTGGCACGGGCTATGGTATGACTGAAACCAACGCCGCCTGTGCCAACTGCACCGGCGAGGCCTTCAGGGTAAATCCGGCCGCCGCAGGTACCCTGTCCCCGATTGTCGAGTGTAAAACTGTCGACGGGCGGGGCAACACCTTGCCCGCGGGTGAAACCGGAGAGATATATATTAAAAGCCCCACTAACGCCCAGCAATACTGGAATCTCCCCGAGGCCAGCGCCGACACTTTTATCGACGGCTGGGTTGCGACCGGTGATGTGGGTTATGTGGATGACAACAATTTCATATACATCGTTGATCGCATTAAAGATATGGTGATTCGCGGTGGCGAAAATATCTACCCCGTCGAGATTGAAGGCATCCTGCAGACTCATCCCGCAGTCATCGAGGCAGCGGTATACGGCGTTCCTCACGACCGCTGGGGAGAGGAGTTAGCTGCTACAGTCGCTATTCGAAAGAACGCTGAACTAAGCGCAGAATCGTTACAGCAGTATGTCTCCGATCGGGTTGCGGGCTACAAAGTACCCACTTATTTCTCGCTGTCCAGCGAGCCGCTGGCGAAAAATGCCACGGGCAAACTCCTGAAAAAAGTAATACGACAAACTCACCTGGATAAACTCTGATACACCGGGTGTTCAACCCTCCCGCTTCTGCTCAAAAACGATACTGCCAGGCTATTCCAAAGGTATCAAAATCATCGCCCGTCCGGGTAAGAACACCGGTACTGGCATATAGCTTCAGACTGTTGTGTCTGTTAATGGGGGTCGAATAGGTCATACCAAAACGCGAGTTTTCTTTTAAATTGCGGGACGGTATATGTTCTACTGAAGTTTCACCACCCCGATAAAAGTTAGCATTGAGGGACAGCCAGCGGCCCTTTCGCAAATTGTAAATAAGATGCCCCTGCACGGAATACAAAGGATCTTGCTCCACCGTCGAGCCGTTAAAAAAATCGTCGTTGTCTTCATAGAGTCGCACCGATGCGATGACATCGTAATGCCAGCGCCCGAATTTGTGCGACATACCGATTCCTGGCCTGAACATCCAGCGATTAGCGCCAAAATTTACTAATTGATCGTCCTTGTAAGTACCAACAGGGACGCTAACTTGCAAGCTTGTTCCGATGACAAGCCCTGGCTCCCACGTCATAAACTCCTCTAGAGCGAGTGCGGGAGCACCGTAGAAATTCCAGCTCAGCCTGATTTTTGGATCACCGTAACCACAGCGCCTATCCGCGACAAATTCCCCCCGGTAGGTGGCAGAACCCTCCCAGCACTGTCGCGTTGCGCCCATGTCGATCTTGGCCGATTTACCTGCAAGGCCAAAACTATGGGCAAAGCCAATGACACCGGCGTCGATATCCAGTTCGAAGTCCTGGATGGGAGATGAGGTACCAGAGGGCGCAATTTCACCGCCTGAGCGAATATAGCCCACAACCAGGAATGACTCTCCTACGGGGATATTGGTATAGCTACGCGGCTCGAGGTCTTGTGCGCCGGCAACATGGCTAAACAGGGCACCACAAAGCAGTGCAGTAAACAGCACGAATTGGCATAAGCGATTCAAAAAGTAGCCCTGGCCACTCATATTAAAACCCCATAAAGTCCGGAGCATTGAACACCCAACTCCTCTCCTCTTCCCGGCGACTGATACGCCAGCCACCTGCTGTTCGCTGGTATTCGTCGAGATACCACAGGCCGAGCATAAATACCTGCTTCTCCCCCTGGGCAATCGACATTTCCATGGGGTTGAAACACATTACTCTACCGCTTGCACTATCGCCGTCCAGTTCTATTTGTATGTTGCTCAGCAGATGCTGGCAGTTCGGAAACAGCTCCTTCGTGAGAGCGCTTTTCAGGAACTCTATGGTTTCTTCCAGTGTTCCCACACTGCCATTGAATGCGCTGTAGTCTATATGGGCGTCCGCTGTAAATAGTTGTCGAAGGTGGTCAAATTCCCGCCGGTCTATCGCATGAGAATACGCCTTCACTACATCCTCTATCTCCAGACGATCCGAAATATCCGCAATTGATAGCATAGGGCTTGTCCTGTCCTTTTTTATTTATTTCTATTCGTCGAGTTTGAAGACGCGGATAGCATTTTCACGCAAAAACTTCGGCCATACCTCATCGCGCAGCGGTACATCCGGCATTTCCTTAAAAATTCTATCCAGGGATAAACCCATCGGAAAATACCCCGCGTACATCACCTGGTCGGCACCGCGTTTATTGGCGAAATCAATAATATCCTGTGGGTAGTAGCGCGGTGCGAAGGCACTGGTCATATAGTATAGATTGGGGTACTTGAGCATCATCTTACAGGCCAGTTCAGTCCAGGGTTCACAGCCGTGCCGTGTCACCACGCGCATCTCGGGAAAGAACCACAGCACTTCATCCAACAACTCCATTTTCTGCGGACCGAAGGGCACACGCGGCCCGGGCACACCCATACAGGGACAGAAAGGAATATCCAGCTCTACCAATTTAGCATAGATGGGGTACCATTTTTTGTCGTTTACCGGCACCGACGGACAGATCATGGCGGGCGCAGCGGTAACCGCTTTAATACCGAACTCCTCGTGCATACGCACAATTTTACGCACTTCTTCCATTCCGCCATTGGGGTTGGCCTCGTAGGAGGCGAAGAACCGGTCCGGGTGGCGACGCAAAGCCTCTGCATGAGCCTCACTGAACTCACCCACGTCAATCATCGCCCGCGCAATACCGTGCTTGTCCATTTGCGCGATGGTGTAGGCAATATAATCGTCCTGACTGGGTGTCTCGGGAATGTCCTTGAACATATACTGGGCGGGCATGGAGAACATGTCATGGCTTTCCCTGTCCATCAGCATGGGTTTAATCCACTCATAAAACCGGCTGTTATCCTCCCCGGGTATGGCCAGCATCAGGTCAATAACAGCGATGTCTGGTGGCATTGTCACTCCCTAGACCTGCACCGGCACAGCGTCGTCTGCACTGTGTTTTTCACGTCGAATACGTTGCGGCAAGGTCGTATCAATTGAACTGTAGCGATAGTGCCCATCGTCATCGATAGTCCGACCCAGCTGGCCGCGCTGATACAGGTAATTCAGGTGGGCTATACATTCCCCGACCGCCATACTCATATGATCACCACTGAGTTCCCGTTTGAACAAGACAGGCAGCAGCTCTACTGCAGTAGAATCTGATAAGGCACAAGCCTGCTCCAGAGCCAGCAAATGATCCTCGTGATGATCTATCAAAAAGCGCAGTCGCTCGTGCAGCCCGTGAAAAGGCGCGTTGTGCGCGGGCAACACCAGGGCATCGCCGGGTAAGACAGTGAGAAATTTTTCGTGGGAGGCGAACCAGTGCAACAGAGGGTTGGCCTCTGGCTCACTGGCCATGACACTGACATTGGAGGTAATTTTTGGAATCACCTGGTCACCTGAGATAAGGATATTCAGTGACTCGCAGTACAAACAGGCATGTTCAGGCGAGTGGCCCCTACCCACAACTATACGCCAGCGATTGCCATTGATAAGCAGAGTGTCTCCCTCTACCAAACGCCTGTAGCCGGTGGGCATGGGTTTTATCACCGAGGAGAAACCGCCATACTTTTGTCGCATCTTTTCGATATAGTCGGGCTTAAATCCCGAGCGACAGTAGTGCTGCTCAGAGGTCCAGCTGAAGTGGTGCTTTTCCATACGACTGAAGGACAAACCCTGGAAGTACTCCGCCTCGGTCATGTACAGGGGAACACGCCATTTCTCGCACAGCCAACCCGCCATACCGATATGGTCCGGGTGTAAATGCGTACACAAAACGGCTTTTACTGGCTTGCCACCCAGTTCCTGTTCAAAAATTTTCTCCCACAACTCCTGGGTGGGACCGATAGAAATGCCGGTATCGATAATCCACCAGCCATCGGTATCCTCCAGTAGATAGAGGTTTATGTGATCCAGCGACATGGGCAGTGGCATTTGCAACCAGCGCACACCGGGCACTATCTCCCGTGTGGTTCCGTGCTCCGGCGTATCGTCAAACAGGTATTTCGGCATCACTTCAATCTCACAAACCGAGCTCTGTGATCAGCGCCAATAAATCGTCGTGATGGCTCTTTGTTTTGAATTTGTTCATAACATGCTTCAGGCGCCCATCTTTACCGATAATAAACGTGGTGCGCACAACCCCCATAAATTCGCGACCCATAAATTTCTTTAAATTCCAGCAACCGTATTTTTCAGTGATTGCATGATCTTCATCGGACAATAAGGTGAAGTTCAAGTCGTGCTTTTCGATAAAACGGCCCAGGCGCGGATAGGGGTCGGGACTGACGCCCAGCACCACCGTGTTGGCCTTCTTCAAGGCCTTTTTACTGTCGCGTATACCACATGCCTGCACCGTACAGCCGGGTGTCATTGCCTTGGGGTAAAAATACAGGACCACATTGCTGTTATCCCGAAACTGTTTCAGGCTTACCTTCTCACCGTTCTGGTCCAGCAGTGTAAACGCCGGTGCGATATTGCCGATCTTTGGGAATGCCATACCTATTTTTCCTCATCATGCTCTGAATGTTCGGGAGTCGCTTCAAGCAGAGCGGGTTCGTCGTCCACCTCTGTCACCGATGCCGGCAACTTCTTTTTTGTCCTGGCGCCCAGTTCTTCCAACTGAGTCACTCGCCGTACCAGGTTGCCGCGGCCCGTGCTAAGCCGCTTATGGGTTTGATCGAATGAATCTTTGGCCTTATCTATATTGCGACCCACCTCATCCAGGGACTCAATGACCAGGGCAAACTGGTCAAAGATACCACCGGCCTGTGCGGCAATTTTTTCTGCGTTACGGTTCTGGTATTCATAGCGCCAGATGGTCTGGATAGTGCGCAGGGTTACCAATAACGTTGTGGGGCTCACAATAACAATTTGCTTATCGGAGGCACGCATAAACATTTCAGGGTTGGCATCGTATGCCGCGCTGAAAGCCGATTCGATAGGGATAAACATCAAAACAAAATCAAGAGAGCGAATACCCTCCAGCTTTTCATAGGCTTTGATGGAGAGCCCGGCTATATGATTGCCGATTGCGCTAACATGCCGCGCCAGGGCCGCCTCTCTCTCCACCTCGGATTCGGCGTTCACATACTGCTCGTAGTCAACCAGCGAAACCTTGGAGTCGACTACCACGTCTTTATTGTCGGGCAGACGAATAATTACATCGGGAAAGCGCCTGCTACCATCCTCTGCCTGTAGACTCACCTGGGTGTCATACTCCGAGCCCTTGCGCAGGCCTGATTGCTCCAGGACGCGCTCCAGTACCACCTCACCCCAATTTCCCTGAACTTTTTTGTCCCCCTTCAGCGCCCGGGTCAAATTGACCGCATCCTCGGAAATTTGCACATTGAGCTTTTTCAGTTGTTCCAGCTCGACCCGCAGGGAAACGCGATCACGGGTCTCCTTGTCATAAATATCCTCGACCTTTTTGCGAAAATCCCCAAGCTGGGTCTTCAGGGGATTGAGCGTGGTCTTCAGGGAAGATTTATTGGTCTGTAGCAGACGCTCGGTTTTCTCATCGAAAATTCGATTTGCAAGATTATTGAACTCTGCCGTCATCTGCTCCCGGGCATTTTTGAGCAACTTAATTTTATCCTCGGCGGCGCGCAGGGACTCGCGACTGTGCACCTCTGTTCTAATCCGGGACTCACTTAATTGGCGGTTTTCGGCTTGAATTTCCTCTACCCTCGCCCTCGCTGCATCCAGTTGTCCATTCAGGTCCTGTTGCCGCTCATTGGCTTGCAGGAGTTGGCTTTGCAAGACCGCTTCGGTTTGCCCCTGCTTTGCCGCCCGGGCAGAACCTCGAACAAGCAGTATCAGGGCCGCAAGTGCAAAAAAAGCACAGGCACCCGCCAGCGCATAAAGTAATACTTGCTGATCAGCCACGACGGTGTTTGTACTCTATGGAAGATACCTGTACCGGGAAGTGGTTTTTCGCTGCATCGCGAAAAAACGACTTGAGTGTCTGGTGAACGACGGGGAAGGCAATATTATCCCAGGGGATGTCCCGCTCGAAGTAGAGCTCGGTTTCCAGACTTTCAGGACCAACGCCATACTCTCCGCGGTCGAGGTCACAGCGGTAAAACATATACACCTGGTTGATACTGGGCACATCGAAAACCCGGTACAGCTCCAGTTTGCTTACTTTTGCCCGGGCTTCCTCCCAGGTTTCCCTGGCCGCGCCCTGGGGCGTGGTCTCGCCATTTTCCATAAAGCCGGCGGGTAGAGTCCAGTAGTTTTTGCGCGGCTCTATGGCCCGCTTACAGAGCAATACCTTGCCCTCGTAATGGGGTACACAGCCTACTATGACACGGGGGTTACTGTAGTGAATAAGCTCGCACACGGAACAGACAAAACGTTCCCGGTCATCGCCCTCGGGAATCTGTAAAGTGACCGAGTTACCACAGCTGGTACAAAACTTCATAGAAACATCACTATCGCCAATACTAGCCGCTCAGTATAAAGCAGATACGGAAGTGAGTCAT
>JADFVW010000137.1 GCA_015222725.1 Pseudomonadota bacterium | reverse complement strand
CTACCGCCAGCCAGGCAAGAATGGCCAGGATGGGCCCGACGATAAGCGCGATAATGACGTGTTTATTTGTAAACAGCATATATAACTATCCTCTGTTCGCCGCTCGTGCGCATCTATGCGCCCGCGGCATGCCGTACGTCCTGTACATAAAAAAAGGAGACCCCACTACGAGGCCTCCTGAGGTGGGACCCATTCTTTTAGTGGTCGTGAGCTGCAGTAACGCCAACCGGAATCCGTATGTGCTCGACCAGTTCCTGCACCTCCGCTGGTGGTGCGGCAGTCACTCGGGATACCAGCATCGCAACCGAAAAGTTCACAATAGCACCCACAACACCAAAGGCGTTGGGCTCAATGCCCAGAAACCAGTTGGGCGACATATCACCCAGGAAGGCAGTAGAGGCAATGAACATAATACCCTTGTGTTGGAACACATAGAACAGGGTAATACCGATACCAGCAATCATTCCGGCTATCGCCCCTTCACGGTTCACCCGCTTGGAGAAGATACCCATCATCAGCGCCGGGAAGATCGAGGACGCCGCCAGGCCAAAGGCCAGGGCCACCGTCCCCGCTGCGAAGTCCGGAGGGTTAAAGCCCAGGTAACCCGCTCCGGCAATTGCCGCTGCCATGGCAATACGACTGGCGCGAAGCTCCTGCTTCTCCGAGATATCCGGCTTGATCATGCCTTTTATCAAATCGTGGGAAATAGCCGAGGCGATAGCCAATAGCAGGCCAGCCGCCGTGGACAGTGCCGCCGCGAGACCACCGGCTGCTACCAGGGCAATAACCCAATTTGGCAGCTTGGCAATTTCAGGGTTAGCCAGAACCATGATGTCGTTATCAATCTTGACCATTTCGTTGACAGACTTGTCCGCGCTGTACTGAATGCGGCCGTCGCCATTTTTGTCTTCGTGTTTCAGCAGACCCGTGGTCTCCCAGTTCTTGAACCACTGGGGGCGCTCCTCATAGACCAGGTGTTCACCGGCAACAGGTTCAATGGTGTTGATAAGATTGAGTCTCGCCATTGCTGCCACCGCAGGAGCTGTCGTATACAAAATGGAAATGAATACCAGTGCCCAACCGGCAGAGCGACGCGCATCTTTGACCGTGGGTACGGTAAAAAAGCGAATAATCACGTGGGGCAGACCTGCCGTACCAATCATCAGGGACATGGTATAGGCGAACATGTTCAGGCCGCTGAGCCGCACACTGGTCGTGTACTGGTCAAAGCCAAGCTCTGTCACCACCTGGTCTAACCTGTCCAGCAGATAGGTTTCACTGCCGGTCATGGTGCTACCCAGGCCCAGCTGAGGGAGGGGGTTACCCGTCAGGTTCAGACTGATGAAGATTGCGGGAATGGTGTAGGCAAGAATCAGTACGCAGAACTGCGCGATCTGGGTATAGGTAATGCCCTTCATGCCGCCCAGTACCGAATAGAAGAAAACGATGCACATGCCAATCAACAGGCCGGTGTCGTATTCCACTTCCAGGAAGCGGGAGAAGGCCACACCAATCCCTTTCATCTGGCCGATAACATAGGTAACCGAGCAGATAATCAGGCATACAACCGCCACCGCTCTGGCGGTTTTGGAGTAATAACGATCGCCAATAAATTCCGGCACGGTAAATTTCCCGTACTTTCTAAGGTAAGGCGCCAGTAGCATAGCCAGTAACACAAAGCCGCCTGTCCAGCCCATTAAGAATACCGAACCCCCGTATCCCATGAAGGCAATAAGGCCCGCCATTGAAATAAAGGACGCTGCAGACATCCAGTCGGCCGCTGTGGCCATGCCATTAGCGATAGGGTGTATACCACCGCCGGCAATATAAAAATCCTTGGTTGAGCCGGCCCGCGCCCATATTGCAATGCCGATATACACCGCGAAGGTGCCGCCGACAAATATATAAGTAAGTGTTTTTAAGTCCATGATATGCCCCTAATCTTCGTCTACGTTGAACTCGCGGTCCAACTGGCCCATTTTGTGGGCATAGTAAAAAGTAAGGGCAACAAAACTGTAAATCGCCCCCTGTTGGGCAAACCAGAATCCCAGTTTGTAGCCGCCAATCTGAATCTGGTTAAGCGTATCGACAAAAATAATGCCGCAGCCGAAGCTGACAATAAACCAAACCACCAGCAGCTTGGCCATTAACGCGAGATTGCGCCGCCAATATTCCTTTGCACGTTCTTCTGTCATTTGGGACATATCACACCTCCAGTGGTGTTGTTATTGTTGAGATGCAGCAGACTATATCACCCACCGCTCCCAACATTCTCTTGGACCATGGTCGAGAGTCGATCACAGCGCGTACTTCACAGCGAACTGCAATCGACTGAGGGAACCTTCCCGACCATCTTCCATTTCCTTGTAGCCATAGGTCAGCTCACCGCCCAGTTGAAGCCTGGGAGCTGGCAGCCAATTGAGATTGGCGTGAACAGACTGATAACTCTTGGCGAGGCTCTCGGCACTTATATATTCTGTGGTCGATGGGTTGTCTGCTCCGGAGGCAGACAGTGAAAATGTGCTGCGCCAGTGTGGCGTCCAGTAATGCTGATAAGCGGCAAAGGCACCCCACTGATCGATGGTGTCGATGTCACCATTGGCATCGATATAGCCATCGTTATAGGAATTCAAACCCAGGTAGCGACCCAACGCCGATCCGTAATTAAACATAAAGCGGAAATCGTCCTTACCCAATTTCCATTTACCGGCCAGGCTCAGGCCATAGCCATACTCTGTGTCACTGTCGACTTCGTAGCTATTGCCGCCCGAGCGATCATCGTAACTCAGCTGTCTGGCCATGCCGGCGACAGACCAGCTCAAGTCGCCCGCCTTTCCGTTATAGCGCGCAATCAGGTCGGGGATGGTTTCCGAGTCATCCAGCCGGGTAGTACTGGCGCCGCCGACACTTTCATTCAAACGGCTAGCGGGATTTTCGACCGCTAACTGCAGGCCGCCGGATGTCCAGCGTATCTGCGGTTGGCGTATAAAAATGGTACCCACCGGTCCAACAAAATCCAAAACATCCGGTAGGGCGCTAACATTGAAGAAGGT
>JADFVW010000136.1 GCA_015222725.1 Pseudomonadota bacterium | reverse complement strand
ACGCTCTCCATGGGCAAAGGCGTGCAGGTATTGATCGACCAGGGTTTTGGCGGCAGTGTTGCAGACCTGCGCAGCGCTATCGCCCTGCTGGTTACCCTGGGAGCAGCCATGGCCGTGGGTACCTTCCTGCGTTTTTACCTGGTGTCCTGGCTGGGAGAGCGGGTCAGCGCTGATCTGAGGCTCGCTGTATTTGACAATATCGTGCGCTTGAACCCAGGCTATTTCGAGATAAACCGCAGTGGCGAGATTATGTCGCGACTGACCACTGATACCACTCTGCTGCAAACCATTATCGGCTCATCTCTCAGTATGGCCATGCGCAGCAGCCTCACCCTGGTGGGCGCTTTGGCGATGATGTTTATTACCAATTTGCAGCTGAGCCTGTATATCGCGGTGGGAATTCCACTCACATTGATGCCCATTCTTATTTTTGGCCGCCGCGTGCGCAAACTGTCCAGCCAGAGCCAGGACAGTATTGCCGGCGTGGGAACCTACGCCGGAGAGGTAATCCAGCATATCAAGGTTGTACAGAGTTACACCCGCGAATCCTTCGAATCCTCCGCTTTCTCAAAAGAAGTTGAGCGCGCTTTTACCATTGCCAGAAAGCGGATACGCACGCGCGCACTGTTGATAGGTGCCGCTATCCTCCTGTTATTCTTCGGCATGTCCGCCATGCTCTGGTCCGGTGGTCGCAGTGTTATTGCCGGGCATATGACCGGGGGCGAACTGGGGGCCTTTGTGTTTTATGCCCTCATGGTGGGCAGTGGCGTAGCGACAATCTCCGAAGTCTGGGGGGAATTACAGCGAGCTGCAGGAGCTGCCGAGCGCTTGCTGGAACTCCTCAACACCCGCAGCCTCATAGCAGATACTGGCGAGAGTAAGCCGGACGAAGATATTGCGCAGCCGGAAGTGCATTTCCACAACATCACCTTTTTCTACCCCACCAGGCCAGATTATGCAGCCCTGGACGACTTTTCCCTGCATATTGAGCGAGGTAAAAGCCTGGCCCTGGTGGGGCCATCCGGCGCGGGAAAGTCCACGGTATTTGAATTGCTACAGCGTTTTTACGACCCACAGCAGGGGTCGATTTCACTGGACGGGAAAGACATTCGCTCCCTGAGTCTCGCACAGCTGCGCGAGCACATGGCCATGGTGCCTCAGCAGCCGGCATTGTTCACAGCAGACGTCCGCTACAACATTGCCTATGGCAAACCCGATGCCTCCGACGAGGAGATATTCGCTGCCGCCAAAGCGGCCCATGCCCATGACTTTATCACCCAACTGCCCGAGGGCTACCGCAGCCATCTCGGTGAACAGGGCGTAAGACTATCGGGGGGGCAGCGGCAGCGCATCGCCCTGGCCAGGGCGATTTTGAACGACCCCAAAATCTTGCTGCTGGATGAGGCGACCAGCGCCCTGGATACGCAGAGCGAGCACCAGGTACAGGCGGCGCTGCAGGAGTTAATGCACGAGCGAACTACCGTTATCATTGCACACCGGCTTTCAACCATACTGCACGCGGATAAAATTGCAGTGATGGACGGCGGGAAAGTGGTCGCAACCGGCACACACGAAGAATTACTGATTAGTAGCAGCCTCTATGCTCGCCTCGCCGAACTGCAATTTCAGGACCCAAGCTCCCAGGAAGAGTCTGTCAGTGAGATACCCGTTCCAGCAGGCGAACCCGATCGCGGCGTTCCTGATTGACCCTGGACAGGTCGCTCAGTGTATCTTTGGATATGCCGAGCACGTCGCCAACCCAGGATGCAGTCAACCGGCTGTTATTCGTCGCACATCGAAACAGGCCGGCTACCGGCGCCTCGCGCAGAATATCCACGGACTCGTCCCAAACAGTCTTCAGGTGGTCGCCAGTGGCGTCGCGGGCTGCCTCATAGGCCATGGACATAACCTCCATGGATTCCATCAGCGCCTCTATGCCGATCCACTCCACCATCGCCCCACGCTCCACGGTATGACGCAGGTTGCGACGCAATTTGCGCGAGAGATTGCGGAACTCCCTATCGACGCGGCCACCAAAAACCGGGTCTGCCGCGGGCTTTAATTGGTCATCAACAGCCAACTCGCGCCAATCCGCCAGACTGAGCACAGATTCGATCTGGGGAAAGACCAGCTTTTCTTCCGCGTTCATGTGGGTATCCATTTTCTTGATGTAGGCTCGGCCGTCTTTGACCACCGAGTCACCGGTAATTTCACCCTCGCGCCAACGATCTATATCCGCCAGCAATTTGCGGGCGCTGACACCCATTTTTTCGTGTTCACGCTGTAGGGAGTCGACACTGTCGGCGGCGCCGGGATCAATTTCTGCAACCCGGCCATACACCAGGTCTTCCCGGGGGTGGTGGAAACGGTCGGGCCAACACACCATATAGTCCATGGTTTCGTACATGATATGGGTGTCCACCAGCTCCCCACCATCGACAGCTTCCAGCTGTTGGGAGAAAACTTCCATGACACTGGCAATATGTTTATGCTCGGCTCGCAGGGCCGCCATAATGGGCTGCTCGGCAGCGACCCTTGGCTTCGGCTTCACCGACTTCTTCTTACTCACCGTCTTGCGTTTTACCTGACTTTTTTTGCTGGCTACCATTTCCACCCTCCAAACTATCTACCTTGAACCTGTCTACCCATCGCCAATCCAGAGCTTCAGCCTAGCTTGTCCCAGAGTTCACTATATTGATCCTCCTCATGGAATACAAAAAACGCCGACTGGTGGTCGGCGTTTGGTGTGGAACATTGAACTGGATTCAGCTGACTTTAGGTGAATTCGCGCACCAGGCTGCCTATGGACTCCTTGGCATCCCCGAACAGCATACGGGTATTATCTTTGTAGAACAGGGGATTCTCGATACCCGCAAAACCCGATGCCATGGAGCGCTTGAGCACGAATACTGTGCGCGCGTGATCCACGTTAATAACCGGCATGCCGTAGATGGGTGAGGACTCCACATCTCTGGCAGCGGGGTTGACCACGTCATTGGCACCGATAACAATCGCCACATCGACATTCTCCATGCGCGGGTTAATCTCATCCATTTCCAGCAGCTGGTCATAGGGTACATCGGCCTCCGCCAATAGCACGTTCATATGCCCGGGCATACGACCCGCCACCGGGTGAATGCCAAAGTTCACTTCGGCACCATTTTTCTCCAGCAGCTCACACAATTCCTTTACAACGTGCTGGGCCTGGGCCACCGCCATACCGTAACCCGGAATAATGGCCACATTGCTGGCGGCTTCCAGCACGTAGTAGGCATCTTCAGCGGAAATGGGTTTGATCTCACCCTCGACCTCGGAGGTATCGGTACTGACACTGCCAAAGCCACTGAACAACACATTACTCAATGAGCGGTTCATGGCCTTGCACATGATCTGGGTCAGAATGATACCGGATGCGCCCACCAGTGAGCCCGCCACAATCAGGATATTGTTGTTGATTGCGAAACCCGCCGCACAGGCTGCGAGGCCCGAGTAAGAGTTCAGTAATGAAATCACGACCGGCATATCGGCACCACCGATGGGAATGACCACCATCACACCGAATAGCAGGGACAGGCCAATCACCAGGTAAAGCCACTGGCTATTACCGGGCTCGATGCAAAACATCACGGAGCTGGCAACAATGCCCAATACGATCAGGCTGTTAACCACCTGCTGGCCCTTGAACATCACCGCACCACTGCCGAGCTTCTCGCTCAACTTGCCGTAGGCGATCAGGGAGCCGGTGAAGGTCAAGCCACCGATCAGGATAGAGAGTACGATGGTTACCAGGGTGAAAGTACCACCTGCAGTGGACAGGGCAGCCCAGCCCACCAGCAAACTGGCCATGCCGCCAAAGCCGTTAAACAGTGCGACCATTTCCGGCATAGAGGTCATTTCCACCATGCGGGCAACCGCGCCGCCGATAATAGCACCGACGACAAAGCCAATCAGTATCCATTGATACTCGACAATACCCTGGTCCAGCAGGGCCACCACAATGGCCAGCAGCATACCGACGGCAGACAACATATTGCCACGCCGGGCGGTATCGGCTGAGCCCAGCAATTTCAGGCCGTAGATAAACAGGCCGCCGGCTACCACGTAGGCGAACTGTAGCAATAATCCCAATGAGGATATCGTTTCCATTACTGGCTACTCCCTTTCTTCTTGAACATGGCCAGCATGCGATCTGTTACCAGATAGCCACCCACAACGTTTATAGTCGCCAGGGCGACTGCCGCGGCCCCAAGCCAGTTGGCCATATCGTGCTGGCCAGTACCCGCCAGGCTAATGGCTCCCACCACAGTAATGCCCGAAATGGCGTTGGCACCGGACATCAGGGGCGTGTGTAATGTCGAGGGCACCTTGGTAATAAGTTCGAAGCCCAGGAATATGGACAACATCAGAATAAATGTCAGAAAAACAATTTCCATCAGCTTTCTCCCGCCAGGACTTTCTTGATTGTTTCATTGGTCACTTCACCGCCGTGGGTGATGATGCAACCCGGCAGTATGTCATGCTCAAAATCGATGACGAAGGCTTTGCTCTCCTCGTCCCAGCTGTCCTCAACCAGGCTGAACAGGTTGGAAGAATACATCTGGCTGGCATCGCAACTTACCTCGTTGGACAAATTTCCCTGCCCAATCACCGTGACGCCATTTATTACGACTGTCTCGTTGGGCACCGAGCCCTCTACGTTGCCGCCGGTCTCCGCCGCCATGTCCACAACAACAGAGCCGGGGGCCATGCCCTCTACCATGTCGCGTGTCACGATAACCGGGGGCTTGCGGCCAAATACCTGGGCGGTTGTAATCAAGACATCTGACTCAGCAATAAAGGACTTCTGTGCATCTCGTTGTATCTGGATTTGCTCTGGTGTCAGCTCCTTGGCGTAGCCACCAGAGGTCTCGCCGGTGTCACCCAGGTCGATCTCCAGGAAGCTGGCCCCCAGTGATCGCACCTGCTCCGCCACAACCGGGCGGGTATCGAAGGCTGTTACCTTGGCACCCAGGCGCTTGGCGGTAGCAATAGCCTGTAAGCCAGCGACGCCGGCACCGATAATAAAGACCTTGGCTGGTTTAAGTGTGCCTGCGGGTGTCATCATCATGGGGAAAATACGCGGTAGCTTGGCCGCCGCCAACATCACCATTACATAGCCCGCCAGGTTAGCCTGGGAGCTTAGTGCGTCCATTTTCTGGCTGCGGGTGGTGCGGGGAATCATTTCCATACTGATAGCGGTCACACCCTGCTTGCGCAGTGCCTCAACCAGTTCGTGCTCGTTAAAAGGGTCCAGGTAGCTGATGTGAATGCAACCGGACTTCATCAGTCCAATTTCTTCCATTTCGGGCTTGCGCAGACGCAGCAGCATATCGGCGGTTGAAAACAGCTCATTTCTGTCACTGCAGACAGTAGCGCCCACCTCTGTGTATTCGGCGTCCGTGTAACCAGAGCCCTCCCCCATACCCGGCTCTATCACCAGGTCTGCCCCCATACGACACAGCTTCTTCGCCGTGTCGGGAGTGATGGGCACCCGATTTTCACCCAGGTGGGTTTCTTTAGGAATTGCGATGCGCATAACGATGTCTTACCCCATGCATATTGTATGTTTTTATCAGCCGATAACTGTAGCACAGCTGTTGTATCGCTTGAATTATGACCAGTATTCAGGCGATGAATCAGTATTCATTGCGGTTCAGCGACGGCTACCATAACCCAGTGGCGCTCTGGAGAGCTACTATAATTGCCCTGGCAGCCCCATCCATGACTATGCATGCCAAATAGATTGACCAAGACTGCAATCAATCGCTCTCCAGCCCACCGTGTGACCACCACAACGGGGTCAGCGAATGCTATAAGGCCCGGAAAGCTACTGCAGTTTTCCTGTCAACGGTCATTAATGCTGAAGCTGCAGTCTAACAAGTCGGGACCCATCGGCCAGCGCGTAAACCAGTCCGTCCGGCCCGACCTGTACATCCCGGATTCGCATGCCGGTCAACAGGCGCGTTTTTTTCCCCAGGCCATTGCCCTCCAGAGCCACTCTGTTAATTTCATTCTGGCGTAGCCCTGCCACCAGCAGGGAGGGCTTCCAGTTGGGATAAATGTCGCCCGTGTAAAAGTCAATTCCGCCTGTGCCGATGGACGGTACATAGAAGGTAAGCGGCTGTTTCATGCCTTGTTTATAAACTCCCACGCCGATTTTTCCTCCCCCGTACTCCTCACCGTAGGTAATCACGGGCCAGCCATAATTTGCGCCTCGCTCCAGACGGTTTATCTCATCCCCCCCCTGGGGGCCGTGCTCTGAAACCCAGATATCGCCACTGACCGGGTGTTTGGCGATGCCCTGTGGGTTGCGGTGGCCATAGGTCCAGATTTCCGGGCGCGCGCCCTTCTGGCCGACGAAGGGGTTATCAGGGGGAACCCCGCCACCCTCTAGCAGGCGCATGACCTTGCCATTATGTGTATTGAGGCTCTGGGCCAGATCTCGATTGCCGCGATCGCCCACCGTGATAAACAGATAGCCATCATCAAGCAGTAAACGTGAGCCAAAATGTCTACGCTCAGGGTAAAACGGCTGAGCTGTAAACAAGATCTGGTGATCCACCAGCTGCTGATTTTTCAATCTGGCGCGGAGTACCCTGGTACTATAGCCCTGACTTCCCGCCACAACATAACTCAGGTAAATCAGTCCGTTATCGGCAAAGCCCGGATGCACCAGCACGTCCATCAACCCGCCCTGTCCAGCCTCCACCGTATCCGGTACGCCACCCACCTCACGCGCGATAAAGCTCACGGGGCTGATAAGCTTCAGTGCACCCCCTTTTTCGGTAAGCAGAATGCTACCGTCGGGCAGAAAGTCTATCCCCCAGGGTTCCTTTAGCCCCCTAAGCAGGGTTTTTACCCAGATTTTGCTGCTGACTTCCCCCATCCCGCCACTTTCCTGCAGGGGGACAGTCGCGCCCGTCGGTGTATCTGTATTGGCACAGGTAGCGACCAGGCCGCCGATCAAGAAGACTATCAGCATCCGGCGAAATTTTTCGGCAAAGGCCATTGTTCTATCCCGCACGTATTTAAAACGACTCAAAAATCAAGCCACCATGGTATCCGAAGAGAGGCAGGCTGTCAGACGCCCAAGTCAGATAAACCTGAATATCACGCTGTACCAGCGTCGGCTTTTAGGGCATTCTTGGGGTCTGCGCGATTTGATCCACGACGTTTCACCACGACAGACCCGGTGGGCCGTCTACATAATTATAAATGGACAGCGAGTACCTCTGCTTTGAACTCATCAAGACACGACAACCCCGAAATGACCCTGAAGCTGGCACTCACGCCCATCATATTTCTGGTCACCTTGCTGGCCTGCTCGGTCTACCTGTTTGGCGCAGACTCCTCTTACGGTGCCAACCAGATTGCCCTGGTCCTGGCAACCAGTGTAGCGGCGCTGGTCGGGCGCAAAGTCGGTGTGCCGTGGAAGATGGCACAGGAAGGCATTATTAACGGCATTGCCATCGGCCTGGGTCCAACCTTGATTCTGCTGGCAGTAGGCATGTTGATAGGTACCTGGATTCTTTCCGGCACGGTGCCGGCGATGATTTACTATGGCGTGCAAATACTCAACCCAAGTATATTCTACGCCGCCAGCGCAATGATCTGCGCCATTATTGCCATCAGCATAGGCAGTTCCTGGACGGTGGCGGGGACATTGGGAATTGGGCTGATGGGAATCGCCGGCAGCTTCGACCTGTCCCCCGCCATTACAGCGGGAGCAATCATTTCCGGGGCCTATTTTGGCGACAAGCTCTCACCTATGTCGGATACCACCAATCTCGCCTCCGCCGCAACCGGTGTGGACCTGTTCGACCATATTCGCCATATGTTGTGGACTACAGTGCCGAGTTTTACTATCGCCCTGATTATTTTCTTAATCATAGGAGGTTCTGGCGGTGCTACACCTGCCGAGATCGACGCTTTGAAAACAAGCCTGGAATCAGAATTCAATATTGGCATTCACCTGTTATTACCCCTGTTGTTAATGCTGGGCCTGGTCTATAAAAAATTCCCGGCCTACCCCGCCATCGTTGTCAGCGCCCTGGCCGGCGCCGTGCTCGCCCTGTTGTTCCAGCCAGACACCGTGGCCAAACTCGCGGGCGACACGGACGGGCTGAGCACACCCTTTATAATGCTAAAGGGCATCTGGATCAGTTTATTTGACGGCTATACCTCCAACAGCGGCAACGAATTCCTGGATGCCCTGCTCAGCAAGGGCGGCATGGCCAGTATGTTGAATACTGTCTGGTTAATTATGATGGCCCTGGGCTTTGGCGGCGTGCTGGAACACACGGGCATTCTCTCCTACTTATTGAAGCTGGCTCTCAAAGGCGTCACCAGCACCGGTTCCCTGATCACAACCACGGTACTGACCTGTATCGGCACCAATATCCTGGCGGCGGACCAGTT
Organism: Pseudomonadota bacterium; assembly: GCA_015222725.1. Classification (GTDB taxonomy): domain Bacteria; phylum Pseudomonadota; class Gammaproteobacteria; order Pseudomonadales; family Halieaceae; genus JBALVT01. Next base: position 2,402 of record JADFVW010000136.1, on the reverse strand, counting down.
CATCGCCGTCGCCCTGCCCGGGCGCATGTATAGAGATGAGTACGAGCGACACGGCCTGTCCCGCCTTAATCTTTCACGGACCCTGGAAGACTCGGCGACACTCACCTCTGCCCTGATTCCCTGGAACACCTGTGGTGCCTATATGTCAGCAACACTCGGCGTGGCGACATTCAGTTATGCACCCTTCGCCTTTTTCAATTTCCTGTGCCCTATTATCGCAGTGATCTACGGCTTCAAAAACTTTGCCCAGAAGCCTCTGGAAAAAGAGGAAGGCGCAGTCACGGCGGGCTGAATCAGCGGTGAGTATTGAGTCCGAAAAGTGGGATCACCCCCATCCATTTACCCTACAGACACGCGTATTTGCAGAGGATATCGACGGCCTGCAACACACCAATAATACCGTCTACGTAAAATGGTGTGAACAGGTGGCCTGGGCCCACTCTGTCTCTCTCGGCCTGGACCTTGATTCATACCGGGATCTCAATCGCGCCATGGCAATCATTCGGGCCGAGTATCATTACCTGCGAGCCTCTCATGAAGGCCAGGAAATTGTCGCGGCAACGTGGATTACCGGGTGGGATAAAAAACTGACCATGAAGCGGGAGTTTCAGATTATCCGGGTTGAGGACGACGTGACCCTGTTGCGCGCCAAAATGCAGTTTGCCTGCATTGACCTTAGCTCGGGGCGCCCCCGCAGAATGCCGCCAGAGTTCATTGCCGGTTATGGCTCAGCGGTACTCAAGTGAAACGCGTTAGCTGCGAGCCCAGTCAAAAGCCAGCACATCCCTAATATCCTCACTCCCGGTGAGTAACATCAGCAGGCGATCTACGCCCAGGGCAACACCACTACACTCGGGGAGCCCATGGCACATCGCCTCCAGCAGGCTAGCATCCACGGGGCGTTCAGCAAGTCCTGTTTCTCGACGTTTTTCGTTATCGGCCATAAAACGCTGCTTCTGCTCCACCGCATCGGTCAATTCACAATAGCCGTTGACCAGCTCCATGCCATCCACATAGAGCTCAAAACGCTGCCCCACATCCACATCACCACATCTGACCACTCGGGACAGAGCCGCCTGGGAAGCGGGATAATCGTAGACAAAGCACATACCCATTTTCGCGAGCTCCGGCTCTACCAGGTGGCTCATCAACAAATCCAGCCACAGGTCACGATCACCGGAGGCAAACCCCAGTTCAATAGACTGTTTTGCAATATCGCACAAATGGGCCGGGGACGCTGTGAAGGGGTCTATATCCAACGTTTGCTGGAACAATTCACGATAGCTGATTTTCTGCCAATCTCGCGGCCCCAGGCAATGGCAGACCAGCGCCGCCACTTCTGTCATCAACTGGTGATGATCATATTGCGGCCGGTACCATTCCAGTAGGGTAAACTCAGGGTTATGCCGCGCGCCAAACTCTCCATCGCGGAATGCTTTCGATATCTGGTAGATGGGGCCGGACCCTGCGGCAAGCAGGCGTTTCATGGCGTATTCGGGAGAGGTCTGCAGGAAACGGTCACCCGTCAACGACGCCCCTTTTTCCACCACCAGGGGTTCAATGGAAGGATCGGTGATACCCGCGCTACATAACAGAGGGGTGTCGACTTCCAGCACATCACACTGGGCGAAGAACAAACGGATTTTATCCAGCAGCGCGGCCCGCGCCCGTAACACGTCAAAGGATGCGCCAGGCTGCCAGTTCACTGAAAACTTCCTCAGGACTTGGAGGCGCGACTCACATATTCCCCGGACCGAGTATCAATGCGAATGATCTCGCCCTGGCTCAGGAACAGGGGGACGCGGACCACAGCACCGGTGGTCAGGGTGGCGGGCTTGCTGCCTCCCTGGGCGGTATCACCTTTCAGCCCGGGGTCGGTTTCGGCGATCTCCAACTCTACAAAATTAGGTGGTGTTATAGACAGCGGAGCACCATTGTAGAGCGTTACCACACAGCGATCCTGTTCCTTCAGCCACAGGTGGGAGTCACCCACTGCTTTGGCATCGGCTGGATACTGATCAAAGCTAACCGGATCCATAAAGTACCAGAACTCGCCGTCGTTATAAGAATACTCCAGGTCCTGGTCCATCACGTCGGCTGCATCCAGGGACTCACCAGACTTAAACGTTCGCTCCCAGATACGGCCCGTCTTCAGGTTACGCAATTTTACCCGTGCGAATGCCTGCCCTTTGCCGGGTTTTACCAGCTCATTGGTCAAAATACTGCAGGGGTCGCCATCGAGCATGACTTTCAGGCCGGCCCTCAGGTCATTGGTGGAATAGTTTGCCATTGGATTCTCATTTGGGTAGTTCGAATAAGGCGCATGATACCGCAGCCGTGGTGCCAATGGCAGCTTATCGCGCGCCTTGACCGAGACAGAGAGCCCTGTGTAGGATATGCTT
>JADFVW010000135.1 GCA_015222725.1 Pseudomonadota bacterium | reverse complement strand
CTGACAATTATCATAACAATAGCAATACATCGAGATCTCACCATGAAGAGACTGCGTACGGGCCTTATCATTTTTGGCATTCTGCTGATTTTAGTTATTCTCGCACTGGCCCTGGGGCCGGCCAAACTGGAAAAAGGGATGAACAAGGTGCTACCCCACGCGCCCTACCAAATCTCTGACCGGGCCAGGGAGCTGCACAAAACACTGGTAATTGGCGACTGGCATTCTGACAGCACCCTGTGGAAACGCGATTTACTCTCGCGCAGCGATCGGGGTCATGTCGACGTGCCGCGCATGCGCGAGGGCAACCAGGCCGTGCAAATGTTCACCTCAGTGACCAAGTCCCCAAGTGGCCAGAACTACGACAAGAACTCCAGCGACGCGAGGGACAATATTACAGCCCTGGTGATGTTGCAGGCCTGGCCTCCTTCAACCTGGACAAGCCTGACCATGCGGGCAATCTACCAGGCGGATAAATTACACGCGATGGCCCTGGAAGCACCCAATGAATTTGCTCTGATTCTCACCGCCAAGGATCTGGAATCCCTACTTGCCCGACGTGCCGCGGGAGAACATATTGTCGGTGGCCTGCTCGGCACCGAGGGATCCCACGCTTTGGACGGAGAGCTGGATAACATCGATAAGCTGTATCACTTCGGCTTTCGCATGATGAGCCTGCAGCACTTTTTTGACAACAAGCTCGGTGGCTCCCTGCACGGCGAGAGCGGTGAGGGCCTGACCGAGTTTGGTCGTCAGGCAGTCGATAGAATGCAGGCTCTGGGCATCATGATCGATGTCTCGCACTCGGCACCGCAGGTTGTGGAAGATGTACTGGCTCGAAGCAAGGCCCCGCTGATTGTCAGCCACACGGGGTTCTACGGCTATTGCCAAAGCCCACGCAACATCAGCGACGAACTTATGCAGAAAATTGCACAGGGCGGCGGTATTATCGCTGTGGGCTACTGGGATGGCGCGGTCTGCGACGCTACGCCCAGCGGCATTGTCGCGGCCATACGCTACGGTATAGACCTGGTGGGCGAGGATCGCGTGGCGCTGGGGTCCGATTACGACGGTTCAATAGCCGCCCCTTTTGATTCCTCTGAGCTGCGCGTGTTAACCCATGAGATGCTCAAAGCCGACTTCACGGAAACAGAAATTCGCAAAGTGATGGGGGGCAATATGATGCGCTATCTGGCAGAAAACTTACCCGACGAGAGCAAGGGAATGATTCACGGGAAGGTGAATTGATGAACAGTCGCCTGCCATTTTCTGCGGGCTTTTTAAAGCCCCAGCTCGTATTCCAATTGTTCAAATACACGGTCTATATATTTCTGACGATGAATATCTATCATTTCTTCATCGAAGATTATGCCGCCAGTTCCCATACTTTCGCCGCCGGTATTTCACTGGGGCAAGTCATCGAAGCGTTCACAGCCACTATCGACACCGCGGCCTGGGTGATACTGCTATTGCTCTTTGAATTGGAAACCTACGTGTTGGAAGATGACAAAATCAAGGGGGCACTGAAGTGGAGCCTGCACCTCACCCGGGCGCTTTGCTATCTCTTTATCATTTACTCGTTCTACGGCTACTTGTCCAAGTTTTTCATGATACATACCGTACTGCCCTTCTCCGTCGGTGACGTATGTAGCCTGGTAGGGGGCAGCTATACCTACATCGAAGATATTGATGAGTACCTCCCGCTCACCGTGGATAACTGCGCAGCCTTCAATGGCATGCCCTTGTCCCGGATTGCAGGCACCGACATCATTTCAACCGAGTATCACCTGATTGAAGCACAGCGTCTGTCGATGACTGAAATTACCAATTCGGGAAATTGGCTGCTTATTGTGGCGATTCTCGAAATGGACGTGTACCTGCAATCCAGGGGGCAGTTGCAAGGCTTGCTGGTTACTATTAGTAAAGGCATCAAAGTTATCCTCTATTCCATCTTGCTACTGGCCGCCATTTACTGGGGCATCAAAGGGGACTTCCTGGATTTCTGGGATGCTTTTCTGTGGCTGGTGGCTTTTGTCTTTATTGAAATGAATATCTTCGAGTGGCATCAGGAGACATCAAGCAACAAAACCGACGAGCAAGGCCGAGGCGACCCCGAATGCGCATAGTGGTCGATAAGCCCAGCTACGCCATCAATGGTGAGCTCGGTATTAACCAGTCTAACTGGGACGCGCCGGCTCACTTGGGCGTTGGCCCCTTTATGGCAGGGGGTGGCCCAGCTGTAGCCCAGGTTTACAGCTCTCAAAAAACAATATTTGTTGTCGGTGTATACGGTAGATCCAGGGTACTCACAAGCCCCGCCTTATGCTGACAGACCGCAGGGATTGCATTAATCATCCGCATTGCAGTACTTTGCACACCACCTGTGTTGTAGTCCCCGTCAAAACCCTTCAAAAAACATTCCATTTGAACGCTGGGATTACCTGTCACAACGCAGCGGTGTACACCCTGTCTCCCCTCGGGCGGCATAGGCCAGTGTGGGGCAATATCATCGCGCAAACGGTTAACATGCTCAGTAATGATAACCGCGCGACCTCGGGCCATTCCCTCCAGGCGGAAGCGCACCGCCGCACAGCTGTTCTCAGGGACATGCATCATAGGCGTATCAAATGCTACAGAGGTATATTCCCGCTCATAGCTTTCGCAAATTTCGTCTAACTCAAGGCCCAGCCTGTCGGCTATCATTTGCACCATGCCGCCCCATGCCGCAGTCAATACACCGGGTGCCCCCATAACAGGTGTCGCGCTCTCGGGCTTGCCAAAACCAAAGGCAACACCAGTAAACTCAGGATCCTGATAGCTTGAATAATCGATTAACTCCTGCACCAGAATCTCCTCAACCTGATCGGACAATTGCAAGGCTGCAAGCGGCATGACGTCTCCAGAGAAACCGGGATCTACTCCACTAATGTAAAGTGTTGCATTCCCCTCTCTGGCGGCTTTATCCAGAGGTTCTCGCATAGAGGCGTCTGCATAAGGAGGGTAAATAAGAAAAATCATTGCCGTGGAGAGTATGTCGATACCCGCAGACAGTATTTTTTTCATCTCCTCTATGGCTGCCCAGGGGCGATTTTCGCCATTGGCGTTGTAGAGGACACAATCAGGCCTCAGGGCCAGAAGAGCATCAACGTCGTTGCTACCGAGCACTCCAGTGGTTTCCTCGAGGCCGGCAATCTCGGCAGCATCTACACCAAACTTGGATTCGCTGTGCACGTGCAGGCCAACGAGTTCGTAATCCGGGTGCTGAATCAAGTGTCGCAGGCTGTGATAGCCGACATTGCCTGTACCCCACTGAACAACGCGATAACTCACGATGTTACACCCTCCGCATAATGGGCCAGAACCTGTACCAGAGCCTCACGTTCTCTTTGAAATGCATGGCCTGGGCCATATTGCAATAAACTCGACTCGAAACCATGAAGTGCGGCGAGGAATATTCCGGCGAGAAAATAAGCAGATTTCCTGTCTCCTATAGCACAGTACAGGGCCCGTCTGGCCAGGCGAATTTGTGTTTTGTTCAATTCGAGAAGGTAGCGATTTTTTTCTACATCGTGCTGCCAGTTACTCCGGTAATTGATAACCACCTCGGTTGCCGCCCGTGCCAGTGGCGAGGAGTATATATTCCAGGCCTCTGTGGTGAGAATGCGCAACCGCTCCTCCAGCGTGCCTGCTTCAATACCCGCCTCGATAAGCTCCCCAAATAAACGCTCTGTTTGCTCCATGCCATAATTGAGAACCGCCTCCATAAGCCCATCTTTGTCGCCAAAGTGGTACTGCAGCACACCCCAGCTAACCTCGGCCTGCTCTGCGATTCGGGTCGTAGTTGCAGCTGCAAAGCCCTCCCGGGCGATACACACGGCAGCTGCATCCAATACCTCTCGGCGTGTTCGTTCGCTGCGTGGTGTCGGGCGTCGACCCTGCTTTTGCTGTGCGGGCCGAATACTTGCGGATATTTTCATTGCTCTGGTGCTACTCACATTACCTTGAATTTATTGGTTGCCAACAGGGGCTGTGAATATTATGGTTGTTACTATAATTTATAGCAATCACTATAATTAGGGGTGAGCATGACTTTTCGAGTTATTCAATGGGCGACCGGGGGGGTTGGCCGGGCCTCAGTCCAGGGTATTCTCGAGCATCCGGAGTTAACTCTCGTGGGTTGTTGGGTACACAACCGGGCTAAAGCAGGCCTGGATGTTGGGGAAATTTGCGGCATTGAAGCTGTGGGTATCAACGCCTCCAATGATGTCGATGAACTACTGGCCCTGGATGCAGATATTGTCATGTACAGTCCGGTAATGGCCGACAAAAGGCTGGTAGCTCGTATCCTGGCAAGTGGAAAGAATGTAGTCACACCTCTCAGTTGGTTTTTCCCGGGCGGGCGCGATGTAGCCATGCTTGAGGAGGCCTGCCGAGCGGGCAATAGCACCCTGCACGGAACAGGAATTCACCCTGGCGGCATCACCGAGCGCTTCCCCCTGATGATATCTGCCCTGAGCAGCGCTATCACCCACGTGCGGGCCGAAGAGTTTTCCGATATTCGCACCTATGGTGCACCCGAGGTGGTTGGTGAAATTATGTTATTCGGCAAGACACCCGAACAGGCGGCCAACAGCCCCATGCTGGTATTTATGGGCGATGGCTTTCTCCAGTCTATTGAAATGGTCGCCCATGAACTGGGCTTTGACCTTGATCCGGAACCGATTTCAACTCATGAAGTGTCTGTAGCAACCCAGCCTATCGATTCACCTATAGGGGTTATACAGCCCGGCCATGTTGCCGCGCAGCGTTTTACCTGGCAGGGGACGGTGAAAGGCGAAGTTGTCATCACGGTCAGGACCAACTGGTTCATGGGCCAGGAGCACCTGGACCCGCCCTGGACCTTCGGTGAGGAGGGAGAGCGATTTGAGGTGGAAGTTACGGGCGACCCTACATCCAAGGTCACTTTCCATGGCTGGCATCCCGAATCCATCGCCGCGGGTCTGGCGCGCAATCCCGGCATTGTGGCCACGGCAATGCACGGTGTCAGCGCCCTGCCCTATGTTTGCCGGGCGGAAGCGGGAATAAAAACCTACCTGGATTTACCCCTGGTAGCCGGCCGTGCTGCACAACACTTGTCTAAAGATGTGTGAGGTGGCGCTGTGATTACCGACATGTTTTTATTGACGGGCAAGGTTGCCCTGGTCACTGGTGCCGGCAAAGGCATAGGCAAGGCCATTGCCCTGGGTTTTGCAGAGGCGGGCGCCGATGTAGTGTGTGCCGCACGCACCCGCAAGGAGATAGAGGAAACCGCCAGTGAGATTGAAGCGCGAGGGCAGCGCGCACTGGCTGTCGTCACCGATGTTACCCACAGCGAGCAATTGGTAAACCTGGTCACTCAAACCATGCAGGCGTTTGGCAGGCTGGATATTTTGGTCAACAATGCCGGCGGCACAGGTCCACGGTCAGCGCTTGAGACCAGTACGGGCTATTTCAGACGCTCTTTCGAATTCAACGTGCTATCGGCATTTGAGCTGACACAGTTAGCCGTGCCCAAAATGGTGGAAACTGCGGGCGCAGGCACAATCATTAATATATCGTCTCGAGCCAGTGACATGGTGCAAACCGCATTTGTCGCCTACGGCTCGTCGAAAGCAGCGCTAAATATGATGACGCGAAACATGGCCATGGAATTTGCACCTAAAGTGCGAGTGAACGCACTATCGGTAGGAGGTGTGGCCACTGAATCTCTGGAGGTCGTTTTAAATGACGACAATCTACGCGACATGTTCATGCGCAATACGCCCATGCGACGGGCCGGCGAGCCAGAAGACATTGCCGCGGCAGCTCTGTTTCTTGCCTCTCCTGCCTCATCCTGGGTAACGGGCAAGGTCATCCAGATTGACGGTGGCACGGAATCGCCATCCATAGCCGTACCGGTCACACCACTGTGAGCACTGGAGATAAGCCATGCCAACAATACTAAAGCAAGAAATAGAGGATGAGGCGCGAGAAGCCTATCAGCACTTTATTAAAATGCGCGACGATATTGATGCGGGGATTCACGGCTGGGACCGGTTGGCCGACTTTTTTACCGAGGATGCAGTGTATATTGATCCCGCCTGGGGACGCTGGGAAACTCGCGAGGGCATCCGGGAATTTTTTGTCAACTCCATGGCCGGCTTAACGGCATACGGCTGGTCCAGTCCCGAACGCTGGATTATGGTCGACGGTCACCGAATTGTCAGCCAGTGGGATCAGCTTATGGGAACAAAGGAAGATGGCAGTGACTGGTCTGTCCCCGGCCTGTCCACTTTATACTATGCGGGCGACGGACTATTTTGCTACAGCCTCGATTTTTTAAACATGAAGGCCATTGGTGAAACCTTAAAGGCCATGCAGTGGCGCCCGCCAGCAGAGTTCAACATGCCGCCAAAGAATCCGGACTGGTCTACTGCAATGCCACAGGCATGGGCTCATTTGCCCGACTGCTTTTCTGGCGAGCAGGGGTAAAGGCAATGAAACCAGTGCATAAACGGCCCCTAGACCTCCTCTTTATTGCATTTTTTTCGGTATCCATTGCCTATGGTTTTCTCTTCAGCCTGCCCGAGGGTCTTGGCATACCCGTCTCTCCAGACAGCCCCTGGCCGCCCCTGCGAGCGCTTCACGGCTGGGCGATTGCCGAGGAACCCGCACACCTCAACCCCCCGCCTAACCTTATTGCGGCCTGTCTGTTTGATGGTTTTTTCCAGGCGCCTGCACTTCTGTTTATTGTTGTAGGCCTGATACGCCTGCGTTGGTGGGTTCGACCACTGGGCCTGATTTACGCCGGGGCTGGAACGACAAATATGTTTTTCTACTTTACCCAGACCTTTTTGGGGGATCACCCTCCTCCGAATATGGTTTACTACCTTTTGTTTAATCTGCCCTGGGCTCTCGCGCCCCTGGCTCTGGGTTTGAGGGTAAGTCTGGGCAAGGACATACAAACCAGGCCTTCGGCCTGAGGGGCAAGCATGAGGAAACAAATAGCCCTGCTGATACTCTCTCTGTCGACGCTTTCGGCCCACAGCGGTAACAGCCACGCCGACGTTAACGCACTCTACAGCAGCACTGGGGTCGCCCGCTATGTCAATCCGTTTATTGGCACGGCGGGTGAAGGCTATACCTATCCTGGCGCTGTCAGCCCATGGGGAATGGTATCCGCCAGCCCCCATACAACTTACACCTCGCAGCTGGATTACCTGGTGGGCAACACTATTGCGCCTGCGGGATACGCCTACGGCAAGCCCAAAATAGACGGTTTTGGTCAAACCCACCTCAGCGGCGTGGCCTGCAACGAACTCGGAGCACCGGTTATCGCAGTGAGCTCACAGGCCCTGGCGCCTGGTAACTACGCCAGTAGTTACAGCGAGGAAGTGGCGCGCGCGGGATACTATTCCGTGTTTCTCGAGCAGGCTAACGCCTCTGTTGAAGCTACCACCACACAGCGCGTAGCCCTGTATAAATTCCAGTTTCACAGCAAGGGGAAAAACTATGTTCTGCTGGACGCCAGCAAAAACCTGAGCTGGATGAGCCATGCGGGTTACATCAAGAAGTTGGGGCCGCAGGAGTATGGTGGCTGGTCCCAGACGGGTAATTTTTGTTCATCGGGCAATGAGCAGAAGGTTTATTTTTCGATCAAACTACTGTCGCCAGCCGGCGCATCGGGTACCTGGCAAGACAACGGTGACGACATCAATCAAAACACTGAGGCCAGTGGCGATGTCGGCGCATGGTTTGAATTTACCGGCGCAGGCACTGTAACCGCAGCCATCGGAATTTCCTATGTCAGTATGGAAAATGCAGCGAAAAATCTCGAGAGTGAAGTCGGCGATAATTCCTTCGAAACCATTTTGGCAGCAAACATTCAGCAATGGGAAACGCAGCTTGGAAAAATACGTGTAAACGACCCGGATAAAGGTGAGCGGAAGACTGTCTTCTACACAGCGCTCTATCATGCATTGCTACATCCGAATATCGTCAGCGATACAAACGGCGACTACCCGCTGTACCAGTCGGCAGGAAAAGGCATCGGCAACAACGAAAACTATCCAAGATACGGCTTGTTCTCTCTCTGGGACTCCTACCGAAACGTACACGCCCTGCTTAGCCTGTTCTACCGGGAACAGCAACAGGCGATGTTATACACACTCGAAGACATGTCCCTGAGCGCAGGACATCCCCCGCGCTGGGAGTTGTATGGGTCAGAGACTAATATTATGGTGGGCGACCCTGCTCAAAGTGTCCTGGCAGAGGGCATTGTTAAGGGCTTTAAATTCCAGGAGCCCGAGAAGCTATTTGCCACTCTGTATAAAAGTGCCACAGATGTCACAAGCGACTGGCGGCCGGGTAACGCTTCCTATTGGGAAAAAGGGTTTATCCCCGAAAAAACCGACGACGTTTGGGGCTCGGTTTCAACAACACTGGAATACGCCTATAACGATTGGGCACTCGCTCAATTTGCAGAAAGTATTGGTAAACTGGAGGAAGCTGCTTTACTGCACGCCCAATCCCTGCGCTGGCGCACATTGTTTGATGGCAAGACGGGTACGGTTCGTCCCAAACGAAAGAATGGCAAGTGGCTGACTAACTTTGACCCCGCTACGATGGAAGACTCCTGGTGGGTAAGCCTGGTCGTTAAAAACCATGGCGGCCCGGGTTTTGTGGAAGGCAGCGCCTATCAATACACTTTCATGGTGCCCCACGACACAGAGGGCCTGCTTGAACTCTTCGGCTCCACCAAAGCCTACACCGACCAGTTGGCTTTTATTTTCGACAACAATCACTTTACCCTGTGGAACGAACCGAATATGGCCTACCCCTATCTATTGGGCATGGACGAGGATCGCCAAAGTATGATGCAGTCGATTATACAAAATCAGCGCCGCGATAATTTCTCAAATGTGCCGGCAGGTATTCCAGGCAATGATGATGCGGGCGTGCTGTCTGCCTGGTATGTATTTTCCATACTGGGGTTTTATCCCGCCAATCCCGCGAGCGGAGATTACCTGATTGGGATTCCCGGGTTTCAGGATATATCCCTGCAGTTCCCCAACAGCCAGTCCACCCTGGGAATAAAGGCAGATTTTGATGTCGAAATGGGTCAATGGCAGCACATATATCTCGATG
>JADFVW010000134.1 GCA_015222725.1 Pseudomonadota bacterium | reverse complement strand
TCGCCGCCTGTCAATCATCGATTTGTCAAAGGCTGGAGCCCAGCCCATGGAGTCGGCATCTGGCCGCTACGTGCTGTCTTTCAACGGTGAGGTGTATAATTTCCCCAGACTGCGGCAGGAGCCCGGGCTGTCGGGCTACCCTTTTCAGGGGCACTCCGACACCGAAGTGATTCTGGCGGCGGTGCAGCACCTGGGTGTGGAAAAGGCCGTCAGTAAATTCGAAGGCATGTTCGCGCTGGCACTGTGGGACAGGGAAGAACGCTGCCTGTGGCTGGCACGCGACCGGGTTGGCAAGAAGCCCCTCTACTATGGCTGGTGCGGCAACAGCTTCCTGTTTGGTTCGGAGCTGAAGGCATTACGCAAGCACCCGGATTTTGACAGTGACCTGGATCGTGATGCCCTGGGGCAGTATATGCAGTATGGCTGGGTGTCCCAACCACACTCCATCTATCAACAGGTGCGCAAACTTCCGCCAGGAAGCCTGTTAAAGATTCCACAGAACTGTAAACCGTGGGGCGCCCAACCGGCCCGGTTCTGGTCTGCCAGGGAGGTGTGTGAACGTGGCGAGCGCAACAGGTTCACAGGAAGTTACGAGGACGCGATCAATCAGCTGGATGTAGTGCTTAAGCGTGCGGTCGAAGACAGGATGGTGGCTGACGTAGAACTGGGGGCGCTGCTGTCCGGCGGTATCGATTCTTCGATGATTGTGGCCCTGATGCAGCAAATATCAGACAGGCCTGTAAAGACATTCAGTATTGGCTTCTGGGAAGAGAAATACAACGAGGCCGAGTATGCCTCTGCCGTCGCCAGGCATTTGAAAACAGAGCACCACGAGATCTATGTAACGCCTGACCAGGCGCTGGACGTCGTCGAGCATTTACCGCAAATGTATGATGAACCCTTCGCGGACTCTTCTCAAATACCCACCTATCTTGTCAGTAAGCTGGCACGCGAGCAGGTCAAGGTGGTGCTGACAGGAGATGGCGGTGACGAGCAGATGGCCGGCTACCGGCGCTACAAGAACTGCCTGAAGCACTGGCAGCATCTACAACGTATCCCCCGGCCCGCCAGGAATGCCATGGGATCGGTAACGAGCGCGCTCGGCACAGGCAGTTGGCGCTGGGCGAAAAAATACGCCGATCAAGGGAAAACAGTACCTCGCTGGACGCGCAAGATGGGGAAAATCAGCCAGCGCTCGTGTAATTGGACAGCCGGGTCGCCACAGCAGATCCTGGCCAATAAATTCACCAGCTGCCTGGCTGTGGACCAGTTTGTACCTGGCGCCGTTGATCCAGTGACGCCATTGTCTGACCCCTCCGGTTGGGCCAACGTGCAAGATCCGCTGTTCGCCATGCTCCATTATGATTTCACCGGCTACCTGCCGGACGATATTCTGGTCAAGGTTGACCGTGCGAGTATGGCGGTGGGTCTGGAGGCGCGAGCGCCGCTGCTGGATACCGAGGTTCTGGAACTGGCCTGGTCACTGCCGCGTGAGTATCTGTTTGATGGCCGTACGGGTAAGCGCGTACTAAGAGACCTGTTGATGCGATATGTACCGCGCAATTTGGTCGATCGGCCAAAACGGGGCTTTAGCGTTCCGGTAAAAGAGTGGCTTGTAGGTCCCCTGAGAGATTGGGTCGAAGACCTGATTTCAGAGCAGGCACTGACAGAACAGGGCATTTTCGACCCGCAAAGTATCCGGGACGCCTGGCATCAACATCTGTATGGCTGGGCCAACCACTCTGAGCTCATGTGGTCGGTACTCATGTTTCAGGCCTGGTGGAAGGCTCAATCCGTCGAATAGCGGACCCCGCCAGGTCATCTGCGTGATACACAGTGCTTCTCATAATGTCCCTTTGTTACCCGAAGAGCACGATGTTACATTTGAGTGGAACCTAAGTAACTACCCAGAGCACCCTCCGACACTCTAGATTAATTCGTAGCGAATTTTTTTCGCCGTTTCGGTCAAGATACTAGCAAGGACTGGGTCTTTCAGTTCACGGTGGAATATCGGTCGCCTGGGAAGCGCCCGTTGCCCTCGCTCAAAAAGCGCGACCGCAGGCGCATTACCATACATTGATGAGTAGTAGAGGATACCGTCCACTTCCGGATATGCCTCGTAGAACTGCTGAGCCCAGCGTCTTGCCCGCGGCCTTGGCCCTGAGTGAATGGCCATGGAGGCTCCAACGACCGTAGCAAAGGTCCCACGAAGATCTAAAAACGTAAGCGATTTTGCCAGCTCAAATCCAACGAGGATAGGATCGCGCGAATAGCGGTCAATAATCCGCGTCGCCTGAAAAACTTCGGCCAAACAGGTTGGGATCGACTTGTTGCCAGCCGCTAGATACATGACTCCCCTGCCCTGAACCTGGGGAAGTCCATTGCCATCCAACAAGTGATGGTCAAAGCGACTGGCGGATGGACCGTAGTATCTAAATATATCCCATGTGGTGGGATTGTCTCCGGCGGCAAAGAAAATACGCGCAACAGTGGTGCCGGCCGGCAGCTCTTGGGTTTCAACGGGAATTTGGTGTAAAGCTTCAATACCTGGCGGCTCGGGGAATTTTGGCATTAAAGTTCCAGAGCCAACAGTTTGACCGGTTCCGGTGAATGCCCTGTCAGCAACCAGTCCCGCGGACTAAGGGCACACCCCAAGGTATCTGATTCCAGATCCGGGCTGACCGTTAAAAAGAACCTTTGCACCACAACCGGGTGGGCGTCTTTATTCATCACCCCAAGCACTGCTTCCAGTCCAGATAAAGTACCATGATCAACAAACTGAAACTGTGGACAGACCCGACCCGCTGGCCCATCTACTGCGTAGAGCGAACCGCTATCAAGCCGTTGTCGAATGCGGCTGGTGCTCACACCCAGGCGCTTGGCGGCGTCCCGCTGGCTATGGGAGGTAGCCACCATCTGGGCATATTCTCCGGCAATGATGGCCACATTCTCTGCGGCACTGCGCTTATTGTAGCCCCCTACCCCGGCGGCGCCTCCTTGGCGCAAGAAGGCCTCTTCTTGCTCTGACAAGGCATTGGGCATAGGCTGCGCGGTATAAATCGGGTGTTCACGGAGGAAAGCCGCCGCCGCCGAGGCTAGCATTTCAATATTGTTGATACCCGCCTCCTGCAGAGTGCGTAGATCCTGTTCATCAAGCATAACTAGCGCCCCTTACATTTGTTAGCTATAGTTAATGATAGGCCAAATACAGAGGTACTGCAACACACTATGGGGCCTTTGAGCCCAATATGGCGCACCCGGGCGGTTTACCCTATTCGCGGGGTAATGGGCTATCCTGTACTGAGTCTATTAAAGGACAGCGGTGAGAGGTTTTATGATCAGGCTAAATTACCGAATTGTATGTGGCGTCGCCTTGTTAATGCTTAGCGGATCTGGCTTTGCCGGGGAAATTACCCGCGCAGCTGCCGAGGAACTCATGGTGGAGTGCCAGAGGCAGCGACAGGAACAAATTGCCCCCCACAAGGAAAAGGCGATCGAGGACTGCATCACTAAACGGCGAAGGGACCGGGACTACTGTGAAAGTTATAACAGAAACTACGGCCAGAGAACCGCCGGGGGCACGAGCGCAGGGATGTTCTGGGGGTTGCCAGTATGCGAGGAAGCGGTCGCGGCAGAAAAGTATTTCAGAATGAACCCGGGTAAAAAAACCTATAAAACGACACCCTAGTGCTCTAACCATCATGGGGCATTATATTTTTGACCTATTACATGATATATCCGACCATTCATTACAGCCCATTCTTTACAGTTGATTCCGGCGCTGGAAGACGCCTGAGCCGGCGATTCACCCGGTCACACCCGGGTGAATCGCCGCCGGCTTGAG
>JADFVW010000133.1 GCA_015222725.1 Pseudomonadota bacterium | reverse complement strand
GTCGTAGGTAAACGATGTCGTGTTGCCGGTACCGGTCGTCCTGGAGGCCACGGAGCCCGAGTTACTAACCACACTGCTGCGCTGACTGCCATCCGGCAGCTCCTCCAACTGCGCCGTGCCGCGATAATAGTTGCTGTAATTAGTGGTAGAACCTCTGGCGTCGGTAACTGCCGCAAGGTCGCCCTGCGGGTGGTAGGCGTAGAGCGTCGTCACCCCGAATCGATCTTCACTTTGCAAGCGCCCCATTTCATTATAGGTGCGCGCTACTGTGCCGGTAACGGCTCCGTCCTGGCTGGTCGATTCGGTTTCAGGCAGACCGATAAACCAACCGGCGATATCGTTACGGTAGGAGACATCGGTGATCCGATCGCCATTTTCAGTGGGATAGATGCTGTACTGCGTGGTGGTTCCGGGATTACCGAAATCATCGTAGTCAGTGTATTGGGTGGTGTAACCATAACCATCCAGCACCATAGTTTGACTGGCGAGTTGCGCTGTATAGACTCTGGAGTCCCACAGCTCAGACAATATTCCCCCGCGATAAACCTCGTCGGAGATCGCCCTGAAAGACCACGAATTGCTGACCGAACGCACGGCACTCAAAGAACCATTCGCGGGATCAACCGCGAGATACTGGTGCCTGATTTTAAGCCCCATTTCCCACAAAATATCGTGTGTTCCAACCAGCGCCCAATAGCCCACATGATAAATGTGCTCCACCCCCGCCGGCGTTGTGATTCGGGTGAAATCCGCCAATCTTCCGGCATTCTCCGCCACCGGCTGCACACCCAGGTCGGCGAAATCCACAGCCCCCGGATAAAATTCATAGGTCCAGCTGCCCACGGGGCGGCCCGGGTTGGTTTGTGTCTTGGCCTGTATGGCGTAAATGGAGAAATCCGGATTGGGCAAATAAGGCCGGATCCTCTGGTAGCTGTAATTGATCTCGCCACCAGCGGGATAAGTCACCCTGGTCAGCCGCTGGTATTCAGGTTCCGTGACGTCCGAACCGTATTCGTAATTCCAACTGCTGCCGTCCGGGCGCAGCACCTCCGTCAATTCGTAGTGATCAACAAAGCCCCAGCCAGTGGCACCTCCGCTGAAGGGGGCGTAGCGATACTCCCAGGTTTGACCGTTGGCCTTGATGGTGCTCAAGCGCGCATTCACACTGCCGGCTGTTACAGGTAAATTACTCGCATCAAGATAATCAAGCGTCACCACCCGCCCGTCGGACGCATCAATGCGGGTAAGAAGTTTCATACCACTGCCGACACCGAGGTAGGTCAAATCGATGGTGTTGCCGTAGGGGTCAACGATCTGGTTGGTCAGCCAGGTCTCTACCGTGGGTGCCGCTTCTCCAGCCGGCCCGTCTTCACCCTGCATGAACACATATTCACGCATGTAATAGGCCGTGCCATCGGGCGCTGTCGCCACTATACCCCGGGTGTAATCCGTGGGATCGATGCACTCCGCCTTCCAGTTTGACTTCGTTATATAGGTGCCATCATTCAGCGCCGAACTGTGTACCAACAACTCCCTGCCGCCACTGGGCATCTCTATCGACGGGTTATCCAGCGTATCGCCACCCGGAACCAGGGCGGTGCCACACAGCTGGCTGGCATGACCAGAACCTATGGTGATGCGGCCAAAATGCATGGTCCAGCCATAGCCGAAAGGGTTGGCATAACCGGGCGAACTCTGGGGCAGGTTGTAGTAGCGGGCAATATTGATATCCAGTCCGCCATTACCGGGAATAGACAAATCCACATAGCTGAGCTGAACATTGCCAGTGAAAGGATCAATATGTTCCGTCACGTCCTGCCCCGCCGATGTCTTGAACGGGTTCATTCCCGGCTCGGCATAGAAGTCCCGCATTTCATCTTCAGAAAATGCCTGGGGTGTAGTGATAATAAGTACAAGGGATATCGCCCGAATGAGTCCTTTCATTTCCAGCTCCATGAGTCGTGTTGTTATTTATTTTTCCCGGCGGGCATTGATAGCGGCAGCTTGCCGGCACCGGATCTGGCTTTAGCAGGTAGCGCCTGCCTCGATTTCTGCTTTTTGGGCTGATGTGCCATCGCATGCATACTGTTATGTACACCCGGATTCGCCGCACGGTAGGATTCAATCAAAGCAGACGTTGATGGCTCAGGTTCGGCAGATCGTTCGCTCGCTGGTGATGCGCCGACTATATCCGCACTGGATAACGCCCAAATACCAAAAAACACTGACCCCAGGGATATGTGATTTTTCATGCGCCACTTCCTTGTGTTGCATTGGTGAGTCGCCCTGATCGAGCGGTGTGGAACAATTAATAGTGCAACAGCGCAGACCGGTCAATAACCCAGAGCGCATATGATGACAAACGCCCGGCTTTGCCCGAACAGTCTTCGTTCAGGCTATACCCAGCCGTTGCATAACTTGCCCGTGGTAATCACCCAAACAACTCCAAATGCGATCAAATAAGTTTGAACCACATTTAGTACACTTGCCGGGTATACTTGATCTATCGTCAAACCCCTATTCGATGAAATAACTATGCAAACCATTACCGTCAACGGCCGCCGCGTCACCCCCTCGAAAATTGTCTGCATTGGCCGTAACTATGTCGCCCATATCGAAGAACTGGGCAACGAAATTCCGGACCAGATGGTGGTTTTCAACAAACCCAATTCTGCCATCAGTGACATCCTGCGCTCGCAGATAGCGGGAGAGGGTCTACACTACGAAAGTGAACTGGCCTTTGCCATAGAGGGCGGCAAACTGGCGGCGGTTGGCTTCGGTCTGGACCTGACCAAGCGCGGCCTGCAGTCCAGGCTCAAGGAAAAGGGCCTGCCCTGGGAGCGGGCCAAGGCCTTCGACGGCGCGGCATTGTTCAGCGACTTCGTTGCCCTGCCCAAGGAGGTGAGCAGCCTGTCTTTGCAGCTGACGGTGGATGGCACGCTGCGCCAGTCTGGCGGCTTCAGGTTAATGATGTACAAGCCCGACACCATCCTGCGGGAGCTGCGTGAATTTATCACCCTGGAGGACGGTGACATTATCATGACCGGCACCCCGGAGGGGGTAGGCGAAATCAGGACGGGGGAGCGATTCGAAGGCCTGGTGCTGGCGGGAAGTAAACAACTGGTCGGGGCGAACTGGGTAGCCCAATAGCCGCCTTTTTCTGCGAAGTTCATCACAAAATTCCACGCGCCCGGCGACCTGGTTCACACTTTTCAGCCGGCTCCATCGACATTAATTTGTGAACCTGTAGCTTGGTAGGCAAAGAGTAACGCCTACGGAGTGTGGAATGCGCCTGGTCAAAGTCCCAGCCATGAGTTTAGAGCCCGGCATGTTTATTGCCGAGCTCGACAGGCCGTGGCTGGAAACTCCCTTTGCCCTGCAGGGCTTCGTGGTACGCGATACCAGCGAAATTATCCATGTGTCCAATTACGTCGACCATGTGTACGTGGACGCGGAGTACAAGGGACGCCCACTGGCTCTTGCCCTGGTCGCAGCACCCACCGCCCCCAATCCAAAAGACAGGCTGGAGCTCAGCGAAGAGTTCCAGCGCACCAGGGTTTCTTTCGAAACGGCGGCCGACACACTCGACAGAGTCTTTGACTCCCTGCGCAACGGCCTCCGGGGTGATATCAGCGCGGTACAGGAAGCCGTCAACCCGCTTATTGAAGGCGTGTTTCGCAACCAGGAAGCTGTGGCAGCCCTGTTGCGCCTGAAAGAGAGCGGCGACTACCGTTATCACCACGGCATATCCATGGCTGTGTGGGCGGCAATAATCGGGCGTCATCTGGGGTTGCACCGGGATGAACTGGAAAAACTCGCTGTGGGTTGTGCCATGTGCGATGTGGGTATGACCCAGCTACCACCAGAGCTGCTGGATCAGGCAGAGAACCTCACTGAACAACAGCTCAGAATCGTGCACGCGCATCCCATTATGGGCGCCGAGATGGTTGCCAAATC
>JADFVW010000132.1 GCA_015222725.1 Pseudomonadota bacterium | reverse complement strand
GTCTCCCTGGCTGATCTCGACGTCCGCACTCCCCATCACCAAAACGCGCTCGAAATCCAACCCTTCCACTTGCTGGGTATCCGCTCGGCTGGGCAGTGATACGGCTAAGGCACACAGTAAGAACAGTGATGAATAAACAAGGACGCGGCTATTGCCACGACCCACTACACTTTTCCTTAAATTTAGAAACGATTTTAGAAACATTTTTTTCGCCCTATTGCTATGGTGTTATATGTGACTATAGCACCTACAAAAATTGAAACAAGTGATTTTATAAAATTCTTATTATTATCTGTAATATCAATAGCTTAATGTGGGTAATATAGTGATAAATTCGGCTACTCCAATGCCACTTCCATGTTTTTTGCAATAGTTTGGGCCACTTTTTTGGCTCGTTCTCCCCTCTCGCCGGCGAAGGATTCTTCGACGGTCGCTACGAACAGGGCCAGCCATCGCTGAAAATCCCGGGCCTGCAGGCTGCGTTTACTGTGTAAATCCCTATGGATGTTCATGGTGTGGCGTTGATAGTCCTTTTCGCCCAATAGCAATTTACACCAGTAATTTTTGATATGGGGCAGGTGCTCGCGCAGATCGATCTGCGCAACATCGACAAAAATTGGCGCCAGTTGTGGGTCTGCAAGCATCTTCTGGTAGAAGCTATCCACAAAGGCTTCAATATTCTGCCTACTATCGAGATCAGCTGACGGCATTAGGCCTAACGCCTTTTACCTTTTTTACCCTTCTTATCATTCTTATCATTCTTTTCTTTATTGGCAAATGTCTTGATGCGGCGCTTGCGGGAAATCTGGCGCTCGGTGAGCTTGTTGCGCTTTTCGGTGAAGGGGTTCTCACTGGCCTTGAACTCAATTTTGACCGGTGTGCCCTCCAGATCCAACTCCCTGCGAAAAACCTTCTCCAGGTAGCGCTGATAGCTGACGGGTACTTTCCCGGTCTGGTTACCGTGGATCACGATGATCGGAGGATTCTTCCCGCCCGCATGGGCATAGCGCATTTTTATTCGCCTGCTGTTGATCATGGGGGGCGGATGATCAAACACCGCGCCTTCCAGGATGCGGGTCAGTGCATTGGTATTCAGCTTTTTAGTTGCGGACTGGTAAGCCGCATCGATAGAGGCATACAAGTGGCCCACGCCGGTGCCGTGCAAGGCGGATATAAAATGCGTATCCGCATAACTGGCAAATTGTAATCGCCGCGACAACTCGACCTTAATGCGCCCCTTATCGTATGAATCCAGCCCATCCCATTTATTAATTGCCAGTACCAGACCCCGCCCCGCCTCGATGCAATGCCCCAGCAAATGCAGGTCCTGGTCCACGATACCGTCATGTGCGTCTATCATCAGCACCACCACATGAGCATCGTCGATAGCTTTCAGGGTTTTCACGATAGAGAATTTTTCCACCGTCAGCTTTATGTTTTTGCGCCGACGAATACCGGCGGTATCGATAATGGTGTAGGGCTGCCCCTCCCGCTCAAAGTCGATGTAAATACTGTCCCGGGTAGTACCGGGCTCGTCATACACCACCACCCGCTCCTCACCCAGCAGGCGATTCACCAGGGTGGATTTACCCACGTTGGGCCTACCGACAATCGCCACGCGGGTACTGTGCTCACGGTGACCCGATTCTTCTGCTTCAACTTCAGGAAAGCTCTCCAGCACTTTTTCGATCATTGCGCGCACACCGCGGCCTTGGCTAGCGGCGATAGCGTGCATGGACTCTACGCCCAGCGCGTAGAAATCGCCGATGGCGACTTCCTCGTTGAGGCCGTCAATCTTATTAATGATCAAGTGAAAGGATTTATTGCGCTGGCGCAGGTGCCTGGCCAAGGCCTCATCGATGGAGTTCAGACCCTCGCGGGCATCAACCATAAACAGCACCGCATCGGCTTCTTCAATGGCCAACAGTGACTGCCCTGCCATCTGCGTGTCGATACCCTCTTCATCACCACTGATACCACCGGTATCGATTACGATGAACGGTCGGGTATCCATCCTGGCTTCCCCGTATTTCCTGTCCCGGGTTAAACCCGGAAAATTTGCCACCAGGGCATCCCGGCTACGGGTAATCTGGTTAAACAGTGTCGATTTACCAACATTGGGACGCCCCACCAGGGCGATAACAGGAAGCATTCAGTGCTAGTCCTTCGCCGTAATTTTGTAGGCGACAAGTTTACCGCTGTTGCCGTAGACGTAAAGCGTGTTGCCATTGCTGAGCATGTCTGCGCGGGCGCCGTCCCCGTCAACTTTTACCCGGCCTACAAACTTGCCGTCTACCTGGGACATCAAATGCACAATGCCCTCGTAGTCAGCCACAGCCAGATAACTGCTCACCGGTGTAGGTCTGGATAATTCGCGATAACCCAGGGCAGTTTGCGACCAGCGCTCCCCCTGGCCATTACGCAGGTAGGCGGTTACCGTACCGTCTTCGTCGGTCACATAGACATTGCCGAAGCCCTGTGAAACACCGGCGAAGGACGACACATCCTGTTGCCACAATTTGCGCCCCGAAGAGACATCAATGGCCACCAGGCGGCCCTGGTAGCTGGCGGCATATAATTCCTGGCCAGCCAGGGCCATGGTGCCATCAACATCGACCATGCGCTCTATCTCGGAGCGGCCCTGGGAAATCGCCACTCGCACTTCCCAGGCAATGGCACCGGTGTTGGCGTCCAGCGCCAGAACGCGGCCAGTGGCAAAGCCTGTGTAAATCATATTGTTGCTGAGGATGGGCGTGCTGGTACCACGAATCGTCAGCACTGGCACGTTGCTGTCAAAGGTCCACAGCTTTTCGCCGGTAGCGAAGTCCAGACCCTGCACCCTGCCCTCATAACTCTGGGCGATAACCACCTTGCCATTGCCCTGCGGTGGTGCCAGAACCTCACCGCTGAGCCGGGTAGACCAGTTAACTGAACCATTAACGGCATCCAGCTGCAGCACCGAACCGTCTCTGCTGCCCACCATTAATGCATTATCATAGACACCTACACCGCCAGACAGACTGATATCCAGTTCAACTTCCCATAACAGCTTACCGGTCTGGCGATTAATCGCCGCAACTTCGCCCTCGGCGGAGGCAACATAAATAGTGTCACCGGCAATGGCGGGCTGGATTTTGTAGTAGCCCTCACCCTGTCCATCACCAATACCCCTGGACCATAATTTTTTGATTTCTACACTCTGGTCTATATCAACCAGGTCGACGGGTGCCGTGAGATCTTCGTCATCATCCAGGTCAAACCAGCCACTGACTGTGCTACAGGCACTGAGTGTCAACACCAAAGAGATTGTTGCCAGTGTGCGCCAGGGTATATAGGGTGTTTGCATCTTAGCTTTCCTGATTCTCTGTGGGTTCTGCGCTACCGGTATCGTCAATTTTGACAGCCGCGTCGGCAGTGGGTACAGCGGCTGCCTCTGCCTCTACTTCTCTTGCCGGCACAGGACTCAGGCTCTGGATCTTTTGGTCCAGTGTGGGAATACGCCCGTCAACCGCACTGCGCGCCAGGGCCAGTTTTGCCTCAGCATAAGAATTGCTGGCATCTTCAGGCCGGTCCAACTGCATATAGACGTCGCCCTGGGCAATAGCGTAGGAAGCCGCATAGGCACCGCCCTTACCTTTGGCCAGAATAGCCAGCGCCTGGTCGGTGTCTCCGGCAGAGGCCAGTACTCTCGCCAGGCGTAAGCGGGCGATATCGGCGATGTCTGATTTTGCCGGCGCCTTGCCCAAAACCCACTGTAACTGGGCTTTGGCCTCTTCCAGGTCATTCCTCTTGGCAGCCAGCTTAGCCAGATGTAACGCGGCAAACTGGGCATAGCTGGTACCGGTGTATTCGCTCTTAAGCTGCTCGGCCAGGTCTATTACCTCGGTAAACTCCTTTTCATCGGCGGCACTGCCATTCAGGCTTTCCAACATGGCCTGGTAGACATAGGACGCATTTTCGGTGCGCTCCTGGTTGTAGTCTTTCCAGGCTTGCCAACCGAACCCAGCCGATAAAGCCAACACTATTGCGACGATTGTAGAACGGCCATTTTCATCCCACCAGCGACGCATCGCCTCTACCTGCTCTTCTTCTGTACGATATGTTTCCATATTCTTATTTACTCACTCACTCTCTCTAATCGATTGTAAGCGCTGCACTAAGCACCGCCGGTAATTCTGGCAGGAGACAGCTCTGCTGAGCCAGCCTCTCGCCACTCTCTTTCTCCACGCGCATCGGTTTAACGGTCACCGTGCCGGCAGAAACTTCGTCTTCGCCCCAGATTAACGCCACCTGTGCACCACTCTTATCGGCCTTTTTCATCTGGCTCTTAAAACTGCCGCCGCCGGTATGCTGAACAAGCCTGCACCTTGGCATTTCTGAGCGCAGCGACTCAACGGTTGATAAGGCCACCTTATAAGCGTCGTCACCCACAGCCACAACATAGACATCTGCCACCGGGGCCGACGACATATCCATGCTTCCCATCTCTGCCAATAACAACACGAGACGTTCCATGCCCATGGCAAAACCAACACCCGGAGTATCCCTGCCGCCCAACTGCTTCACAAGGCCGTCGTAGCGGCCACCGGCACAGATGGTACCCTGCGCACCCAAGCGGGTTGTCACCCACTCAAAAACAGTTTTATTATAATAATCCAGGCCGCGAACCAGCCGTGTGTTGACTGTGTAGGCAACGCCGGCTGCCGTCAGTAAAGCACACAATATCGAAAAGTCATCGGCCGATTCTGCATCCAGAAATTCGGACATATCCGGCGCATTTTCAAGCAGGGCCTGGGTGCCTGCATTTTTACTGTCCAGAATGCGCAGTGGGTTGCTTTGCAGGCGTCGCTGGCTGTCTTCATCCAGCTGATCCACATATTGATTCAAATATTCTACCAGGGCGCTGCGGTATCGGCTCCGGCTTTCACTGCTGCCGATAGAGTTTATCTGTAACTCCACACCCTGGGCTATACCCAGCCGGCGCCACAATCGGGCACTCATCAGGATTAATTCGGCATCCATGTCGGGGCTGGCAACACCGAAAGCCTCCGCTCCTATCTGGTGAAACTGCCGCTGCCTACCCTTCTGCGGGCGTTCGTAGCGAAACATCGGCCCGGCATACCAGTACCTCTGCGGTGTATTTAAAACACCGGCCTGTATCGCGGCGCGCACACAGCCCGCCGTACCCTCGGGGCGCAAACTCAGGCTCTCCGCATTGCGATCGTCGAAGGTATACATTTCCTTTTCAACAATATCGGTGGCTTTGCCAATGCCCCGGGTAAACAGCTCGGTGTATTCAACAATTGGCAGGCGAACTTCGCCATAGCCATAACTGGCCAATGTCTCAGCGACGGTATTTTCCAAAAACTGCCAGTGGCGGGAGTCTTCGGGAAAAATATCCACCATTCCCCGAACCGAGCGATATTTACTCACTTGTTCTCCTCTAGCGCGCGACTCTCTTCCAGCCTGGCCGCTCGCTGGCGAATTACCTGCTCCAGGTGATCGACAAAATTTTCATTGCTAATTTTGTGGTCGGGCTCCCCATCGACGTAGATCAAATTGCTGGGCGTCGCACCGGTGAGTCCCACATCGGCCTCCCTCGCTTCGCCAGGGCCATTGACAATACAGCCAATAACCGCGACATCCATGGGTGTGCGAATATCTTCAAGGCGCTGCTCAAGAACATTCATGGTGGCAATTACATCGAAGTTCTGGCGCGAACAACTGGGGCAGGCAATAAAGTTGATGCCATTACTGCGCAATTTGAGGCTCTTGAGAATTTCAAAGCCCACTTTGACTTCCTCCACCGGATCTGCGGCTAGTGAAACGCGCAATGTATCGCCAATTCCATCGCGCAGCAGCATACCAATGCCAATAGCGGATTTCACCGTGCCGCCGCGCAGACCACCCGCCTCGGTGATGCCGAGATGCAGGGGCTGATCAATCTGCTGTGAGAGTAAACGGTAGGCGTCCACTGCCATATAGATCTCAGACGCTTTAACACTGACCTTGAAGTCCTGATAATCAAACTTATCGAGAATATCGACGTGGCGCATGGCGGACTCCACCAGGGCCTCGGCGGTGGGTTCACCGTATTTACGCTGTATTTCCTTGCCCAGGGAGCCGGCATTCACCCCAATCCGAATGGGGATACCCTTGTCCCGGGCGCTGTCTATCACTTCCCTGACCTTGTCATCCCGGCCAATGTTTCCCGGGTTTATACGCAGACAATCAACCCCATACTCCGCCACTTTAAGGGCGATTTTGTGGTCAAAGTGGATATCGGCAACCAGTGGCACCGTCACCTGGGCACGAATTTTCCTAAAAGCCTCCGCAGCATCCATGGTGGGCACCGAAATACGCACAATATCGGCACCGGCATCGACAATTGCCTGAACCTGGGCCACGGTGGCCGCCACGTCGCAGGTCTCGGTGTTGGTCATGCTCTGCACGCTGATGGGAGCATCACCACCTACCGGCACATCGCCAATGTGGATCTGACGCGTAATACGGCGCTTGATGGGAGATTCAAAAATCATTACATGTTTCCCTGCCACCACCAAAGGGCGGCAATAAGTACAATCAGAGAGCCCAGGCCCACAACTACTCCCAGCCCCGTTTTCTGCCGATGAAAAGCCCAGTGAGTGTCCTTGCTCGATTTATCCACAACCGTTTCGCCCCGGTTTTCCAGTGATTCAAACGCTGTCATCAGTATTTTTTCATCCAACTCTACTAATCGTCCAAAGGCTTTGACGTAGCCCCGGGCGAAAGAAGGGCGGCGCAAGGCAGAGTAGTCATCCCGTTCTATTATTGCCACGTAGCCTGGCATCCAGTTCAACCTGTCTGCGGTCTCACGCTGGGTAAGTTCCCGGCTTTCCCGTGCCGCTTTGAGCATCGCCCCCGGTGGTACACTGCCCTGGGTTGCCGCGACAGCCTCATCCGTCACCGTTCATAGCCCGCAAGTAAGCCTGGTATTCCAGTGAATCGGGATGCAAGCTGCTCAAGGCCAGTACATAACTGCCCTCCGCATTGCGATCACCCAGCTGCTGGGCGATTCGAATGCCCAGCCACAGGGCGCGGGGTGACTGCTGGCGAATATTCTGTCTGTAGCTCTGATAATAACGATTGGCAGAATTTACATCATCGGCATCAAAACGGAGCTGGGCAACTTCAAGTAATGGGATGGTATTTTTGGGGTTCATTGCCAGCGACCTGACAAAAGCCTCCTCGGCGCCCTGGGGATTAAACAGTTTTAAACGGCACAAGCCCAAATTTATAAAAGCCTGCGGCCTGCTGCTATACAAGGTGTCTTTCACCACGTACTCAAGCTGTATTTCTGCCTCTTGATACCGCTCCTGGGAAAACAAGAAGGCGGCGTAGTTATTTCTGGCCCTGGAGAAGTGGGACCGTAATTTGATTGCAGCTTTATAACTTTCTTCTGCCAATTCGTACTCGCCGGTACTCTGGTAAACCAGGGCAAAAGCTTCATGTACTTCGGCACTATTGGGGTCAATTTCCACCGCCAGTTGCAAGTTGCGCTTGGCGTCTTCCCAGTTCCCATTACCAATATACTGCCGGGCCAGGGATAAGCGCCGCTCCAGTGTCTTCTCCGGGGAGGCCTCTTCGGTAAAAACAGTTTCTGTGCTGGTGACACAGGCACTCAGGCTCAGCAGACACACGGCTGCCAAAACTGTTGCTTTGATACTACTGCCTACTAGAGAATACACATTCACCCCACATGAATTATCTGAGAGTCCGCAGCCTTGCGGTGCCGCTCACTGCGACGGGTCCGGTCCACAACTTGCCCCACCAATTGACCGCAGGCGGCATTGATATCATCGCCGCGGGTGGTCCTGACAGTGACAATATAGCCTGCATCGACCAGCACTTGCCAGAACCTTGAGACGGCATTGCCGCTGGGGCGCTTATAATCGGACTGATCGAAGGTATTAAACGGTATCAGGTTGATCTTACAGGGGAAATCCGAGAGCAACTCTGCCAGCTCTCGAGCGTGTTCTACTTGATCATTCACCCCCGCTATCAAGGTGTATTCTACCGTCACGACACGCTTTTTATCACGTTGTGCAGCGATGTAATTTCTACAGCTTTCGAGCAGAACCTTTATCGGGTACTTGCGGTTGATCGGCACCAGTTGATTGCGCAGCGCGTCGTTGGGCGCATGCAGCGATACAGCCAGTGACACTTCGCTGACCTTTGCCAGTTTATCCAGTGCCGGAACCACGCCAGAAGTGCTGAGCGTTACGCGCCGCTTTGACAGACCGTAGGCCAGGTCTTCCAGCATCAGGTCCATAGCGGAAACGACATTGTCGAAATTGAGCAGCGGCTCACCCATGCCCATCATCACAACGTTGCTCACGATGCGACCATTTCCGGCCTGAAAGGCGTCGTAGGATTTAATCGCCAGCCACACCTGGCCAATAATTTCAGCCGCGGTAAGGTCGCGCTGGAAGCCCTGCTTTCCGGTGGAACAAAAGCTGCAGTCCAGTGAGCAGCCTACCTGGGAGGAAACGCACAGTGTGGCGCGTTTCGCCTCGGGAATAAGCACCGCTTCTACCATGCCACCACCATCGACCCGAATTACCCACTTGCGGGTACCGTCGATGGAATCCTGCTGGGAGACAATTTCCGGCGGGCGCACCTCGGCAATACCCAGCAGCTTTTCTCGCAGCGCAACCCCGAGATTTGTCATTTCACCGATGTCAGTCACGCCCGAATGATGGATCCACTTCAATACCTGCTGGGCACGAAACTTCTTCTCACCTATGTCCAGAAAGAAGCCTTCCATTTGCGCAAGTGTCAGCCCCAGCAGGTTTACCCGGGTTTGGGGCTGTTCCTCGACGGCTTCAGTGGTCATCACGGGCATTCTGTCTCTTTCGTTACGTCGTTTTTAACGGTCGCAGAGTTCAGCGGCGTCAAAAAAGTAGGCAATTTCACGCTCAGCAGACTCCGGGGAGTCAGAACCGTGTACCGCATTGGCATCGATAGACTCTGCGAAATCAGCGCGGATAGTGCCTTCATCTGCTTCTTGTGGGTTAGTGGCGCCCATCAGCTCGCGATTCTTGGCCACGGCACCCTCACCTTCAAGTACCTGGACCATAACCGGTCCGGACGTCATAAAGCTGATCAGGTCGGGGAAGAAGGGACGCTCAGCGTGCTCGGCGTAAAAACCACCGGCTATTTCGTCGGTAAGCCTGACCATTTTTGAGGCGACAATACGCAGGCTATTTGTCTCAAAACGGGAGTAGATTTTGCCGATGATATTCTTGGCAACAGCGTCGGGCTTGATGATAGAAAAAGTACGTTCAATAGCCATGGGAAGTCTCCATTTGGCGGGATAATGAGGCGCACACAGGGGCACGCGGTAAAAGCCGCGCAATTATACGGATTTTAGCCGCTGGTTTCACCTTAAGAAGCTATAAAAAGTACCGTTGTGGCGCTAAATCAGTGGCTTAGGGCCGGCCACCACGGATTAGCTAGTCGAGCTCATCTATCCAGGCCGCCTGAATAGCCTCAAGCAGCTTTTCGCCGCAGTGGTCAGGGTGGCCCTCAAACTCTGGCAGAGCCAGTATCCACTGTCGTAAATCGACGAAATTGACCGTCAGGGGGTCAATATCCGGGTGCGATTCAAAGAGTTCAATCGCTATATCTGTTACATCTGCCCACTGCATCAATGTGCCTCCGATACCATGTTGATGGTGTAACGTGGAATTTCAACGACCAGGTCTTCATCCGCCACGATGGCCTGGCAACTGAGTCGAGAATCGGGCTCCAGACCCCAGGCCATATCCAGATAATCATCCTCCAGCTCGTCGGCCTCCTCCAGGGATGCATAGCCCTCGCGCACGATGATATGGCAGGTGGTACAGGCGCAGGACATTTCACAGGCGTGCTCAATGTCTATGTCATTGCGCAGCAGTGCCCGGCAAACGCTCTCCCCCGGCTCGGCTTCAATCACGGCACCCTCAGGGCACAGGGCCTCCTGGGGTAATACAACTATACGGGTCACTCGCTCACCTCCTCGCTGACATCATCCAGGGATACCCCGGTCAGGGCCTGACGAATACTTTTATCCATTCTTCGGGCGGCGAACGCTTCACTGTCGCGGCCCAACTGGTCCGACGCTGTGCGCAGGGCTTCGACATTGCCGCCAGTCAGCTGGGCTTGAACTTTTTCCATCTGTGCTCTCAATGCGTCCATTTCCCCGGGCTTCAGCAAGTCATCGCCATCGGCGGCCAATGCCACTTCCAGCCCCTCCAGAAGCTGCTTTGCAGCGACACACAACTCGGCCAAAATCCGGGAATTTTTGTCTTCTTCCGCGTGGCTGAAAGACGCCTGAAGCATGCCGCTGATCTGCTCGTCACTCAAGCCAAATGATGGTTTTACGACGATACTGCTGCGCACGCCGGTTGTTTCCTCGCGGGCTGAAACACTCAACAATCCGTCGGCATCGACCTGGAAACTCACCAGAATGCGGGCGGCACCGGCTACCATAGGGGGAATTCCGCGCAGCTCGAAACGCGCCAGTGAACGGGAATCGGCGACCAGTTCGCGCTCTCCCTGCACGATATGAACCGCCAGGGCGGTCTGCCCATCCTTGTAGGTAGTAAATTCCTGGGCTCTTACCACCGGTATGGTGGTATTGCGCTCTACTATTTTCTCCACCAGGCCGCCCATGGTCTCAATGCCAAGGGACAGGGGAATAACGTCCAGCAGTAACAGCTCCCCCTCGGGACGATTGCCCACCAGTATGTCGGCCTGTATCGCCGCGCCTACGGCAACCACTTCGTCCGGATCGATACCCGCCAGGGGTTCACGCTGGAAAAACTCAGCCACAGCCGCACGGACCAGGGGCACGCGGGTGGAGCCGCCTACCAGTACAATATTGTTGATCGCATCGGGGGCCAGCTGCGCATCGCGTAGGGCTCTTCGGCAAGCGCGCAGGGTATGTTTTACCAGCGGCAGTATCAAAGCGTCAAACTGGGTCCGCGACAAACTCAATGGATCGAATCCAGTTCCGATTTCACCCAGGGGAATGAGAATGTCGTCACTTTCTGAAAGGGCTTCCTTTGCATCGCGAGCCAGTGACAGGAGCGTCCTGTGCTGGCCGGCAACCAGCTCTGGCGACCCGATTTGGGTTAAAACCCAGTCGGCTATCAGCCGGTCAAAGTCATCACCACCCAGAGCGGTATCACCCCCGGTAGACAATACTTCGAATACATCCCGGTGCAGGTGCAAAATAGATATATCGAAGGTGCCGCCGCCCAGGTCATAAACCGCAATCAGCCCTTCGTCCGCCGACTCAAGTCCATAGGCTACCGCCGCGGCCGTGGGTTCGTTGAGAAGTCGCAAAACGGGTAAGCCGGCGAGTGTTGCTGCGTCTTTGGTGGCCTGACGTTGTGCCTCATCAAAATATGCCGGAACGGTTATCACCGCCCCTTCGATAGTGCCGTCCATGGTTTGCTCTGCGCGACTGCGCAGTGCCTTGAGGATTTCTGCGGAGGCCTGTACCGGGCTGACAACACCGGAAGATGTCTCAAAGCCCACCATGCCCTGCTCGCCATCGTTAAGTGCATAGTGCGAGCGATGCGCCTCGTCCCGGGCATCTTCATTGCCTCTGCCCATAAAGCGTTTAATCGAGGCCAGCGTATCGGCTGGATGTTCGCTGGCCAGTGCCTGCGCTTCAACACCTACACGCACCCTCTGCGGGTCAGTGTAATTCACCACGGAGGAGATGCTTACAACGCCCTGTGCGTCGGCCAGGGTTTTGGCGGCCCCATCGCGCATGGTGGCAACCAGGGAATTGGTCGTCCCCAGGTCAATACCCACCGCACGTTTGTTCTCGTGGGGCACTGGAGACTGTCCCGGCTCTGCAATTTGAAGTAGTGCCATTAAATTTTACCGATCAATCCAACAGGCCGGATTCAATTTGCTCGGCCTCCCGGTGTAGTTTTCCAAGATATTGCATTTTTACGCAGGCGCTCGCCGCGCCGCTGATGTCATCTGCTGTAAAGGCCGCCACAAACTCCTGCTCATGCGCTTTTATGTCAGCGGCTATCTCGAGTATCAAATGTTCCAACACCGTTTCTGGCTCGACCAGGTCGGCGATAGATTCCAGCTTTTCCCGCAACTCCATTTGCTCGATAAGAAACCCGCCATCTATTTTTTCTGCAGAAACTTCCTCTGCGCTCATTCCCGCCAGCTGCAACAGGTAAAAAGCCCTGTCCAGCGGCCGACGCAGTGTCGTATAAGCCTGGTTAACAAATGCTGAGTACTGCACTGCGATGCGCTGCTCGTGCGCGGACTTACTGGCAAAGCGATCCGGGTGCAACTGCCCCTGCAGCTGCCGAAAGCGCTCGCCCAATAATGTATTGTCCAGGGCGAACTGCCTGGGCAGGCTGAATAATTGGAAGTAGCTTTGTTGGAAATCGGGAGTGGTCATGCATTCGACATTACACCGCTCTTATACGGTGAAACTTTCTCCACAGCCGCACTCGCCCGCAACATTGGGGTTGCGAAATTGAAGCCCCTCGTTGAGCCCTTCCTTGACGAAATCCAGTTCCGTTCCGTCCAGATAAGTCATGCTCTTGGGGTCCACATAAATTTTCACACCATGTGCTTCGAACACCTGGTCTTCGCCCTCTTCCACATCGACAAACTCGAGCACATAGGCCATGCCGGAGCAGCCGGAAGTCTTTACACCCAAGCGTATTCCCAGGCCCTTGCCCCGGCTACTTAGTTGCGCCGCCACATGAGTTGCAGCGGATTCAGTAACAGTAATCGCCATGCTTGTATTTACACCCCTGCACGCTTGGAACGCAGGTCTTCCACCGCGGCTTTAATGGCATCTTCCGCCAAAACCGAGCAGTGAATCTTAACCGGTGGCAGGGCCAACTCTTCTGCGATATCCGAATTTTTAATCATCTCCGCCTCATCCAGGTTCTTGCCCTTAACCCATTCGGTTAACAGCGAGCTGGAGGCGATGGCAGAACCGCAGCCATAGGTTTTGAATTTGGCATCTTCAATAACACCTTCATCGTTGACCTTGATTTGCAGACGCATCACATCGCCGCAGGCAGGGGCGCCCACCATTCCGGTGCCGACATTGGTATCGTTGGCGTCCATCTTGCCCACGTTGCGTGGATTCTCGTAGTGATCCAGTACTTTGTCGCTATAAGCCATGCTGTTCTCTCCCGGCCATTACCGGCCCGATTTAAGCTACTACTATTTTGTTAATGTGCTGCCCACTGCACCTGGTCGAGGTCAACCCCGTCCTTGTACATATCCCACAGGGGAGACAGCTCCCGTAATTTCTCGACCGCATGGCGCAATTGCTCCACCGCCGTGTCCACATCCTGCTCCGTGGTGAACCGGCCAAAACTGAAGCGCAGCGAACTGTGCGCCAGCTCATCACTCAGACCCAGGGCTCGCAATACATAAGAGGGCTCCAGACTCGCCGATGTACAGGCCGAGCCGCTGGATACCGCCAACCCCTTCAGGGACATGATTAGCGACTCACCCTCTACAAACGCAATACTGACATTCATCGCGCCGGGCAGACGTGCCTCGCGATCGCCGTTTATGTGTACTTCTTCTATATCACTGATGCCTTCCCAGAAGCGCTCGCGCAGGGCCTTCAAGCGCACCGCTTCGCCCGCCATTTCTTCGCCGGCTATCTCTGCCGCCGCGCCCATACCGACGATCTGGTGGGTTGCCAATGTGCCCGATCGCATGCCCCGCTCGTGCCCGCCACCGTGTATCTGGGCTTCCAGACGAACCCGTGGTTTGCGCCGTACATAGAGGGCTCCCATGCCTTTGGGGCCGTAGAATTTATGGGCGGAAAATGACATCAGGTCCACTTTCATCAGAGCGAGATCAATGGGGACTTTACCGGCACTCTGGGCGGCGTCCACATGGAAAAGAACACCGGCGTTGCGTGTAACTTCTCCGATGCCGGCAATATCATTGACGATGCCGATCTCGTTATTGGCATGCATGATGCTCACCAGTATGGTGTCCTCGCGCAGGGCATTGGCCACCGCCTCAGGCGTGGTCAGGCCATTGCTGCCGGGATCGAGATAGGTCACGTCAAAGCCTTCTCGCTCCAGTTGCCGGCAGCTGTCCAGAACAGCCTTATGCTCAATTTTCGACGTGATAATGTGCTTGCCCCTTTTCTGGTAGAAATGGGCGACACCTTTTAATGCCAGGTTATCCGATTCGGTGGCGCCCGAAGTCCAGACTATTTCCCGCGGGTCGGCGTTGATCAGGTCGGCGACCTGGCGGCGGGCATTTTCGATGGCCTCCTCCGCTTTCCAGCCGTACAGGTGAGAGCGAGAGGCGGCGTTGCCGAAGTTGCCCTCCATGGTGAGACAGTCCATCATCTTTTCCGCCACCCGGGGGTCTACCGGTGTGGTCGCGAAAAAATCGAAGTAAATCGGTTTTTGCATTGTTACAGCTCCAAAACTAACAAATTCTTTAAAAAAGAGGATTCAGACCTCTTTCAGTAATAGGGACGCCGAGCGCTTCTCCTGGCGCGCACTTATATATTGCACCTCTTCTCGCGCCACCAGGTTAGCGAGGCTGATCTGACTGAGAAAAGTGTGTATTTGCTCGCTCAACCCACACCATAAATGGTGGGTGAGGCAGACCTCTCCATGCTGGCAATCGCTATTGCCCTTGCACCCAGTGGCATCGACTGACTCATTTACCGCATCGATAATCTGGGCGACGAAAATATTGTTGTGCTCGCGACTGAGGCGATAGCCGCCACCGGGACCGCGCACACTGGACACCAGATCCTGTCGGCGCAGTTTAGCGAAAAGTTGCTCCAGGTAGGACAGTGAAATGTCCTGTCGCCCGGAAATATCAGCAAGGCTCACAGGCCCCGACTCAGCATGCAGCGCGAGATCGAGCATGGCTGTAACAGCGTATCGTCCCTTGGTTGTCAGGCGCATAATTCTACCCTCGTATCGAGGTCGCAATTATGCAATAACCAACTAATTCAGTCAAGTATTAGTCACGAAGCCCCGATTCCGCTACACGCTAGGGTTTACGCGCCTTTGCGACCCATTTCCGGGTCTGGGTGAGGATGCCCCTGAGGATATTCAGCTCCATTTCATCCAGTCGCACCCGGCTGTAAAGCCGCCGCAGTCGCGACATTAACTGGCGCGGCGCAGCGGGGTCCAGAAACTCGATATCCACCAGGGTCTCCTCCAGATGAACATAGAAACGCTCCATATTCTCACTTGAGGAAAACGGTGTGTCCCATTGCTGATGCTCATCAGCCGGCAACTCTGAAGACACCATCAGCATACGCAGTTCGTAACAGACAATTTGCACCGCCATGGCGAGATTGAGTGAGCTGTAGGCATCATCCGTGGGGATATTCAGGTGCAGGTTACACAACTTCAGCTCATCGTTAGTCAGGCCGCGATCCTCGCGACCGAAAATGACCGCCACCTCTCCGTGCCCCGAGGCAACCCCCATACGCTGGGCACACTCCCTGGGGTCCAGAAGTGGCCAGGGTATGCGCCTCCCCCTGGCGCTTGTGCCCACAACAAACTGGCAATCGGCGATAGCCTCCTCCAGTGTCTGCGTCACCACGGCACGGTCCAATACATCTCCGGCTGAGGCGGCGCGCCAGTTAGCCTGCTCGTCGGGGTATTGTCTGGGTGCGACCAGGTACAGTTTACCGATACCCATGTTTTTCATGGCCCTCGCGACACCGCCAATGTTACCGGGGTGGCTGGTGTGCACCAGTACGATACGAATATTATCCAGCTTCATGGGCTAGCTTACCGACCTATGTATTTGAAATGGCGCGTAATTCTAGCAGATTTTGCAGTGATATCCTGTAATTGGGCTGCTATAATCGCGCGCCACGCCAAACCCTCAGGACACTATTATGGAACCGATGATCAATATCGCGCTGCGGGCCGCCCGCAAGGTAGGAGAGAATATCGTGCGCGCGTCCGATGATCTGGAGCGCATCGAGGTTTTGGAGAAGGGTGTGAACGATTTTGTTTCCGAGGTGGACATCAACGCCGAGCAGGAGATCATCTACCACCTGCAAAAGGCCTACCCTGATCACGCGATCCTGGGAGAAGAATCCGGGCTGACTGGCAGTGAGGACGCTGAATATAAGTGGATAATCGACCCACTGGACGGCACTACCAACTTTGTACGCGGCATCCCTCACTATGCCATTTCCATCGCCTGCCTGTACCGCGGAAAACTGGAGCATGCGATTGTTCTGGACCCGGTGCGGCGCGAGGAATTTACCGCCTCGCGGGGCCGCGGCGCGCAACTGAACGGCCGCCGGATCCGGGTCAGCAAATTGAATGGTCTGGACGGCGCACTGCTGGGCACCGGCATTCCCTACAAGGATCACTGTGACGATAAGTTGGGGGCCTACGGCAAAACACTGGAAGCCCTGGCCGGTCAGTGTGCAGGTATCCGCCGCGCCGGTGCCGCCTCACTGGACCTTGCCTACGTGGCAGCGGGTCGCCTGGATGCCTTCTGGCAAATTGGCCTTTCCAGCTGGGACATGGCCGCGGGCGCTCTTCTTATCCGTGAGGCTGGCGGCCTTGTGGCGGATATCGACAGCTCGGAAAACTTCCTGGAATCCGGCAATATTGTTGCCGGCAATCCCAAGTGCTTTAAGGCCGTATTACAGGTTGCCAAGCCACTGCTTGGCTGAACCATTGCTTAGAATTTATTTTTCAGCGCCTGCAAGAGCGTTTTTATCAATTGTGTGTCGGGCTGGTAAACAACCGGGCTGACACGATCCATCTTACCCCCGCAGCGCGCTTTCATCTTTGTGGCGACTTCTTCGGGAGTGCCTACCAGCGCAAATGTTTCCAGTATTTCATCCGTCACCAATGCCGTCATCTCCGCCCACTTGCCAGCCCTGGCCAACTTGCTCCACTCCTGCTGCATCCCCTCCCAGCCGTGGACTTCCAGCACAGGCCTATAGGCGGGTGTTGAACCGTAAAATGCTATCTGACCGCGGGCAGAACCAATGGCCGTTTGCAATTGTTCATCGTCTAAACCCGTAGCCGTTATCAACTGGCCGGAAATAGTAAATTCCCCCAGGGATTTGCCCGCCTTATCCAGGCCTCGTTGCACATTGGGCAGGGACAATTCATCAAACGATCTGGCACTGTGGAAGGGATGGACAAAATAGCCATCGGCAACTTCGCCCGCACAGGCCGTCATGTTGGGGCCGACACCGGCCAGAAAAATTTCCGGTGCGCCGTGGGGATTGGCCCCAGGACTAAAAGTTGGGTTCATTAGAGTATGGTGATAGTACTCACCCTCAAACTTAAGCTTGCCCCCCGTCTCCCAACAGCGCCAGATCTCCTTGATTGCCAATACCATTTCACGCATGCGCGTCACGGGTTTTCCCCAGGGCATACTGAATCGATGCTCCACATGAGACTTAACCTGTGTGCCCAGCCCCAGAATAAAACGGCCCCCGGATAGCATCTGCAAATCATTCCCCAGGTATGCCAGACTCATGGGATTGCGGGCAAAGGCGACGGCAATGGACGTCATCAAGTCCATTTTTTTTGTCTTCATGGCGGCAGCAGCAATGGTGATAAAGGGGTCGCTTTGCCCCTCAAAACTGTAGGCACCGTCAAAACCCGCCTCCTCCAATTCGCCGGCCATCTCAGATACTTTGACCGGGTCAAACAATAACGATGTATCAATTTTCATGCAGTTTCTTCCATGTATTTAAAGCGATCCAACTGGACCTTTCCGACTCAATTAAGCTCTTCAGGCCATTCCTGAGTAACACTGGAGCTCCACCTCGGGTCGCGGCGTTCAACGTAAGCCATGCCACCCTCCACAGCATCAGCTCGCCCCATTGTGTGGTGTAGCATTTTTGTTTCCAGCGCAACAAAATCGTCGCGCTGCATATTCTGCCCCTTCCACATCAGGCGTTTGTGGATGCCCATGACCAGTGGCGAGCAATTCACTGCCATATCCCGCGCTATTTCCAGCGCGGTTTCCAGCACCTGATCGGCGGGCACACAGCGACTGCCCAGCCCCCACTCCAGCGCTTCTTTACCGGTCAAGCGTAAGGCCCTGACCACCAGTTCAAATGCACGCTCCATGCCTACTATTTTTGGCAGTACATATTCAACTGCAAAGTCAGCCACAACACCACGCCGGTTTTGTAGAAAACCGTACTTGCCCTCTTCCGCCAATACGCGGATATCTGCTTGTATGGCGATACCCATGCCGACTCCTATGGCATGGCCATTAAGTGCTGCGATGACAGGCTTGCGCACATCCCAGGCCTGGAAACTCAGGGGACAGGAACTAAAGTTCATCTCGCCCTGTGTATCAAAGGTATCACCGCCACCGGACATGTCCGCACCGGCGCAGAAGGCCTTGCCTGCGCCGGTGAGCACGACAACCTTCACCGCGTCGTCCTCATCACATCGTCGGTAGGCCTCACCCAAACGGTCCATCATGCCTGCGGTAAAGGTATTCATGGCATCGGGCCGGTTGAAGGTGATAACGGCAACACCGTCGCTCACCTCTAACAAAATTTCATCACTCATCGCAAATTCCCATCTATAAAAAAGGGAGCAAAGCCCCCCGTCTCCACTCAGCACTACTATTGGTAATGAGAGTTGATTCCTAAAACGGCAGCCCCTCATCAATGTTGTGACCGGAGTCAGCGGGGGTCGCCATTTGCAGCGTATGATGGATGCCATTAACTTCAGCGCGGATGGCTTCTACATCTTCAGGCGCCGCATAAAATTGTGAGTACCACTTGCGGTTTGTGCGAAATGGTCCATCCGTTTTCAACTGCATGATTTTCAGCGCCGGGCGTTTATTTGCCCAGATATTGAAATCTGCACCGAATGCTTCAAGGGCGCCGGCCTGGGCCGCTTTGCCCGCCTCGCGGTCTTGTGCTGTCGCGACATCCTCACTGCCACAAAAAAGAACGCCGTGCCATGCTTTGCTGATGCCATCGTCCACCGGCGTATTGGCAATTAATTCGTACATGGTATTCCCCGCGAACACCTGCTTCGAGAGCAGCAGCCCGGGGCCCGTATACCAGGTAGAAGTGTACAAATACGTATCGTAGAGCTGCATCGGTCCACCCTGGCGTTGAATACAGATGTGGTCCTTAAACTCGTTCTCGAAATATTCGCTGGGGGCGCCATGGGTGGGACCGAGGTGGCGCACATCGGCCATATTGTCCAGAATTTCCTGTGGGTGTATGGCCAGCTCTCCCAGATGATCCAGCTCCCACTGCACCCAGCGGGGATTATCCCACTCGGGAAGACACGGCACCTCATAATCGGGATCGCGACCATCGGGATCGTACCAGGCCATCACACAACCCATGTTGTCTACCACCGGATAGGATCGAATAGAAGCCGATTTGGGACAGGGGCCATCGTGATACGGAATATCGTCGACATCACCCTCGGAGTTGTAACGCCACCCGTGATAGGGGCAGCGTATAGAGTCACCTTCTATCTGCAGCCCATTTTTAACAATCATTGCAGAGGTACTGGCAGTCAAGTGCGTGCCCATGTGCGAGCAGTAGGCATCCAGTAGCACCGGCTTGCCGCTCTCGCCCCGATAAAGCGCTAAGTCTTCACCGAAGAATCGCACGGCCATGGGGCCGGCATCCAGTTCCTTACTCTCGGCGACAATAAACCAGCCCCGGGGAAAAATATTGGGACCCAACCCGTATTCAGCTGCCTTGGCCATAGTCACTCACCTTTTGTATTTGTGAGCAACGAGTATAGCCTCTACAGCGGACAGTGGGATGTTCGATACATCACTCAGGCAAAAGGAATGTGACCTGGCTCAATTATTTAGCTCAATCCAGACTCGCCGCAAGTTCAGCTGCGGCCTCTATCGCACCCTCGATATAGGAAACGCCATTACAGTCGCCGATTGTGTGCGTTGTAAACCCGGCGTCCTCTAATTGCTCAGCCAGTATCGTATTCCCGCTAGCACCCCTTGCCACGATCACATGGTCGGTATCGATACTTCGTTGCTGGCCCAGGGTGTTGATATAACTGACCCGTCCCTCGCCAATCTCAATTTCTCCCGCGTTTTTTATCAGCGTGACATTTAGGTGGCCAAGCTCATCCAGCAGGCGCATTCTACGCACAAGAAACAACCCCTTGCCCGCTTCTGGCGAACTGTCTATGACCGTAACTTGACGACCTCTTTCGGCCAGAAACTCAGCTAACTCCAGACCCACCAGTTCAGCCCCAATAATAGTGATACGTTTACCCAGGGGCAACCAGATACGGGATGCCAGTCGCACCAAAATCGGCATACTGCTAATACCCGTTTTGGCGGCGACAGTGACTAGCAGGCGGGTAAAGGCGGAGGTTTTCCGCTGCAACTGCGGATTGTCTTCCGCCATTACCAGAGCGCGCATTTCGTCGCCACTGAAAACAAAATCCCGCTGCGCGCCGGGAATATCCGGCATTGTGCGCTGGGCACCGGTGGCGACAATCACTTCGTCCACGCCAAGTTGCCTGAGTGTATCGACACTGGCGAGCGTATTGAGCCGCACATCGACACTGGACTGCGCTATTTGCAGGCGCAACCACTTTAATAAGCGCTCGTTAGGCTCATAGGGAATACTGGCAAACTGCAGCGTGCCGCCTAACCGGCCAGTACTTTCGAAAAGCGTCACAGAGAAACCGCGAATAGATAACCGACGGGCCACTTCCATCCCGGCAGGACCGCCGCCCACCACGGCGATATGCCTTGGCTTATCGGTAGCAATTAACTCCCGCTCCTGCTCCCGGGCAGTCTCCGGATTCACCGCGCACTTGACTGATTTGAGCACATAGATCTGACTGATACAGCAATAGCAGTATATACAGGGACGTATCTGCTCGGGCGTACCGGCAACGACCTTGTTGGGAAGATCGGGGTCCGCCAGCATTTTTCGACCCATCGACAGAAAATCAAAATGTCCCTTGCCAATGTGTTTATCTGCCGAGGCCGGTTCGATGCGACCGGGCACTATAACTGGAATAGAAATACACTGCTTGATCGCCGTGGCATTGGCAACCAGGTGCTCCTCGGCATGCGGCGTGTGCGACCCGGAATGCAGCACGCCGCGATCGGAGTCATGGTAGGCGGTAACGGCAATAGCGTTAACGCCAGCAGCCTCCACCCCTTTTGCAACGGCTTTGGCATCAGACAGGGTAATACCTTCTGCCTTGCCAAATTCCTGGGAGTCCAGTTTCACCCACACCGGAAAATCCGGGCCTACCTTTTCTCTGACGGCGGCAATCACCTGCATCAATAGCCGCGCGCGGTTTTCCAGACTGCCGCCATACGCATCATCGCGCTGGTTCATGGCCGGGGACAGAAATTCGGAAATCAGGTAACCGTGGCCAGCGTGAATTTCTACCGCATCAATACCGGCTTGTTGGGCACGCGCAGCTGAGGCTGCGAATTTTTCTACCAGCGTATTAATATCCTCCAGCGTCATCACGTGCAGTTGTGGCGGTGGTGCATCCGGATCGTGGAAGGCCATGATTTCTTCCATCAACATACTGCCACCAAGATCACTGTGGCCAGGAACAGGTAGGGACGGCACCCAGATAGGCCGGCCCTCCCTCATGTCCTGGACGGCAACCAAACCTCCGTGATGAATCTGGGCCGCCACTTTGGCGCCATGCTTATGCACCGCCTCAGCTAAAGCCTGTAGGCCGGGAATATGACGGTCTTCCGAAATAGCGATCTGGCGTGGTTGATTGGCGCCATGGGGCCAGGCAACACCGGTTACACCCAGCACGATCAATCCCACTCCACCCCGGGCCTGACGTTCATGGTAGGCGATAATGCGCTCGCCACAGCTGCCGTCCGATTCGGCGAGGTTTACCCCCATCGCCGAGACAATCATCCGGTTCTTGATGTGCAGGCTGCCGATACGGCCCGGCTTTGTCAGATGTCTATATTCTTTTGTCAAAGGTTTGATCCCCTCAGTGGGACAGATTTTTAGACCGGCAGGCTAATCGTTTTTCAAGCACACTCCACCCAACCACCACTTGGCTTCGCAATCATACACAAGCCGCCCGCGCTCACCGTGCTGCCAGTCCAGAGCTCGCTCAATAGTTTCTGAGTGCTCCGCCGCGGGGCTCTTGGCGGTCTGCGCTTGCAATTTATCCAGGGGAATGGGGTAGTCAACCCAGTTCAGGGGGGCACGCCAGCCCGGAGGCGGAGACAATTTGGCCCGGGTGCCATTGATTGGGTGAAGCGCCCGCCGCTCCTGGATCAGCTTTGAAAGCTTCTGCACCACATCCGGATACTTCGATGCGAGGTTATTGTACTCATTGGGGTCGTCCTGAACACGAAACAGGTAATTAGTCACCGTGGTAGAGAGCTGATCCTGCTCAACGGCCTGCACCAGCTTCCACTCGTCGTTGAATACGGTCAGGTTAAAGTGGCCGTAGATCGGTATTTCAGACACAAAATAAATCCAGTCTTCGCGGGGCTGATCGACGCCTTCTGCAATCGCCGGCCACATGCTGCGACCATCCAGTTTCCGCTTATTTTGTGTCTCAATCCCCGCTGCATCTGCCAACGTAGGGAATACATCCATCACTGTCATGATATCGGTGAGCTTCTGCGACGGCTTAATGGCTTCTGGCCAGCGCATGATGGAGACAACACGTATTCCTCCCTCAAAGGTCTCACCCTTACCGCCGCGCATGGGAACGTTATCTGCACCACCAACCGAGTAAGCCGCGCCTCCGTTATCACTGAAAAACAGCACGATGGTATTGTCCGCGATGCCCTCACTGTCCAGGGTAGCCAGCACCTGGCCGATAGCCTGGTCCATGCCGTCCACCACCGCCGCATACATGGGGCGGGCACTGGTCTGCATTAGCATCTTTGCCATACGGCGCGTGTCGTCGGTACCCTTTGCCCGGGATGGCTCCAGATCGGTGTTGATATCCTTGTATTTATCCTGCAACGCCTGGGGGGCATCCAGAGGGGTGTGGGGGGCGATAAAGGGCATATAAACAAAAAATGGCTTGCTCTGGTCGCGCTCGCGAATGTAGCGCGACACCTCATCTGCCAACAGAAAGGTCTCATAGCCATCGTCGTCAATATCCACGCCATTGCGCTGGAAATCCTTGCCGCCGTTAACGGTAAAGGGTGGATAGAATCCCACCTCGGTGTGCAAGTGGCCATAAAAGTGCTCAAAACCCCGATTATTGGGGTGGTAGGTCATCTGGGCATGGCCCAGGTGCCACTTTCCGACCATGGCGGTTTGATACCCGGCGGCCTGGAAAGACTGCGGCATAAAATGCTCACCGGGATGCACACCGTTATTGTCCCAGGGCAAAATGACACCATAGGCGACGCCCAGCCGAATGGGGTCGCGGCCGGTCATGAGTGCAGCGCGTGTAGGCGAACAAATAGGGGTGGTGTAAAAGCGGTTCAGTTCCACGCCCTCGGCTGCCAGCCTGTCCAGGGATGGCGTGTCAATATCGCCACCGTGAAACCCAACGTCGTTCCAGCCCAGATCATCAGCCACCATCACGATGATATTGGGGCGCTGTTCAGCCAGGGCCGATAGCGGAAACAGGCTTATTAAAAAAAGAATCCACAGAGGCTTCAAAGCGGTGATCATTACTATCTCCTGATAAGTACTTCCAGAATGTACAGGATAGGTTATTGGAAGCAATAATCCATTGGCGGGGTCGGCCTCTTTTTAGTGACTATAGCGATAACAGGGCTAGGCTGCCGCCTTGTTCCAGCCATCGACCAGCTTTTTGTGTTCGCCCTTTGTTGTCATGCGAATTAGCAGCCCCATGGGAACCCATTTCATCTTGTGCTGTACGACATCGCGCCAGATTTTGGTCAGCTGCGTACCGCCATTTTTCGCTTCGATTTCCCAGTCTTCCACCATACTCATAAATGGCTTGGCTTTAATCGCCTCGACACTATAGGGCTGCGCCATCTTACTGGCGTTGATCACATTCATGGTCA
Organism: Pseudomonadota bacterium; assembly: GCA_015222725.1. Taxonomy (GTDB): domain Bacteria; phylum Pseudomonadota; class Gammaproteobacteria; order Pseudomonadales; family Halieaceae; genus JBALVT01. Next base: position 967 of record JADFVW010000132.1, on the reverse strand, counting down.
ATTTCCACTCGGTGCATTCCTCTTCAACCAGTTCCAGCAGGCAAACACCGGTTCTGGCACTGCACCAGATACTTTTGCCGGACTCGAAGGTTCCGTGGTCGATAACACCGGGGAAGTAATCCGCAATACGCGCCGGCGTCATAATAAACTCGCGCACCTGTTCAGGCGCTACATCGAGCTGTAATACATCGCGGTGAACAATATTTTTCATAATTAACCCGACAGGATCAGAGCCCCAGGAAGTACAGAAATCATAGGTGACGGCGTACATCTTGCCTTCCATGCAGTATGCGAATAACTTCCACCCGGTTGTGATGAATACGACAAAATATTACATGCTCCTCTACGAGCAGACTTCGCGTATCTGGCAGTAGATCCTCCGTTGCCGCAGGAGAAATTGTCAGGTCATGGGTAGCCATAGCTACACCAGTTTAACGCTTGATTTCCTCCATCAAGGCATCGAGGGCTTTTTTTGATTGAATATTGTTGCCCTGACCGTCATCCAACTGATCTATACCTATCTGCAGTTGCCCTCGAAGTGTCGCCAGTTTGATTTCTTCCACCCATGCCTGATGCGACTCCATAAATCGCAGCGCCTCGCGAATGACTTCACTGGCGTTGTTATAGAGTCCACTTTCTACTCTGGATCTAACTCGGGACTCGAGTTCAGGCGTTAGTGATATGTGCATAAAGTGAAACCCTGCGATAAAACGTCTTGCGAATACTATGGCCGAACATACATAGATTGTCAAAGTTTGTATCGTTAAGTAAACTGTCCCGAATTTCAGGGCGTCAAGCTCTCCTGCGAATCTGCCCGGCGCAGTTTGCGAAAATTCTCCCGGATGCGGTCGGATACGACAATGGTATCGTTGAGCGAGTAGCCGATGACAGCCAGAACCGCCGCCACCCCGAATGATTGCCCAAATGAGCTGGTTATTTAATTTGAACTAACACAAGAGGAATTATC
>JADFVW010000131.1 GCA_015222725.1 Pseudomonadota bacterium | reverse complement strand
GGCCTTGCCCTGCATCACATCCCAGCCCTGTACCACATGAGGCAGGTCGATACCGGGAATATCATTGGGCAAGCGTGGCGTTGAACCCGTTGCGATAACCACCGCGTCTGGCGACAGCGCATTGATAGCGTCGATATCCGCCCTGGTCTGGAGCTGTACCTCGACCCCCAGTCTGGCCATCTCGTTTTCCTCGAAATACGCCTGGTCTTCGAAGTCGTCGCGCCCGGGTGCTTTGGCGGCGATGAGCAACTGACCTCCCAGGCGCTTGCCCTGCTCGAGCAGGGTTACCTTGTGGCCACGCATGGCTGCCACCCGTGCGGCTTCACAGCCGGCAATACCGCCACCGACTACCACAACGTGTTTCGGTGTGTCCGCCAGCTGGTACTGTTCTTCCCAGAGCAACTCCTTACCGATGACAGGATTGATGGAGCAGGTCGGTGTGTAGGGAAAGGTCTTGGGTTCTGAGGCCTCATCAATACAACGAGTACAGCCTATGCAACGGCGTATCTCGCTCAAGCGGCCCTCCCGTGCCTTGTTGGCGAATTCGGGATCGGCGATACCCGCTCGCACCATGCCCACCAGGTCACAGATTCCGTCCCTGATCAGCTCCTCCGCCAACACGGGGTCGTTAATGCGCCCGGTGAACAGGACGGCGGGCCTGGGCTCCATCTCGGCGAGGTCGGCCTTCGCCGCCTGGCCGAACTCTCGAAACTGGGCGTGAGCATAGTAGGAGTTAGGCACATAGGACGGTGCGCCCCAGCAGTGACCGGCGTCGATGTCTACAAAATCGAGCAAACCGGCTTCGCCAATGGCGTAGAGCATCTCGCGCATTTCCATATTCTCGTAGCCACCCTGGCGAAACTCGGTGCCTGCAATGCGTATGCCCAGGGCAATAGAGTCGCCGACACGCTCGCGAATGCGCTTAAGCGCTTCCAGCACGAAGCGAACGCGCTGCTGCGGGCCTCCACCCCACTGGTCGGTGCGCCGGTTGGTCACTGGCGACAAAAAGCTGTAGGCCAGAGTCTCGTGGGCGCAGTGAATCTCTATTCCATCCGCGCCTGCATTCTTTGCAACCTCTGCGCCATCGGCGTAGGTGTTGAGGCAGAATTCGATTTCCTCCTCGCCCAGCACATGGGGTGTATAGTCCTGGACCCCGAGGACGGGTACCGGGGAAGGCGCCCACACAGAGTTAAGGTGGGTCAACTGAACGACGGCCACGGAGCCGTATTTGTGCACTTCGTCGCAAAACTTTGTCATATCCTCGGCGAAGGCCGGATCCTGATAGGCACCAAAATGGGAGGCAAAGCCCACAGAGAGACCAATTTCATCCGGTGTCTGGGGTGGAAACGGTGAGTTGAGCAACCAGGTTTCGCTGCCAATCCAGCCGGTACCCCCCCGCGCCTTGGCGCCATGGTGCTCGATAAAGTGTTCGTCGAGGCGACCGGGCATCATTGAGGAATTGATGGTGTTGGTGGTCTCGCAGATACGGTTCGGCACCTGCATTGGCCCCACCTGCAGGGGTGTGAAAAGGTGTTCAAAATTCACTTTGCTCATGGCTTTGTTTTCCTCATTCTTTTTCGGACAGGCTTACGCCGGGCCGGTCGGCGAGAGAATTTTGATTGCAAAGGGCCTGTCGGTTTGTTTCTGGAAAAAGCCCCAGGGTGGGAACATCGCAGTCAGCTCAGGCCACAACGCCGCTCGCTCCTCATCGGTAGCGTCACGGGCAACGGCTGTCATTTTATTGGCATCACACTGCACCCAACAGTCGGGGCTGGCATTGAGATTGAGAACCCAGGCGGGATGCGAGTCATAACCGGCCAGCGATCCGACAACGACCATATCCTTACCGTGTTGTAAAAAGACCAGTGGCGTGATGCGTTTCTCACCCGACTTGCGTCCGAGACAGCTTAACAACAAAGTGGGGAGCCCTGATGGCCCGGCCCCTGTTGACCTGCCCTCAGGATTGGCCAGGTAGTCAGCAACATCCGCTTTGGCGTCACCCTTTATGCGCTCCAGCGACTCTGTTGCATCCTTTAACCCTGCCCAGTCTTCATCGGACATAAAGTCGGGTTTTTCCATATTTTCACGATTCGACATACTCAGCCCTTCATTTAGATAATCATTGCTTGATCTTCGCGGAGCTTACCGCTGTGAGTCCATGCCTTGTTCACACAGGCCACGAAGAATTCCACCATAATTGTAGCCTCAAGGTTCAGGCGGTTCCATAGTCCTCATATTCGTGTCCGAAAAAGAGATTTTGAAGGCCGGAATTGATTCGATGCAGACTGGTTGCAAACGAATTTTGTTATTAGACTTTTCCAACACTGACCCGGAACAGGGGTTGGTTTACATTTTTATCAAATGTCCTCTTATATTGGGTTGTATTGATGCAGGCAGTGTAAATTCGGGTTGCCAGGCACAGGTTTTTGCCCCTACATAGGTATAATCGAGGACTGAGACGAGGTGGGAGCATATGCTCCTGTCAGTTCACATTGAGTTGTGGGGATTTCCGATGAAGCCGGCACCGTTTGATTATTATGCGCCCGAGACTGTTGATGAGGCCGTGTCTCTCCTCAAGAAGCTTGAGGATGATGATATTGATGCCAAAATTCTGGCGGGTGGGCAGAGTCTTATGCCGATGCTCAGCCTGCGTATGGCCAGGCCGGATGCCCTGGTTGATCTGGGCAAAATCAAAACTCTGGACTATATTCGCGAAGAAAATGGCGTGATCCATATCGGCGCGATGACCACCAAGAGGGCGGCGGAAGATTCTGCCCTCCTGCAACAGAAGCAACCGCTGCTACATGTGGCTACACAGCATATCGGCCACAGGCAAATTCGTAACCAGGGGACTGTGGGTGGCTCCTTTGCTCACGCGGATCCCGCCGCTGAATATGGCGCTGTTGCGCAAGCTCTGGGTATGGAGATGGTGGTAGTGGGTCCCGACGGGGAGCGTGTGATTCCGGTTGATGAATTCTACCTGTCGTTCCTGACCACCGATATCGACTGCTCCGAGGTTCTGACCGAGGTACGGGCGCCGGTCATGCCTGGGGGCACCGGCTGGGGGTTTCAGGAGATCTGTCGTCGGGAGGGAGACCTGGCGATAGCCGGTGTTGCCGTGACCCTGAAAATGGAAGCGGGCAGCTGCGTTGATGTGGTGATTGCGGTTTTTGGTGTCAACGCTATCGCGGCGCGGCTGGATGATGCAGAACAGGTAGTCAATGGCAATACACCGGGGGAGGCGCTTTTCGCACAGGCTGGAAAAGCTGCAGCTGCGGCCCTCGACGAGCCGATTACCGATGTACATGCGACTGCGGAATATCGGCGTAGCCTGATTGCAACACTGGTCAAACGCTGTCTCACTGAGGCGGTCTCACGCGCGGCCTAAGCCCATAGACAAATTAGGCCCATGGACAAATATTGAGAAGTTGAAGAGGTTTCATTCGATGACAGTACTGCAACAGGTTGAGCTCACTGTGAATGGCGTGAGCTACGAGCGCGAAGTTGATCCGCGTATGACGCTGGTTGACTTTCTGCGCCACGAACTGCGATTAACAGGCACGCATGTCGGTTGTGAGCATGGCGTTTGCGGCGCGTGCACCATTATCAAGGACGGGCAGGCAGTGCGTTCATGCCTGATGTTGGCAGCACAGGCCGATGGCACAAGCCTGCAAACGGTTGAGGGGCTGCGCAATGCGGAAAGTGGCGAGTTACACCCAATTCAGCAGGCCTTTATAGAGGAACACGGGCTGCAGTGTGGTTTTTGTACCCCGGGATTCCTGATGAGTACTCTCGAGTTGCTGGGCGACAACCCGAACCCGACGGATCAGGAAATCAAGGATGCCCTGGACGGCAACCTGTGTCGTTGCACGGGCTATCAGGCAATCATTCAATCTGTACGTTTAGCAGCTGCCAAAACCCAGAGCGGTAAACTGGCTGGCGCTCACGGCAGTGCATAACCCCAGATTTTGGAAGAGACAAGCTATGGCTATTGAAATTCCCGGATTACCGGAAGACATGCCGACCACTTCCCCCCGTTATGTGGGCAAAAAGGTTAATCGAATAGAAGACCCCGGACTGGTCACTGGGAGTACGGAGTTTATCGATAATTTTGAGCTGCCGGGAATGGCCCACGCCGCCATTATGCGCAGCCCCCATCCCCATGCCAGAATTGTCAGGGTAGATGCCAGCGCTGCGTTGCAGTTGCCTGGCGTCATCGCGGTGTTGACCGGTGAGGATGTCAAGCGCTGGTGCAGTATCGGTACCACCTCTCCCGAGGGTTGGGGCAGCACACCAATGGCTGTGGACAAGGTTCGTTTTGTAGGGGAGCCGGTCGCGGCTGTAGCGGCGAGCAACAGATACATTGCCGAGGACGCGCTCGAACTGATCGAGGTGGAATACGAGTTACTGCCCACAGTCTCGACCCCGGAAGCGGCGCAGGCGCCGGATGCGCCCAGGCTATTTGAGCAGCAAGATAGCAATGTAATTCATGATCGTCGCTACACCTGGGGCGACGTGGACAAGGTGTTCGCCGACGCGGATCACGTATATACCGAGAAGTTTCGCTGGAATCGTGTTGGCGCCAACCCCATGGAGACCTTTGGTTGTGTCTGTCAGTGGGATGTGGTCAATGATAGCCTGACCTGTTATGGCTCCTACCAGACACCAAGTTTTATAGCTCTGGGC
>JADFVW010000015.1 GCA_015222725.1 Pseudomonadota bacterium | reverse complement strand
TCTTTAAAGGCGCCCCCACACTGGGCGGCCCCATGATGACGCAAAGCGGCCTGTTCTTTATCGCCTCGACGCCAGATCATCACATCAGGGCTTTTGATACCGAGACAGGCGAGGAGCTGTGGAAAGGTCGCCTGCCCGAAGCGGGCATAGCCACCCCCATGACCTATCGACTGGCTACGACCGGAAAGCAGTATGTGGTGATCGCGGCGGGCGGGCACTGGGGGCTACCCGCCGCCGAAGGCGCCTACCTGGTGGCGTTTTCCCTGCCGAATTGACTAGCGGCACATCGAGCGTAGACTGTAGGCGCTTTCCCTTACGCCAGCACTGTTTTGTCAGGGTGCCACACGGGCAGACACCGGAGAAGAATATGAAGCAGAGCAAAAACCAGCCAACCATTGAAGATGATCGCACCGGAGAGAGTGTACCAACCCTGGTTCGAGCCATCGCAGATAATATGTTTTATGTGCAGGGAAAACCTCCAGTCACCGCCACCAAAAATGATGGCTATCTGGCGGTTGCCTATACTGTTCGAGACCGCCTGCTGCGACGTTGGATTGATTCCATCGAAGCCTTTATAGAACATGATGTCAGGCTGGTTTGTTATCTTTCCGCTGAGTTTCTGACGGGGCCTCATTTGCACAACAATTTAATCAACCTGGATTTGTTTGAAGCCATGCACAAAGCGGTGGCCGACAACAATCTCGAGCTGGAAGAACTGATTGAACAGGAAGAAGAACCCGGGCTGGGCAATGGCGGCCTGGGGCGTCTCGCAGCCTGTTACATGGATTCTCTCGCCAGTTTACAGATACCGGCCATAGGCTATGGCATTCGCTATGAATACGGCATTTTCGATCAGGAAATTCAGGATGGCTGGCAGGTCGAAATCACCGATAAGTGGCTGCACCTGGGGAATCCCTGGGAACTGCACCGCCCGGAGCGCACTTATCCGGTAAAGTTAGGTGGCCATATCGAAACATGGGAAGATGATCAGGGTTGTTTCCGCGTTCGCTGGGTGCCAAATCGTGTGGTAATGGGCGTCGCTTACGATACCCCGATTCTGGGCTATAAAGTCAATACGGCCAATATGTTGCGACTCTGGTCGGCGGTTGCCTGTGAGTCCTTTGACTTTCAGGACTTCAATGTCGGCGATTATATGGGGGCGGTGCGGGAAAAAATGGATTCCGAGAATATCACCAAGGTTCTCTATCCCAACGATGAGCCAGAACAAGGCAAGCGCCTGCGTTTGCAGCAGCAATATTTCTTTGTTTCCTGTTCCCTGCAGGACATGATTTCTATCCAGATGGCTCTCTCTGATGGTTCCCTGGATGATTTTCATAAGCGCTTTGCCGGCCAACTGAATGATACACATCCATCCATTGCTGTGGCTGAACTGATGCGACTGTTAATGGATGAGCATAATATGGGCTGGGATCAGGCCTGGAATATTACCCGTCACACGTTTGCCTACACCAATCATACCTTGTTGCCGGAGGCTCTTGAGACCTGGTCTTTACCTTTGTTCAAAAGTGTACTGCCCAGGCATCTGGAAATTATTTATGAGATCAACCGGCATTTTCTCAACGATGTGCGCAGCCGCTACCCCGGCGATAATGAACGCCTTATGAGAATGTCCCTGATTGATGAGAGGGGCGAAAAATCCATTCGCATGGCCAATTTAGCCTGTGTCGGCAGTCACGCGGTTAATGGTGTCGCTGAGTTGCACACAAAATTGCTTACCGCCAATACGCTGCATGATTTCTATGAATTGTCTCCTGAGAAATTCAGCAACAAAACCAACGGCGTCACACCCCGCCGCTGGATGGTACTGAGTAATCCAAGGCTGTCGGCCTTGATTACGGAAAAGATTGGTGACGGTTGGATTACCGACCTGAATCAACTCAGGCAGCTGGAGGATTTTGCCGATGATGCCGATTTCAACTCTCGCTGGCGCCAGGTAAAACTGGAGAATAAGCGGGAACAGGCGGCTTATTCCCTTGAACATGCCGGTGTTGAGTTGAACCCCTCATCACTGTTCGATGTGCAGGTGAAAAGATTGCACGAGTACAAACGCCAACACCTGAATATCCTGCATATCATCACACTGTATAACCGCATCAAACAAAATCCGGATATTGATATCGTTCCCCGCACTTTTGTGTTCGGCGGCAAAGCGGCGCCGGGCTATTTTATGGCCAAGTTGATGATCAAACTGATTACCTCAGTCGCCGATGTGGTAAACAACGACGCGGATGTCGGGGGGCGGCTGAAAGTAGTATTCGTGCCGAACTTCAGTGTTAAATTGGGACACCGGATTTATCCCATGGCCGATCTGTCTGAACAAATTTCCACTGCCGGTCTGGAAGCCTCGGGTACTGGCAATATGAAGTTTTCGATGAATGGGGCGCTGACCATCGGTACGCTGGATGGGGCCAATGTAGAGATCAGGGAGGAAGTCGGCGCAGAGAATTTCTTCCTGTTTGGCCTGACGGCCAGGGAAGTGGCTGAACTCAAAGCCCGGGCTTATAAACCCAGGGCGTTCTACGAAGATAACGAGGCGCTCAGGCTGGTACTGGATCGAATCCGGGAGGGTTATTTTTCCAGAGGTGATGCCAACCTGTTTGTGCCACTGGTGGATGAACTGTTATTTCAGGACCAATATATGTTATTGGCGGATTACCAGCCCTACATTGACGCCCAGGACAAAGTCAGCGAAACCTGGCGCGACCAGGAACGATGGACCCGCATGTCCATTCTGAATGTTGCCAGAATCGGAAAATTTTCCTCAGACCGGGCAATCAGGGAGTATTGCCGGGATATCTGGAAAGTGGAACCCGTGTCGGTGGACGCTGCAGGTGATCAGTAAAGCCTTATTGCAATGCGCCCTTCCATATTGGCGCGGGAATCGAGAAAAAGAGCCGAGGAAAAAATCATGACCATCCATCCACTGGCGGGAAAACCCGCCCCCCAATCCATGCTGGTGAATATCGCGGAACTCATATCCGCCTATTACACCCTGCGTCCTGATGTTGCGCAGCAGGCCCAGCGTGTCGCCTTCGGCACCTCCGGTCATCGCGGCAGTTCCCTGCTGCGCAGTTTCAACGAAGCCCATATCCTGGCCGTTACCCAGGCGGTCTGTGACTATCGCCGGGAAGCGGGTATCAGTGGCACATTGTTCATGGGCATGGACACCCACGCCCTGTCCTGGCCGGCTCAACTCACCGCACTGCGGGTGCTGGCCGCCAACAAGGTG
>JADFVW010000130.1 GCA_015222725.1 Pseudomonadota bacterium | reverse complement strand
TCCTGGCGGGATTTCAAACCTTCCTGAATGATGTCCTGCAGGTCGTCCACCGTGTACAGGTAGACGTCATCCAGATTGCTAACCTCAGCCTCGATATCGCGGGGCACGGCAATGTCCACCATCAACATGGGCTGATGTTTGCGTTTTTTCAGTGCGCTTTCCACGCTGCCTTTGCCGAGGATGGGCAGGGGGCTGGCGGTGGAAGAAATGACAATGTCCGCTTCGGCCAGGTGGTCGGGTATTTCTGGCAGAGAGATGGCATATGCGCCCATTTCTTGCGCCAGAGCGTGGGCATTTTCTACAGTGCGGTTGGCAATGATCATTCGGCCGATGCCACTTTGGTGCAGGTGGCGTGCGGCTAGTTCGATGGTTTCGCCAGCGCCGATGAGCAGCGCAGTGCGATTTTCAAATTCATCAAAAATCTGCTTGGCGAGACTAACGGAGGCGAAGGCCACGGAAACGGCGCTGGCGCCAATGGCCGTATCGGTGCGTATTTGTTTGGCGACAGAGAAGGTGTGTTGGAACAAGCGGTCCAGCAGGCCGCCCATGGTGCCTGCCTCCATGGCGGTGGTGTAGGCATCTTTTATCTGGCCAAGGATTTGTGGTTCACCCAAGACCAGTGAGTCCAGGCCGCTCGCAACCCGTAACATATGGCGCACGGCCTCTTGATCTGGATGGAGGAAGATGTAGGGCTCAATGTCTCGTTTTTTGAGCTTGTGGTATTCTCGAAACCAGTCGACAATGATTGCGTTGTCCTGCCTGTCCTGGCCGGAATCGCAATACAATTCGGTGCGGTTGCAGGTGGAAACAATGGCGGCCTCTTGAATTTTGGCGCTGGAGACCAGATCTTTTAGGGCATCATTAAGCCTACCCGGCTCGAACGCCACGCGTTCCCGGATATCCACAGGGGCAGTTTTGTGATTGATGCCAAAGGCTAAAAGCGACATAAACTTGCGGTACAACCTCGATCGAACGCTAAATTCTGAGCGAACTGGGGCGCGAATACAAGTCGCATTGAATTAAAGGGGTACCCTGACCCATAATCGGATTCGGAGTTGGCCAATCTACCACGGCCTTTAGGAGCTTGGTACCGGGGACGACAATAAATAAACGAATAAATGATCGACGGGTCTTTCAAGGCGCTGTCTTTCATGGCACTAAAAAGAATGCACAAAGTCATAATAGGGCTGGCAGTAGGATTTTATGGAGTCATTTATGTTGAGAATTTTATACTTATTATTGATTTTCGGGGCGCTATTGGCCACTGGCTGTGCGGTTTCCCCTGATACAGCAAGCTTGCCGGATTCCGCATCCAGCGCACCAGTCGCCACAAAATCCGCGGCTAAATCCACCACATCCACTCCCGATCTGCCCGAAGGAGAGTTTCCGCCCCAGGTGCTGTATCAACTATTGGTGGCCGAATTGGCTGGCCAAAGAGGTGAGATGGGAGCCGCTGTGGCCAACTACTTGGCTGCCGCCAAAGAATCTCAAGATCCAAACATTGCTGAACGTGCAGCCCGTATTGCTGCTTATAGCCAGGCTCTGCGTGAAGCCCTGGATGCCTCGCTGTTGTGGGTGAAGTTGGCCCCTGAAAACCCGGAAGCCCGACAAATGGCGGCGTCGTTATTGTTGGCTTTTGGTCGCGCGCCAGAAGCTGTCGTCCATTTTGAACAGTTTATTGTGCTGTCTACCGATAAGCCAAACCATGGTTTTATGCTCATCGCAGGACAGCTTGCCCGCGATAAAAACGCCATTGCTGCCTTGTCGGTGATGGATAAATTGATTGAAAAAAGAGGGGATGACCCGCACGCCTGGTTGGCTTACGGGCAATTGGCCCTGCGCCAGGCCAGGCTGGGTGTGGCGTTAGAGTCTGCGAATAAGGCGCTGGCTTTGAAGAAGCACTGGGCGTCGGCCGTGGTGTTGCGGGCGAGAGTTCTTAGTTTGCAGGGCGATAAAGAAGGGGCGATTGCCTATCTGGAGCAAGAGCTCGACGGCGAATTGAAAAAAAATATCGCGGTGGGGGTGAGTCACGCACGTCTGCTGACGGAAACCAAACAATTGGACAAGGCGCATGATGAATTCGAGCGCCTGGCGGAGCAAGAACCAGATAACGCAGAAGTGAATTATGCCGCTGGGGTGTTGGCTCTACAGTTGAAAGATCTCGATAAGGCCGAGCAGCGTCTCAAACAGGTGTTGAGCCTAGGACAGCGGATGTTAGAGGCAAATTATTACCTTGGCCGTATTTATGAGGAAAAAGAGGACCCTAAAGTCGCCCTAAGGCACTATTTTGCAGTTCGTCATGGAGAATATTACCTCAGCGCCCAATCACGGGCAGCCAGCCTGCTTGCCGACCAGGGTAAATTGGACCGGGCGCGCGAGCATTTGCATTCCCTGCGCATTGCTAACCAGGAAGAGCAGGTGAGAATCTATCTCGTTGAAGGTGAATTGTTACGCAAAGCAGAAAAGTTTAGTGAGGCCTTTGATTTTTTAACCGAAAAAGTGGAAAAAATTCCTGATGATACGGCGCTGCGTTATGCGCGGGCGTTGATCGCGGAAAAGCTGGATAAGCTGGATCTGGCCGAGGGCGATCTGCGCGCTATTATTGAGCGTGAGCCCAGTAATGCCCAGGCCCTGAACGCCTTGGGTTATACCCTGGCGGATCGTACTGATCGTTATTCTGAGGCCCTGGAATATATTGAGCGCGCCATGAAAGTAGAACCCGGGGATGCGGCCATTATCGATAGTATGGGTTGGGTCCATTATCGTATGGGTAATCATGCCAAAGCGGTCGAGCTTTTGCGTCAAGCTATGGAACTCATTAAAGACCCTGAGATTGCCGCCCATTTGGGTGAGGTTTTGTGGGAAATGGGTAACAAACAAGGCGCGCTGGAGGTGTGGGAAGATTCATTGCAACAACATCCCGAACATAAGATATTGCTCGATGTGATGAAACGGTTCGGT
>JADFVW010000129.1 GCA_015222725.1 Pseudomonadota bacterium | reverse complement strand
TCACCCTGTTTTGCACGCGCACCAAGGCCATATCGACATCGGCACCAACCTTGAACGTCACTGTCAGACTGTAACTACCATCATTGGCGCTCTTGGAGGACATGTAAATCATATCTTCCACGCCGTTAACCGCATCTTCAATCGGCGTGCCGACCGTAGCCTCCACGACTTCGGCAGAAGCGCCTGGATACACACCGGCGACAACGATGTTGGGTGGAGAAATTGCCGGGTACTCTGTCACTGGCAACATAGCAATTGACAGCATGCCAGCCATGGTCAATACAATGGAAATGACCAGCGCGAATTTGGGGCGATTTATAAAGAAGGCACTGAACATACAACTACCCTAGGATTCTGTTGTCGGAAGCTGCTTACTTACCACCGGCATCCCGGGCCGTACCTGCTGCAAGCCGCGCACGATAACCCGATCTCCCGCCTCCACCCCTTTCTTCACCAGCACCATGTCATCGAAGCGATCACCCAGGTCCACATTGCACCTGACGACCATGCTGCTGCCATCTACTAACAAAACAAAACTGCCCTGCTGATCAGCCTGTACCGCAGCCTGTGGAAGGAAAACACCTTCAACCAGATTTGTGTCCTGTAGAATAACGCGCACATACTGTCCCGGAACAAGCATGCCGTGAGAATTGGGGATTGAAGCCCTGGCTTCCAGCGTGCCGGTATTCACATCGATGCGATTGGAAAAATAATCTATCTTTCCCACTTCCGGATACATAACACCATTGGTGAGTTCCAGCGTCACTTCAATATCGAGCAGTGCCTCAGGACTTAGCTCTCCCTGCAATCGCTCACTCAGCGCTGCAACGTAGATGTCCTCGCTCACCTGGAACAATGCCTGAATGGGGTCGATACTGACCAGGGTGGTGAGATCGCCGGAGTTGGGCCCCACTAAATCGCCCGGGCTGACCATGCTGCGCCCAATCCGGCCACTAATGGGGGCAGTCATGGTGGTGAATCCAAGGTTAACCTCGGCACTGGTAACCTGGGCGCGTGCCGCCTCAATGCGGGCGTCAGACTCCAGTTTTTTGGCGGTCAGGTTATCCATCTCTGATTGTGAAATTGCACCTTTGGGCAACAGCTCTTTACCGCGCTTGAAATTCCGGGCGGCGTTAGCCTGGTTGGCAACGGCCGCCGCGAGGTCGGCTTTGGCCCGGGACAGAGCCGCCTCATACTCGGAGGAATCGATGGTATACAGCACAGCACCCTCCTCCACCGCCTCTCCCTCGCGAAAATCTCGCGTCAGCAGGTAGCCAGTGACCCTTGCCTGAATAGCGACATCGTCCCGGGCGTGCAAGCGGCCTACATATTGCCTCTTGGGTAGATAGGGTTCGGTGATGACCTCATCGACAACCACTTCCACTACCCGGGGGGGCGGCGCCTCTTCGGAGCAGGCAGTAATAAATACTGTGGCGACGGTGATAAAAGCCAGTACAAGTTTTTTCACGGAACAATCCTCTGTGCGCGGAGATCGTGCTCGACAATCCAACTTAGTTAAAGAATTTAGTATAGCGCTAATGGGGTCAGGTCGCCCATTACCCAAAACTTCGTGGGTAATGGGCGACCTGACCCCATCATTAAAAAAGCCGCGGTGCTTGAAATAGACACCGCGGCTTTATTGGACAGGCGTCAAGCTTATTGGCTGCCGGCAACCATGTAATCAACAGCGGCTTTTGTCTCATCGTCAGAGCAGTTCATGCAGCCACCTTTGGCCATCATGCCGGTGCCGGCAATACCGTCAAGGGCGCTGGCATACAGGACATCATTACCCTTGACAATGCGGTCTGCCCAGCCGGCAACATCACCCAGCTTGGGAGCGCCCGCAGCACCGGTGCTGTGGCAGGCCATACAGGCTGTGTTGTAGACGTTCTCACCGGAGCGGCCGGCTGATGCGCCGCCTGCAGCGGCCACTGCGGGGCCACTGCAATTGTTGTCCCCTTCCAGGCATACTTCACCCACGGGCTTAATGCGCTGTTCAATTTCAGCGCGCTGCTTGTCACTTAAATCCTGGGCGGAAACGGAAAATGCCAGGGCAAAGCCCAGCAAGCTAAATATAATACGGTTCTTCACAAGTAAGTCCTCATTTGGTCCGCTGCGGATTATAGCCACTTATGCCACTACTTCCCATTAAAAATACCAGGCAAGTTGGGCAAACACAGAGGGGCCGATACTCAAGGTAAGTTCCTCTATACCGATCTCAACACCCCCGTATTCGGTTCCCGCAGGCCCTATTGGAACATTAACCGACCCCAGCACTTGCCAATTCTGGCTAAAATTCCACTGTGCGACCAACTGTGCG
>JADFVW010000128.1 GCA_015222725.1 Pseudomonadota bacterium | reverse complement strand
TGTCTGTTCAGGTATCTTGCTGCTGTCTTTATCGTCGGCCAGATGGCAAGCCACAAAATGTCCGGGATGTATTTCCCGAAATTCTGGTTCTACCTTTATGCACTTTTCTACAGTCAACGGACAGCGGGTGTGAAACACGCAGCCTGAAGGCGGATTGGCCGGACTGGGGGGATCTCCTTTGAGAATAAACCGCCGTCGTTTCTGTTCGTATTTTGGATCAGGTATCGGTACTGCTGAGTTGAGCGATTGAGTATAAGGATGCAATGGGTTTTCGAAAAGTGTGTTGCGCTCAGTTAGTTCCATCGCTTTGCCCAGGTACATGACCACGATACGGTGTGAGATATGCTTCACCATGCTCAAGTCGTGGGCGATAAAGAGATAGGCCACGCCCAATTGTTCTTGCAAGTCCTGCATCAGGTTAACCACCTGGGCTTGGATAGACACATCCAGCGCTGAGATTGGCTCGTCACAAACGATAAAGTCGGGATTCAAGGACAAGGCGCGTGCGATTCCGATGCGCTGCCGCTGACCTCCGGAAAACTCGTGAGGGAAGCGGCGCATGTAGGCAGGATCCATCCCTACCAGTTCCAGCAATTCCGCAACCCGGTCTTTCAATTCACCGCTACCCTTTTTCATTATGCCGTGAATAATCAACGGCTCGCCCACGATTTTCCTCACCGAGTGGCGCGGATTGAGTGTGGCGTAGGGGTCCTGAAAGATCATCTGCATTTTAGTGCGCAGTTGGCGAATTTGCTCAGCGCTTATCTGGGTTAAATCCCGGCCTTCAAAAAAAACTTTACCGGAGGTAGGCTTATGCAACTGTAAAATAGCGCGCCCAGCGGTGGATTTGCCACAGCCACTCTCACCCACCATGCCCAACGTTTCGCCCAGCTTGATATCGAATGAAATCCCGTCTACTGCTTTAACTGCGCCAAGTTGGCGACCGAGCAAACCCCCAATAATGGGGAAATATTTTCTCAGGTTTTCTACTCGCAATAACATATTATTCTCAGCCATCGCGCGGGCCTCCTTTATCCAGATCATAGAAACAAGAAATCTGGTGCTGCTCACCCACAGTGATCAAGGGGGGTATTTGCTGCCAGCAACGGTCGAAGGCATACTCACAGCGCCACGCAAAGGAACAGTGCTTCACTGGGATCAGTAAATCGGGTGGGGAACCCTTGATGCTCACCAGCCGGTCAGATTCCTGGGCGTCCATGCGAGGCAAAGCGCGTAGTAAGCCGACGGTATAAGGATGTTGAGGATGTTCGTATAGATCGTTTACCAGGGCAATTTCAACGGGCCGGCCACCATACATGACTAACACTCGTTCAGCGATGCCTGCCACGACGCCCAGGTCATGGGTGATCCAAATCACGGCCACATCAAGAGCAGAGCGCAATCGCTTGAATAGGTCAATGATCTGCGCCTGGACCGTGACATCCAGCGCGGTGGTCGGCTCGTCAGCGATGATGATTTTGGGTGTACAGGCTATGGCAATGGCAATAACTACTCTCTGGCGCATGCCCCCAGAAAACTGAAACGGGAAGGCATTATAGCGCAGCTCCGGGTCAGGGATACCTACCTGAGTCAGTAGTTTGAGTGTGGCCTCCTTGGCATCACTTTTGCTCATTACATGTCGAGTCAATACCTCGGAGATTTGCTCGCCAACGGTTAGAATTGGATTTAGGGTGGAGATAGGGTCCTGGAAAACAAAACCGATCTGTCCGCCGCGAACGTCGCGCAGTTTCTCCGGAGACATTTGCAGTAAATCGTGCCGCCCGTCGTCCCCGTTAAAAAAAGCCGTACCAGTCTCTATTTTTCCAGGCGGCATGGGAATCAACCCCAATAGAGACATCATGGTCACACTCTTGCCACTGCCACTTTCGCCCACAATGGCCAGGGTCTCACCCTCTTCGAGATCGAAGCTGACGCCGTTGACAGCATTGACAACCCCATCCAGGGTATAGAACTTGGTGACGAGGTTTTTGACTTCTAGAATTTTCGACATAGTTTACCTCCTCACTTCCGCGACCGTCGCAGACGTGGGTCGAGCACGTCGCGCAGCCAATCACCTAATAAGTTCATACCCAGAGAAGTGAACATGATGGCCAGGCCGGGGAAAGCCGCAATCCAGGGATATAGTTGTAAGTATTTGCGACCTGCGGCCAGCATATTACCCCAACTGGGTATGGTAGGTGGCACGCTGAGACCCAAGAAACCCAGACCAGCCTCGTAGAAAATCATGGCTGACATTTCAAAAGTAGCCAAGGTAATTAGTGGGCCGATCAGATTGGGTAGAATATGACCGAAGATGATGCGCGGCCAACGCGCACCAGCGCAGATGGCTGATTCAACATAGCCTGATTCGCGCATGCGCAGCACTTCACCACGGGTGACACGCGCGAAGATGGGTGCATCGGTGATCCCGAAGATCAAAATGACGTTGAGCAGACTCCTACCCAAGACAGAGGCGATGAAGACTACGAACAGCAGGTAGGGCAATGACAAAATCAAGTTGATGATGCTCATAATACCGGCATCCACCCGGCCCCCCATATAACCTGCAATAGCGCCGATGACCAAACCCAGGCTGCCCGCAATCAAAACACCGAAAAAGCCTACAGTAAGCGAGACGCGTGCACCGTAGACAATGCGGCTGAAGCTATCCCGCCCGATGTTATCGGTGCCAAAGGGATGTTCCCAACTGCCTCCCTCGCTCCAGGCCGGGGGCATTTTATTGTCGCGTAAATTTTGTTCCAGCGGGTCGAATGGCGATATTTGGGGCGCAAACACCGCCGCAATTACGACGACCAGGAACAAAATCATTCCTAAAACTCCGCTGCGGTCACGCCACAGAAAACGTCCCGCATAAGCAAAACGCTCTTTGAAAGTGCGCTCAATATCTAATAAGCTATCGGCTGAAGCGCCTGCCATTTGTTGTGTGGTAGTTCCTTTATCGGCCATAGCGTATCCTCGGGTCGATGATCGCATAGGCCATATCGGTCAGCAAGTTCAGCCCTAATACGATCGCGCTGGTGAAAACCGCAAGCGCCTGCACCAGGGGAAAATCTCGCCAGCCGATGGATTGCTGGAGCAGCTGCCCCATGCCTGGCCAGGCAAAAATAAACTCGATGTAAATAGAGCCGCCCAGCATATACCCGAACTGGATACCAATTACGCTCACCAGTGGGATAGCGACATTTCGGAGTACGTGCTTGGTATAAATCGTCCTCGGCATCAAGCCTTTGCTGTGAGCAGTGCGGATAAAATCTTCACCTCGGATTTCCAACACGGCCGAGCGCGTCAGACGCACGACCTGGCCCATTACGGGCAAGCCGAGCACAAAGGCCGGCATTATTACCGATTTCCACTCATCGCGTCCAAAGGTAGGGAACCACCGCAGCCGCACAGCGAAGTAAAGGATCATGATCAATGCCAGCCAGAAGTTGGGAACGCTCTGGCCAAGCAGGGCCAAAAAACGCCCTATATTATCGATAGCACTGCCGGGGTTGAAACCTCCGACCAAGCCCAGCGGGATGCCAACCACCACTGCAAAAACGAGACCGGTCAGTGCTAATTGCACTGTGGCCGGCAGTCGTTCCACGACCATCGGCATGGCAGGTGTCTTAAAGTGCAGAGAATTGCCGAAGTCGCCCGTGATGGCACCCGAGATGAAACGCCCAAACTGGACCAGGGTTGGATCGTTGAAACCCATCTTCTCCCGGAAAGCTTCGACATCCTCGGGCGAAGCTTCACGCGGCATCATCAATGCTGCTGGATCACCGGTGACGCGTACCATGACAAACACCAGCAGCATAACGCCGAATAGCAGAAATACCGATTGAACCAGCCTAGAGATGAAATAACGCTGCATGGGCACCTCCTTTTACGTAAAACGAAAGCCGAGAAACGTGAGTAGTGAAATCACATTTCACGCTTCACTGCTCACATTTCTCGTTTCTCGCAATAATCGTGGGAGGGCGGCTGGGACCGCCCTCCAATTTTTCGATTCACATATTAAGCTTATTCACCAACGACAAACGTAT
>JADFVW010000127.1 GCA_015222725.1 Pseudomonadota bacterium | reverse complement strand
TCAACCTTTTTCATGTTGACCGGCTTTCACGGCTTCCACGTATTCATGGGTATGACCATGTTACTGGTGCAGTTGATTCGCTCAGTGAAGAACAACCACTTTACCGCCGATGACCACTTCGGTTTCGAAGCGTCCAGTTGGTACTGGCATTTTGTGGATGTGGTTTGGGTAATGCTATTCCTGTTTGTCTATATCTTGTAGAAGCGATGGGGTCAGGTCTAGCTTTGTAGCATCCAGGGAAACCACGAGGTCAGAGGAAACGGGCTATCGGGATGCTACAAAGCTAGACCTGACCCCGGGTGTTGTTATTCTGGGGACGATTGAGTTTTAGTATCCGCAGTCCCCGGGCCACTGTCCCAGGGGTTGCTATGCCCTAACTGGCCGGTGGCCACACCATAGACAACCAGAGCGATCAGGGTCGCTGTTAAACCCAGGCGAACACCCAGGGAGTGCAGGAGTCGACGTTTGGTTTTGTCTCCCTGATCGACCATCAGGTAATAAAACCCGCTTCCCAGGCTGGCAATTAATGCCAGTAACAATAGTACAATCGCAATTTTTAACAATGGATATCTCCTCGTGGTTCAGTCCCCGCAGTATAAACCAGAAGTTATGGAAACTAGGGGGTCAGGTCGCCCATTACCCATACAGTTTATCGTAATCACAGCGGGTTCATTTAAAAATGGGTAATGGGCGACCTGACCCCCATGCCGCCCCAGCCGGGCTCCATCTCGACCTGGAGTGGCGTACCACGGTGCTGACCCTGGTGCTGTTGCCGGTAATGCTGGGCCTGGGCCTGTGGCAACTGCAGCGGGCCGATGAGAAGGCCGCCATCGCTGCCCGTTGGGAGCAGCGCAAGTTGCAGGCTCCGGTGTCCTTGCAGCAGGTTAATATAGACGATACCGCCGAGCTGGAATATCTGCCCGTGATGCTCACCGGCCAGTTTTTGGCGGATCAGTACTTTCTGCTGGATAACCGGATCTACCGGGGCAGGTTTGGCTATGAGGTGCTGGGTATTTTGCAACTGGCCGAGACCGGGCAGCCGGTGCTGGTCAATCGAGGCTGGATAGCCGGGGATTCCTCTCGCCAGAGCTTACCGGAAGTGCCTGTAGTCAACGGCAGCATTACTCTTCAGGGCCATGTGTATGTGGCTCCAGGCGCGCCGTATTTACTCGCGGACCGGGATCTGGAGCCGGGCTGGCCCAAGCGTATACAGGCTATTGAAATGGATAAACTGAATCCGGCGGTCGAAGAGGTGGCGGGAACTGCACTATTCCCCTACTCTGTGCGCATTGATCCGGATCAGTTGGTGGCGTTAACAGTGGATTGGCAGGTGATTAATGTCAGCCCGGAGAAACACACGGGTTATGCAGTGCAGTGGTTTGCCATGGCGTTGGCCCTGTTTATATTTTTTATCCTGCGCAGCAGCAACCTGTGGCAGATGATGACAGGCGGCACGAGGAAGTAGAGTGAGCAGCAACGAAGACCAGACAAAAAATAATCGCCTGATTTTTTTATCCATCGTGGGAATTCCCGTTACCATTGTCCTGGCGGCGACCTGGTTATGGTATTTCGTGGCGCGGGGCGATATTGACCTGATTGCCATACTGGGCACCTCTAATTATGGCTCTCTTGTGCAACCGCCGCGCGCGTTGGACGATGGCGACCTGCAGGAAGTCGGCGGTATCGCCTTTGCCTACACCGACCTGGAGCCCCAGTGGACATTCCTGATTCCAGGTGATGCGCACTGTGACCCGGGGTGTGAGGAGGTTTTGTACCTGACCCGCCAGATTCACCTGGCCATGGGCAAAGAACTCAATCGTATTCGGCGTTTTTATGTCAGCACCAGCGTGTTGGCAGATACTGGTTTTGACGTGGTGACGCTCAGTGACAAGCGCCCTGCCCCCGGCAACTTCGAGCAGTATATGAATGCCGAGCAGCGCGGGCTCAAAACCCTGACGGTGTCCGGCGATAGCTTCGAGTCACTGTTTGTTGAGCATACCCGCGACCCCAGCACCTGGTATCTGGTCGATCCAGCAGGCTGGATTATGATGTCTTACAACAATGAAGTGACGTACAAAGATGTTATGGCTGATCTTAAATTTTTGCTAAATAATTCCAGTGAGTAAGCACGCAATGCCAGAGGTACAAACAAGTCAAAGAGCAAGTTGGCGCGATTACAAGGAGCTGACCAAGCCCAATGTGGTCGCCCTGATGATACTCACATCCACCATAGGCATGTTTATGGCGGTACCCGGGATGGTGCCGCTAACCGTGTTGATCCTGGGCAACCTGGGCATTGCGATGTGCGCCGGGGCGGCGGCGGCGATCAATCATCTGGTAGACCAACAGATAGATGAGCGCATGACTCGAACCAAAAACCGGCCGATAGCGAAGGGGCGGATTAGCGATTTTCAGGCCGGCATGTTTGTCCTGATTGTCGGTGGCGGTGGTATGGCCATCCTGTTTATCTGGATAAATGCGCTGACCGCCTGGCTGACTCTCGCGTCACTGCTGGGTTATGCCGTTGTTTACACCATGTTTCTGAAGCGGGCGACACCCCAGAATATTGTTATCGGCGGTCTCGCCGGGGCGGCACCACCACTGTTGGGCTGGGTGGCGGTAACCGGAGAAATACATGGCCACGCCCTGTTGCTGGTGCTGATTATCTTTGCCTGGACGCCACCCCACTTCTGGGCCCTGGCCATTCACCGCAAGGATGAATATGCGCTGGTAGACATTCCCATGCTGCCGGTGACCCACGGGGTGGAATTTACCAAGCTGCACATATTGCTGTACACCCTGATTATGTTTGTCATTACCCTGCTGCCCTACGCCACTCGCTTGAGCGGCCCCCTGTACCTGGTGTGTGCAGTGCTGCTGGGCTTGCGCTTCCTCTACTGGTCTATAGAGATGTTGCGCAATAAAAATCACCTGGCGCCGATAAAAACCTTCCGCTACTCCATTGTCTATCTCATGCTGCTTTTTCTGGCCATGTTGGTGGACCATTATATCTATCCAGTGAGCACCCTCTAATGCCAGACAATGACACGCTGCAAGCGACGCAAAGCCGGGGAGTAAGAACAACCGTTATTTTTGTGGTTCTTTTTATGTTGTTTGTGGTGGCCAGTTTTGTCTATCGGATTCAACAACCCAGGCTTATGAGTATCGCCGAAATGAAGGTAAATGGCGCCTATATGCTGGATACTCCTAGAAATATCGGCGAAATTGATTTAATTGACCAGGCCGGTAAAGCCTTTACCAGGGCGCGTTTCGAGGGTGTGTGGACACTGGTGTTTTTTGGCTTCACCCACTGCCCCGACGTGTGCCCCACCACCATGACATTTCTCAATCAGTTTATGCAGAGTCTTGAGGGAACTGAAGCGGCGGATACCCGGGTTGTGATGGTCAGCGTCGACCCGGCCCGGGATACAGTGGCTGTTTTGTCGGAATATGTGCCCTACTTTAACCCTGAATTTACCGGGCTGACCGGGGATTTTCTGGATATTCACCGATTTGCCACCGCCCTCAACACACCCTTTCGCAAGCAGCCGGGCCAGGGTGAGAATTACCAGGTTGATCACAGCGCCAACGTGGTGTTGATAAACCCCCGGGGGGACTATCACGGGTTTTTCCGGGCGCCCCTGGACCTGGGGAAAATGAAGGTGACCTATCGCTCCGCCCGCCTCTGGTGGGAAAAATAAATCGGGAGAGTTAAACTCAGTGGCTACAGAAAAAACACCCCCTATCGTTTTAGTCGATGGCTCCTCCTATGTCTACCGGGCCTTTCACGCCCTGCCGCCACTGATTACCTCCACTGGTCATGCGACCGGTGCGGTCAAGGGTGTGATAAACATGCTCAGGCGCTTGCAGAAGGATTATCCTGAGAGCCCGCTGGCGGTGGTATTTGATGCCAAGGGTAAAACCTTTCGCGATGATATGTATTCGGATTACAAGGCCAACCGCCCGCCCATGCCCGACGAGCTGCGCGAACAAATTGAGCCCATACACGAAATTGTTAAAGCCATGGGCCTGCCTTTTATCTGTGAGCCCGGGGTAGAGGCCGATGATGTGATAGGCACGCTGGCCAGGCAGGCCAGTGAGCAGGGCATTGCGATCGTGATATCCACTGGCGACAAGGACATGGCCCAGCTGGTCAACTCACACGTCACCCTGGTGAACACCATGACCGAGACCGTCATGGATGAGGCAGGTGTGCTGGAGAAGTTTGGTATTCCACCCAATCTGATCATCGATTTCCTGGCCCTGATGGGGGATAAAGTAGACAACATTCCCGGGGTGGCGGGCGTGGGCCAGAAAACAGCCCTGGCACTGTTGCAGGGCCTGGGCGGGGTAGATGATATCTACGCAAACCTGGAGAAAGTCGCGGGGCTGGAGTTTCGCGGTGCCAAAAATATGGCGGCCAAACTGGAGGCAGAGCGTGACAATGCCACACTGTCCTACGCCCTGGCCACGATAAAAACAGACGTGGAGCTGGAATATTCCCCAGACCAGCTGCACAATGCCGAGCCCAACCGCGAGGCCTTGTTGGACTGGTTTACCCGGCTCGAATTTCGGTCCTGGATAGAAGAGCAGATGGAGCAGGGCCAAGAGCCGGAAATAGCGGAGTGCGTCGCCGGCGAGTACGAGATTGTCGCCGATCAGGCAGTATTCGATACCTGGCTGGAGAAATTGCGCAATGCTGAGCTATTCGCCTTTGACACCGAGACCACCAGCCTGAATTACATGGAGGCCCGAATTGTGGGGGTTTCTTTTGCGGTGGAAGCGGGCGTGGCGGCCTATGTACCCCTGGCCCACGATTACCTGGGTGCGCCCGCACAGCTGGACCGGGAGGCGGTGTTGGCACAGTTAAAGCCCCTGCTGGAAGATGAAAACGTGGCCAAGCTCGGGCAAAATCTCAAATACGATGCCAATGTACTGGCCAACCACGGCATCACCCTGGCTGGAATCAAGTTCGACACCATGCTCGAGTCCTATGTGCTGGACTCCACTGCCACCCGGCATGATATGGACAGCCTGGCCCTAAAATACCTGGGCGTAAAAACCATAAAATTTGAAGATGTGGCGGGGAAGGGCGCCAAACAGCTGACGTTTAATCAAATTGACCTGGAACAGGCAGGGCCCTACGCGGCGGAAGACGCCGATATTACCCTGCGCCTGCACCAAACCCTGTGGCCCCGGTTTGAGCAGGAGCCGGGCCTGAGCAAAGTACTGACGGACATAGAGTTGCCGCTGGTGCCTGTTTTGTCGCGCATTGAACGCCAGGGCGCGCTGCTGTCGCGCGAGTTATTGCTGCAACAAAGTGCCGAACTGGGTGAGCGTCTGCTGGAATTGCAGCAGGGGGCCTATGATCTGGCCGGGCAGGAGTTCAACCTGGGCTCCCCCAAGCAATTGGGTGAAATACTGTTTACCAAACTCGAACTTCCCATCATCAAAAAAACCCCCAAGGGTGCGCCCTCTACCGCTGAGGAAGTATTGGTAGAGCTGGCGCTGGACTACCCGCTGCCCAAGTTATTGCTGGAATACCGCACCCTGAGCAAGCTGAAATCTACCTACACCGACAAGCTGCCCGGGATGATCAACCCGGCTACTGGAAGGGTGCACACCTCCTATCACCAGGCGGTTACCGCGACCGGGCGCCTGTCGTCTTCAGATCCCAATCTGCAAAATATCCCTATTCGCTCACAGGAGGGCAGGCGCATACGCCAGGCCTTCATCGCGCCGCCGGGGTATAAGTTGCTGGCGGCGGATTACTCCCAGATTGAACTGCGCATCATGGCCCATTTGTCTGGTGATGAGAGCCTGTTGCGAGCCTTTAACGAGGGCCTGGATGTGCACCGGGCGACGGCGTCTGAGGTGTTTGACGTGGCCCTGGATGAGGTGTCCGGCGACCAGCGACGCAAGGCCAAGGCGATTAACTTTGGCCTTATTTATGGCATGTCGGCCTTTGGCCTGGCCAAACAACTACATCTGGGTCGGCATGAGGCGCAGGATTATATAGACCGCTATTTTGAACGCTATCCCGGTGTACAAGCCTATATGAATGACACCCGGGCGCGGGCCAAAGAGCAGGGTTATGTAGAAACACTGTTCGGTCGCCGTCTGTACCTGCCGGAAATCAATGCGCGTAATAAAATGCGGGTACAGGCAGCCGAGCGTACCGCTATCAACGCGCCTATGCAGGGCACCGCAGCGGATATTATCAAGATCGCCATGCTCGCTGTGGACAACTGGTTACAGCGTAGCGGTGTCGATGCCCGCATGATTATGCAGGTGCACGATGAGTTGGTGCTGGAGGTGGCGACTGCAGAAGTGGAGGCGGTGGCAGGGGAGCTGTCCCGTTTGATGTCCGCGGCGGCGCAGTTAGCTATCCCCCTGGTGGTCGACACCGGCGTAGGGGACAACTGGGATGAAGCGCACTAGTAATATGGGGTCAGGTCGCCCATTACCCATTTTTTTATCGGCCGGTGGGAGCGGGTCTTTAGACTTCTGGAAAATGGGTAATGGGCGACCTGACCCCATTTAAAAGAAAAAAT
>JADFVW010000126.1 GCA_015222725.1 Pseudomonadota bacterium | reverse complement strand
TTATCCCATACGGTGCGCTTGCAGGTGACGGGAACCAGTTCATCATCAAACTTGCCTGCCTCATAGGCTGCGGCAGTGCGCGCCTGGGACTGGGCACCGTACTCATCCATTGCCTCGCGGCTGATGTTATAGCGTTTGGCCACAACCTCTGCGGTTTGCAACATGGGCATAAAGAAATTTGGCGAGATGGCCATCAACTCCTCGTCGACTATACGATGCAGGTTCATGTGCTCATTCTGCACCAGGGAAATTGAATCCAGGCCACCGCCGACCACGCAATCCATACCGTCGTACATCACCTGTTTGGCAGCAGTTGCCACGGCCATCAGGCCGGAGGAACACTGGCGATCCAGAGTCATACCGGACACAGTCACCGGCAGGCCGGCTCGCAGGGCAATTTGCCTGGCCACGTTACTGCCTGTAGCGCCCTGCTGCAGCGCGCTACCCATAATGACATCTTCAATTCTGGCGGGATCGATCCCCGCACGCTTCACTGCTTCGGCAACAGATGCCGCTCCCAGAGAGGCGCCGCCCAAATTATTAAAACCGCCACGATAGGCTTTGGCGATAGGGGTTCGAGCTGTCGATACAATAACGGCTTCTTTCATGATAATTCTCCAATTGTTAGGACGCCCGCAGGCACCCTGAAAGTTTCAGCCCTGAGTGAGACCCAGACCTTCCATTGCCTTGCCAGTGAACTTGACGGTTTGCTCAAAGCCCGCCTGGGGCTGGGCCTCACCTTCGGCAGAGGTAATGGCTTCCCAGCTGGCGGCAATACCCTCCGGGGTCTGGTCTTCCGGAGACAGCCACACACCATCCGTTTCGATGATCTTTGCCACGGAATAGGCACCGGCGCCAGCACAGATAACGGTCTTGTTGGGTGCGTCGTCACTGACCATATACAGTACCGCAGGAGTGACTGTTTCCGGCGTCAGTAAGGCAAAGGCCTCTTCGGGGATCAACCCTTCCGTCATGCGCGTGCCTGCGGTAGGCGCCAGCGCATTGATCTTGATGTCGTACTTCGCGCCCTCCTGGGCCAGCGTGTTCATCAATCCAATAACGCCCATTTTGGCCGAGCCGTAGTTGGTCTGGCCAAAGTTGCCATACAAGCCACTGGAAGAAGTGGTCACTACAATGCGGCCATAGGCCTGATCGCGCATAATGTTCCAACAAGCCTTGGTGCAGTTAACCGTACCCATCAGATGTACGTCCAAAACCAGCTTGAAATCATCCAGGGTACCTTTGGCAAAACTCTTGTCGCGTAAAATACCGGCATTGTTGACCAGGATATCGACCCTGCCCCAGGTGTCCATGGTCTGCTTAACCATGGCTTCAACTTCGTCATACTTGGCCACGTTAGCGCCATTGGCGATAGCTTCACCGCCCATGGCTTCAATTTCTGCAACCACAGCCTGAGCTGCTTCGCTGGAGCCACCGACACCATCTTTGGAGCCACCCAGATCATTAATTACCACTTTAGCGCCGCGCTTGGCCAACTCTATGGCGTGACTGCGCCCTAAACCCTGGCCTGCGCCAGTAACTATGGCAACTTTGCCGTCATAACGAATAGTCATTGTCCTAATATCCTCGATCGTAAATAAAAGTGTTTTGGTTTTTTGTAAATACGGGGGCTTAGCCCACGATGACCATGGCCAGCCACTCGGCCACCAGCGCAGGAGTCTCTTCGCCCTCAATCTCGACTGAGATACCCTGCTTGATCAGGAAGCGATTGTCGTCTTTCTGGTCTACATTCAGAATCTCCACGTTTGCCCTGATCCGCTTGCCAACCTTCACCGGGGCGAGAAAGCGAATTTTATCAAAGCCGTAGTTAAGCCCCATCACCACATTCTCTGGCACAATAGCGCTCTCCTCACACATTTTCACCAACATCGACAGAGTCAGGAAGCCGTGGGCGATGGTACCGCCGAAAGGTGTTTGCGCTGCACGCTCTGCGTCTAGATGGATGAACTGATGATCTTCAGTACAATCTGCAAAAGTGTTGACGCGCTCCTGGGGCATTTCAACCCAGGGGCCGGGCTCAAACTTGGTGCCAACCTGGTTTAGAAGTTCTTCTTTGGGTACAACGATTACAGCCATAATATTGCTCTCCTGTAGAGGGGAAGTAATGGATTCATCCAGCGTAGACCCGCTGGCAAAAAGGCGGATTTGAACATACAGTATGTATTTACTACTTTCAAGTATTTCGTGATGCCAGAGCACCCGCCGCCCCAGCGGTTACGGGTGCTAGCACTGCCAGGTGGCAATTACTTTAACCATCGCGGAATGTCGCGTTAACGCCGGTCTGGACGGCATACTGCTTTAGCTCGTGACGCCCCACCACCATCCGGTGAACCGCATCCGGGCCATCAGCAAGACGCAGGGTACGCTGTCCCATATACATGCCCGCAAGAGGTGTATCCTGGGATATACCCAGTGCGCCAAACATCTGGATCGCCTCATCAACGATGCGAATAGAGATATTGGGCACGGCGGTTTTGATCATGGATATCCAGATACGCGCCTCTTTCGGGTCGGTATTGTCCATCATCCAGGCTGTTTTCAGTGTCAGCAGACGCCCCATTTCGATATCCATTCTGGCATTGGCGATAATATCTATGTTACCGCCCAGTTTGGCCAGTGGCCTGCCAAAGGCCGTGCGTGACAAAGAGCGCTCACAGAGCAACTTCAATGCCTTCTCGGCGGCACCGATTGCGCGCATACAGTGGTGAATACGCCCGGGACCCAAGCGCCCCTGGGAAATCTCGAAACCGCGACCGGAACCCAGAATAATATTGTCCTTCGGCACCCGCACATCGGTATAGCGCTGATGCATATGCCCGTGGGGGGCATCGTCCATGGAAAATACATTCATCGCACGCAGGTTTTCTACTCCCGGTGTATCCATGGGAACCAGAATCTGGGATTGCTGTACATGCTTGGCCGCATCCGGCTCGGTTTTAACCATGACGATCATGATTTTACAGCGCGGGTCGCCGGCACCGGAGATGTAATGCTTCTCGCCGTTGATGACCCATTCGTCACCGTCCAACTCTGCGTGGGTGCTGATATTGGTCGCGTCAGAGGAGGCGACACCGGGTTCAGTCATGGCGTAGGCAGAGCGAATTTCGCCATTCATTAACGGCTCCAGCCACTGCTTTTTCTGCGCCTCGGTACCGTATTTGTGTATTACCTCCATGTTTCCCGTATCGGGGGCAGCGCAGTTAAATATTTCCGCAGCAATGTGGGACTTGCCCATCTCCTCAGCCAGATGGGCATATTCAACTGTGTTAAGCCCGGAACCCGCATCACCGTCGGTAAGGAAAAAGTTCCACAGGCCTTTAGCCCTGGCCTTGTCCTTCAGGCCCTCGCGAATTTCGGTTTGCCGGTCGGTGTACTGCCAGCGATCTCCCACATCAATCTCAGAGAGAAACTCACCTTCAAGTGGCATAATTTCATTATCGATAAAACTCTTAACTTCTTCCAGCAGAGGCCGGACGTTGTCACTGATTCCCAGATCCATGTGTAAACTCCCTATTTTGTAGTATCGAATTGATTGTCTTTGTCTTGATTAAGCCGTCGCCGAAATTTTGGCGGAGTAGACCGCTTTTAATTCTCTTTTGAATATTTTCCCCGAGGCGATACGTGGCAGCTTTTCATCCAGAAACCAGATATGCGCAGGAATTTTAAAGCCCGCCAGGTGCTCTGCCAGAAATGCCTGCAGTTCTGTCGCTTCCAGGCGATGTCCATCACGCAACACAATAGTAGTTGCCACCGCCTCGCCCAGGCGCTCATCGGGCAAGCCAAACACGGCGGCTTCCTCCACGGCGGGGTGACTGTATATTGCCGCCTCAACTTCGATACAGCTTATGTTCTCGCCTCCCCGGATAATAATTTCCTTGATCCGGTCGACGATGTACAAAAAGCCTTCCTCATCGAGGCAGCCTACATCTCCTGTATGAAACCAGCCTTTGACAAAAGCTTCTGCTGTGGCCTCGGGCTTATTCCAGTAGCCCAGGCCATTGGCGGGTGATTTCATACACACTTCACCACGCTCTCCTGTGG
>JADFVW010000125.1 GCA_015222725.1 Pseudomonadota bacterium | reverse complement strand
AGGGTCCTGGCAGTTATCACCAGGTCATAACCCACTCTGGCCAGCGCCAGGGCACTCGCCTTACCAATGCCCCTGCTGGCACCGGTTACCAACGCTACTTTAGATGCCATTAATCAACTCTCTCCGCACAGCTCTTTCAAACTAATCCTTTCAGGTAGGGCACCAGTGTACGCCAATTTATAACCACCAAGCCGGCGAACACCAGGCCGGCACCCATGAGTCGCTGTGCGCCGAACTCTTCGCCCATAAACAACCAACCGGAAAAGATGCCGAATATCGGCACCAATGGGCCGAAGGGTGACACCTGCTTCGCCTCATAGGTTTTAATTAAGAAACCCCAGATTGTGTATCCCAGAAGAGTTGATGCCAGCACGATGTAGCCAAGTGCGAGAACGCTGGACAGAGAAACCGTTTCCATTGCCGTGGAAATTTGCTCTGGCCCCTCAAAGATATAAGACAATATAAAAAGCGGTATCGGTGGAAAGATGCTCGCATAAACAATCAGCGCCAACATATCAACATTGCCGACGCGTTTCAGCAGGATATTCCCCGTGGCCCAGAAAAATGATGCCAGAATAATAACCAGTATTCCCGCTACACTGGCTTCATTCATAGTCATGGTGATTAGAACAATTCCGGCAACGGCGACAAGCAGGCCAGACACCTCTCTCAGAGCCGGCTTTTCCCTGAGAATATAAGCGCCGATAAAAAGCGTAAAAAAAGCCTGGCATTGAATAACCGTGGAAGCCACGCCTCCACCCACACCCATTTGCATACCCTTAAACAGGAATGCGAACTGTAGCGTCAACAGGGTCAATCCAATGGTAAATATCTGCCACCAACTAACAGCCGGCTTGCGAACAAATAAAATAAAGGGGAATACGGTCGCGGCAAAACGAATACTGGTAAATAAAAGCGGCGGTAACTCCGCCAGCCCAACGGATATCGCAACGAAATTAAAGCCCCAAATTGCCACGCCAAAGATCGCAAGACCAATATGTTGTAGTTTCACCTGAGTCTATTCCTGTTGTCGGGCCAGAACGTTACTGCAACAAACAAACACAGCAGCAATGTTGGTGTGCCGCCATCCAAACCACTATCATACTAAAAATTAGCGCCGACCAGAGAGGCCCGGAACAATTATGCAAACAGTTATCGTAAATGGACAGTCAGTAACACCCTCGAAAGTCGTCTGTATAGGCCGCAACTACGTGGCCCATATCGAAGAGCTGGGCAACGAGATTCCCGACCAAATGGTGGTCTTCAACAAACCCAACTCAGCCATAAGCAACACCCTGTATTCTAGCCTGGATGAGCCCCTGCACTACGAGGGTGAACTGGCCTTCGTCGTAAAATCCGGAAAACTGGCGGCAGTGGGTTTTGGCCTGGACCTGACCAAACGTACCCTGCAATCCAAATTAAAAGAAAAAGGATTGCCCTGGGAACGCGCCAAAGCCTTCGACGGCGCAGCCCTGTTCAGTGAATTTGTCCCCCTACCCTCCGGTGTAGATGAACTCTCCCTACGATTGACCATCGACAACGAACTCCGCCAGGCCGGCGGCGTCTCGTTGATGATGTACAAACCCCAGACCATTTTGCAGGAACTGGCGAAGTTCACCACACTGGAAGACGGGGACATCATAATGACGGGCACGCCGAAAGGCGTTGGAGTTGTTAATGCCGGAGAGTGCTTCAAAGGTCAGGTATTGACGGGAAAGGAGGTCTTGATAAGCACAAGCTGGATAGCAAAGTAATTTGGCCGAGGGTCCGAGTTAACGCAATGGAAGCAACGGGGGTTCCTACCTGCCTTGCAGGACCGTCGGCGGCCAGGGACGGCCGCCGCCGAGCCCGCATGGATGCGTCTTTTGCGTGTCCTGCAAGGCAGGTAGGAAGGCCCGTGGCGGCGACTCCCCCCTTAACTCGCGCCCTACAACCAGGTCACTCAAACCCAGGCGGCGGAACAAAACTCCTGTGATGCTGTTCCAACAGCCGCCCAACCGCCAACGAAGTCCGGTCCCCCAAATACGGCGCCACAATCTGCACACCAATCGGCAAGCCATCGCGACTTAAGCCGACCGGCACAGCAGTCACCGGCAGGTAGGCATTAAGTGTAAGCCCTGCCCAACTGAGCACATCCATATAGGGCCGCTGTTCGCCGTTCACCTCCAGGGTCCTGGCGTGCATATCTGGATTATGATCATGCGGGAAAGCTGGAACCATGGCGCAGGGGCAAAGCAGGACATCGAAGTCCTCGAAAAAACGCATCCAGGCTGCCCGTATCTTCAGGCGCTTCTCATTCTGATGTTGCCACTCCCTGTGACTGAGTGTGATACCCCGCATCTGCAACAGGGGCTGGCTCATATCATCGGGGTCGGCAGCGGCGACCATGGCACCGGCAGCATCGAATACTTCCTGGGGCATGCCTCCACCCATGGCGGCCATCAGCAATAGTCCATAATTTATCTGGTTCTCCACCGGGTCAAAATCGGGGCGAGCGCTGCAGTTCACACTGGCACCAATTTTGGCCAGCGCACCGGCTGCTTCGTCAATACTCTGGGCCACATCTTTGTCCACCGGACAGAATGCATCGTCAGACCAAACCGCAACCCGCAGCTCCGATGCGGAGGTAAAGGAAGCAGCGGGTAACTCCAGTTTCCAGGCTGGCGCGTCTTCCGGCACGGGCGCAGCGACAATATCCAGTGCGCGCTCCAAATCGTCGACACAGGTGCCCAGGGGCCCCACAACGGACAGGTCTCCCTCCGTAAGAGTCCCCTCTCCCGGCGGTAAGTGGCCGCGCTGAGGCACAATACCGAAACTCGGCTTATGCCCGAAGACACCGTTGAAATGACAGGGCGTGCGAATAGAGCCGCCAATATCGCTGCCCAACTCCAGCGGCGTCAGACCCGCTGCCAGAGCGGAAGCCGCACCCCCGGATGAGCCACCGCAAGTTCGATCTGTATTCCAGGGGTTGTTGGTCGTGCCATAGACCTCATTGAAAGTCTGCAGGTCAGAGCTCATAAAGGGCACATTGGTTTTGCCGAAAATATTGGCACCCGCATCAACATAGCTTTGAACGGCCAGGGCACTTTCCCGGGGTACATTATCGCGACACTCGGGGATTCCACCCACAGTAACCAGCCCCTCGGTCGCCAGGGCATCTTTTATGGTTATGGGCACACCGTGCAGAGGCCCCCAGTCTTCGCCTCTTGCCAGAGCTGCGTCGGCTTCATTTGCCCTGTCCCTGGCACGCTTTTCGTCGAGCGCGATTATCGAATTAAGCTGTGGATTATAGCGGGCCACGCGGTCCAGGAAAAACTCCAGAGCCTCCCGTGCCGTTATCTTCCCCGCCTTTATATCTTCTGCAATTTGAAAAGCACTGCGGTAGAGTAAGTCCATTGATTAATGCTCCTTTTATTTCAAGTGACCATTAAATCTACTCGCAGCGAACAAGGCAAGTCGTGGCTGCTACAATGTTCAATGGAGCAATAGATAAGAGATCTGACCGCGCCAATATGGAAGCAATGATGCCCAACACTGCGATCGCAGCCATCGCTACCTTTCTGCTGGTATTACTGGCGGTGGTATTTGTGTTGTTGCGCCGCTCCGCCCGCCGCAATCGAAGCAGCGAGGCCAGGGGTATTCTGACCACTCCCCGAATGCGCCTGCTGGCGGGCACAACATTAATTCTGGTTCTGGCAACCATCGCACTTATCGCAATAGCGGCGGTGGGGCAATCCAAAGAGCAGCACCGCGCACAGGCTGGCGAGTCCCTGCATGCTATTTCCGCCACCATTAACACCGCTTTACGCTCCTGGCTGGGAGGATGGGAGTCACAGGTGCAAGCGATCGCCACTGAGCCGGCCATGCAATCCCAGGTAGCCGGCTTGCTGCGGAAACAGCCCACATCCAATATTCTTGAGAGAAGCCGCGAGCTCAGGCGTATCCGTGAGATCGTACTGAACTATGGCGGACGCCTGCAAAATGTGGGCTTTTTTATAATCTCACCCGACTATATCAATATAGGCTCCATGCGTGACAGCAACCTCGCGCAGACCAACCTGATTGCCGAAGAACGGCCCGACCTGCTGGCGCGGGCTTTTACCGGAGAAATGGTGCTTGTGCCAAGCATTCAATCGGATGTTGCCATCGAGGGCTTCCATGGCACCAAGGACTTTCACGCATCCATGTTTATACTGGCGCCCATTCGGCTTGCCGCGGGAGACGTCATTGCACTGCTCGCCCTGCGCATGGATCCAGCAGTTGAATTTGGCCGCCTCACGGCCAGCGGTGAGGTGGGTGAAAGCGGCGAGACCTACTTCGCGAACGACCAAGGCTATTTGGTTTCCAACAGCCGGTTCGAAGAGAGCCTGTTGGCCGATGGTGTACTGCGCCCGGGTGAATCTTCAATTTTAAATGTAGAGCTGAAAGCCCCCGTTACACTGCCCCCCGGATATCAGGCTGAAACCCCGGAGGAGAACCCGGTAGCAAGCCTTCTTACCGAAAGTGCCAATGCGATATCCCTGCACCTTTCGGGCAGCAATGTAGAGGGCTACCAGGGTTACCGGGGCAAAGATGTTATTGGTGTCTGGACATGGGATGACAGGCTGAGTTTTGGCGTGATTACAGAAATCGAAAAATCCGAGGCCATGAAGGGCTACGAGGGCTTCCGCAACATTATTCTGGGTGTTATGGGCGCTACTGTGCCCCTCTGCCTGGCGCTGGCAGCCTTTGTTTTCACCATAAGCCGGCGAGCTAATGTGCAGCTTAGCCTGGCCAACGAACACCTTGAGCACCGGGTGACGCAGCGTACCAGGGAACTTGAAACCCGTGAGAATCGGCTGTGGGACCTGTACGAAAATGCGCCCATAGCCTATGTGTCGATCGCAGGCGACGGCAGTATCCTCAAACACAATCTTGCCTTTGCGCAGCTCACTGGGTACCCCCGCCAGGAGTTCGAAAATATTAACTGGGATGTGATAAGCCAGAAAGTCGACAGAATTGCCACGGGAGAAACCTGCCTGGATGTGCGGGTCGAGATTCAACGCAAGGACGGCTCTACGGTTTTCACTTCAGCGTCCTCTCTTCCCGTATTT
>JADFVW010000124.1 GCA_015222725.1 Pseudomonadota bacterium | reverse complement strand
GAGAACAGTCTGTTGGAGCAGGCGTTCGTAAAAGAACCCGACACTACCGTTGGCAAGCTGGTAGCAGCTGCAGGCTCTGAAGTAGTCTCTTTTACCCGTTTCGAAGTCGGCGAAGGCATTGAGGTGGAATCCATGGGTTTTGCCGCTGAGGTAGCCGCGCAGCTGGCCGGAGGTTAATCCCGCCAAGTGGTTATAAATGGGGCTTCGGCCCCTTTTTTATGTTCAGTGTAAACACAATGTCCTGTAAGATACGCCGCAGTTCAGGAGATCATTGATATGCCACATTCTGTGGGTGAAAAGAAGTACAAGCGAATTTTACTGAAACTTAGCGGTGAAGCCCTCGCCGGCAGCGTAAGTTTTGGTATAGACCCGAAAATCCTGGATGCCATGGCTCTGGAAATTGGCCAACTGGTCGGCATAGGCGTGCAGGTCGGGCTGGTAGTCGGCGGTGGTAATTTATTTCGAGGATTAGAGCTGCAACAGGCCGGCCTGGACCGGGTAACCGGCGACCACATGGGCATGCTGGCCACTGTCATGAATGCCCTGGCGCTGCGCGATGCCCTGGAGCGCTCCAATATAGCGACACAGGTCATGTCGTCCATTCCCATGAGCGGCGTTGTCGATCATTACGACCGACGCAAGGCCATTCGTGCCCTGAGCAACGGTGATGTTGTTATTTTCTCAGCCGGTACTGGCAACCCGTTCTTTACCACAGATTCAGCAGCCTGCCTGCGTGGCATCGAGGTGGATGCAGAAATAGTCCTGAAGGCCACAAAGGTTGATGGTGTCTACTCAGCCGACCCGATGAAAGTACCCGATGCAGTAAAGTTTGACCGACTCAGTTACGACGATGTGTTGGACAAGAAACTTGAGGTTATGGATCTAACGGCTATTTGCCTGTGCCGGGACCATAATATGCCATTGCGGGTCTTTGAAATGTCAAAGCAGGGGGCGTTACTGAATATTGTGCGCGGCGGCGATGATGGAACCTTGATCGAGCACGGCGCCGATATTACAGATTTAGGAGATTAGTGTGATAGACGACATTAAAAAAGAAGCCAGTGAGCGCATGGATAAAAGTCTGGAGGCCCTGGGTCACAGCTTCAACAAGATTCGAACAGGCCGCGCCCACCCCAGTATACTGGACGGTATCACCGTCGAATATTACGGGGCCAAAACACCTTTGAAGCAGATGGCGAACATCAGTGTGGAAGATGCCCGTACCTTGACCCTGACAGCCTGGGACAGGTCCACCATCCCGGATATCGAAAAAGCTATTATGAAGTCAAATCTGGGCCTGAACCCTGCGACTGCCGGTGAAGTCATGCGCATCCCTATGCCCATGTTAACCGAGGAGACACGCAAGGGTTTTACCCGCCAGGCACGGCAAGATGCTGAGTCCGCCAGGGTGTCAGTGCGCAATGGCCGACGCGACGGCATGGCAATGCTAAAGGAGCTGGTGAAAGAAAAGGAAATCTCTGAGGATGATGAGCGCCGTGGGCATGATGCCGTGCAAAAATTGACGGACAGTTATGTGGCGAAAATCGAGAAACTCCTGGCTGAGAAAGAAGCCGACCTGATGGAAATATAGCCCCGCAAGTCGATGCCTGAGTCTACTCAACTACCTTCCCGGGGTGCGGCACTGGAAACGGTGATTCCCCACCATGTGGCCATTATAATGGATGGCAACAATCGCTGGGCCAAGCGCAAGGGGGTGCCGGGTCCCGCGGGTCATCGCGCGGGTGTAGAGGCCGTTCGCGAGGTGTTGCGTTTCTGTCGTGACAAGGGCATCAAAGTGTTAACTCTGTTTGCTTTTAGCAGCGAAAATTGGGGCAGACCCCAGCCTGAAGTCCGGGCCTTGCTGGCCCTGCTGTCACGCTATCTTCGCAATGAAGTGCGGGAGATGCACAAGGACGGCATTCGCCTGCGTTTTATTGGTGAGCGCCACCACTTCAGCGACCGGCTGCGCCGCCTGATGGAGCAGTCTGAGGCGCTGACCCTTGATAATACGGTCTCCACCGTGGTTATTGCCCTGGATTACGGCGGGCAGTGGGATATAGCCCAGGCGGCGAAAAAATTGGCCTATCAGGTGCAGGAGGGTACGCTGGCGCCGGAGGATATCACGCCGGAACTCATTGACCGCAACGTTTCAATCAGTGATCTGCCGCGGCCCGATCTGTGCATTCGCACCGGGGGGGATGCTCGAGTCAGCAATTTCATGCTGTGGCACTTCGCCTACAGCGAACTTTACTTCACCAATACGCTGTGGCCTGACTTTGGCGATTTGGAATTCTCTCGCGCTCTGGCCGATTACAGTCAGCGCGAGCGTCGATTTGGTATCCGCGATGCCGACGGGCACCTGGAAGGTGGGAGCGAACATGCTTAGACAGCGGGTTATAACCGGGCTCATTATGGTGGCGGGATTTCTGGCTGCCATCGCCTTTGTTCCCTTGGTGGGCCTGGCAGTAGTTTTTGGCGTCATTGTCTGTCTGGGCGGCTGGGAGTGGGCAAGGCTGGCCGGATGGTCGTCTACTGCCGCCAGGGCGTTGTATGTACTGGTGCTGGTTGTTTGTATGGGTGTGCTTTACCAGCTTTGCGATTTTGGCGGCACGCCCGAGAGTCAGAAGGTCCAGCCATTCCTGGGGCTGGCATGTCTGTGGTGGTCTGTGGCACTTTTATGGGTAAAGGCCTACCCGGCCAGCGGCGTATTGTGGGGCACGGTAGTGATGCGCAGCCTGATGGGGCTGTTGATGTTGGCGTTGGCCTGGATGTCGGCTATTTTCCTGCTCAGCCTCTCCCGGGGGGGCATGCTGATGGTAGCCATGGTGTTGGTTGTGGCCACAGCAGACATCGGCGCATATTTCGCCGGCAAAACATTTGGCAAGCATAAACTGGCTCCGGCAGTGAGCCCCGCCAAGACCTGGGAGGGTTTTTGGGGTGGCGTGTTGGCCTGCCTGTTGTTGTCTATTCTCGCCTGGTACTTACTGCCGGTGCAGATGGCGCATATCGGTTTCGGCTCAGTGGCGGCGGTGGTGCTGGTTACCGGCGTTGCCTCGGTCGTCGGCGATCTCACGGTGAGCATGGTCAAGCGTGAGAGCGGGGTTAAGGACAGCGGCAATTTACTGCCGGGTCACGGGGGTGTTCTGGACAGGCTGGACAGCCTGTGCGCGGCGGCCCCGGTATTTGCCCTGGGTCTGTTGTTGGTGGGCTGGTAAGTGGCGTCATTGGGTAAACGGATGGTCAGCGTGCTGGGCTCCACCGGGTCAATCGGTGTCAGCACACTGGATGTTATTGGCAGGCACCCCGAGCGCTTCTCAGTCTATGGCCTGGCCGCCAATTCTTCGGTCGAGGCCATGTTGGAGCAATGCCGCATCCACAAGCCGCTCTTTGCCGTGATGATGCAGGAGTCGGCGGCACAGGAGTTGCAGTCTCGTCTACCGCAGGCCTGGGGAACCCAGGTTCTTCAAGGTGATAAGGGCCTGGCCAAAATTGCCACCGACGATGAAGTCGATTCGGTCATGGCCGCTATAGTGGGGGCAGCCGGCTTGCCCTCAACATTGGCTGCGGCGCAGGCGGGGAAAACGCTTCTGTTGGCGAACAAAGAGTCCCTGGTGATGGCGGGGCACCTGTTGATGGACGCGGTACGTGAGTCCGGTGCCAGACTGCTGCCTATAGACAGCGAACACAATGCGATTTTTCAGTGTCTTCCTGTGCAGGCAGATGCAACCCCTCTCAAACAGGGCGTCAGCAAGGTGCTGCTAACCGCTTCTGGCGGCCCGTTCCGGTCCTGGACTTATGAGCAGATGCGCGGCGCGACCCCCGACCAGGCCTGTGCACACCCGAACTGGAGCATGGGTCGCAAGATATCCGTCGATTCAGCTTCCCTGATGAACAAGGGCCTGGAGTTTATCGAGGCCTGCTGGATTTTTGACCTGGAACCCCAGATGGTCGACATTGTTGTCCACCCGCAGAGTATTATTCACTCCATGGTTCAGTATGTGGACGGCTCGGTGCTGGCACAATTGGGCAACCCCGATATGCGCACTGCCATTGCCTTCGGCCTGGCCTGGCCCGAGCGCATTGCGTCCGGCGTGGCCCCACTGGACATGATCGCCACGGCCCGGCTGGATTTTGAAGCCCCCGATGAAGCCCGCTTTCCCTGTTTGCGGCTGGCCAGGGAGTCGGTGGCCGCGGGTGGTACCGCCATGGTTGTCTGTAATGCCGCCAATGAAATCGCGGTAGCGGCTTTCCTGGCACAGGAAATACGTTTTACCCAGATACCACAGGTCATAGAGGCGACGCTGGAGCAGGTGCCTGTCGTTGAACCGAATACCCTGTCTGTGGTCGAATTAGCAGACCAACACGCTAGAAGTGCGGCACGGGAAGCTGTGGCCGCGTTTTTGCAAACAGCTGTAGAGAGTTAGCACTGAAATGGAGTTGATAAGTACCATCGCGATTACCCTTGCAACCCTTGCCATCCTGGTTGCAGTCCACGAGTACGGTCATTTTTGGGTGGCCAGGCGCTGTGGCGTCAAGGTATTGCGGTTTTCAATCGGTTTTGGCAAAAAGCTCTTCAGCTGGCAGGACAAACAGGGCACCGAGTATGTGGTGGCGGCTATTCCCCTGGGGGGATATGTGAAAATGCTGGACGAACGCGAGGGCGAAGTGGCTCCCGAGGAGCTCGACCAGGCATTCAACCGTAAAAGCGTGCTGCAGCGTATCGCCGTTGTTGCCGCTGGCCCGCTGGCAAATTTCGTCCTGGCCATCGTCGCGTTCTGGTTTTTGTTTATGTCGGGTGAGCGGGGCTATGCGCCTGTTATCGGTGAGGTTACCCCGGGCTCGGTGGCAGAAGTGGCGGGTTTGGAGGCCGGGCAGGAAATTGTACTGGTAGACGGCAAGGAGACGGCGACCTGGCAGGCCCTGAGCTTTGCCCTGCTGGAGCGCATAGGCGATAGCGGCACCATCTCTTTTGGTGTCACCTATCCGGATTCGAATGTTATTTATGAGTCCGAGGGGGTGCTGGAGAATTGGCTGTCCGATCAGGAAGAGCCCGATTTATTCGGTGGGTTGGGCATTGCCATGTACACACCTGAGGTGCCACCACTGGTAGACATGGTAGTGGGGGGCAGCCCCGCAGAAAAATCGGGCCTACAGGCCGGGGATCTGGTGCTGCGTGCTGATGGCGTAGGCATGCTCCTGTGGATGGATTGGGTCAAATACGTGCGGGCGAGACCTGGACAGACGATAGAGCTGGAATTCCTGCGTGATGAGCAGCTACGCCAGACCCTGATTGTTCCTGAATCCATAGCGGGTGAGGCGGGAGAAAAATTTGGTCGAGTTGGCCTGGGTGTGGCTATTCCTGAAATGCCCCCCGAAATGTTGCGGGAATTTGACAGGGGCCCCCTCGAGGCCCTGCTGGCCGGTGTGATTCGAACCAAAGATCTGTCTGTCTTTACGCTGGTATCCATAAAGAAGATGGCTACGGGCCTAATATCATCAAAAAACTTGAGTGGCCCCATTACCATTGCTAAAGTGGCGTCCGCATCTGCCAAGTCGGGGCTGGAGTCCTACATCAGCTTTTTGGCTTTGCTCAGTGTCAGTCTGGGAGTACTCAATCTGTTGCCTATTCCGGTTTTGGATGGGGGACACCTGATGTATTACCTGGTGGAGCTGCTGGCTGGACGTCCGGTACCTGAGAAGGTCCAGGTAGTCGGGTATCAGATGGGACTGTTTTTAATATTAGGGATCATGATGCTGGCCCTGTACAACGATTTTTCGCGCCTCTGACAGTGGTTGAGCGCGGGGGGATCATAAAAATAAACAAATCACAGAGTGTCTGTGTTGTGGTAGTTACTGGTGGTAATACGTATTTTGAGTAAGCAAATTTCAAAGTTGGTGCTTTTTGCCCTGCTGCTATCTCCCCTGGCTGCCTGGGCCCAGAGCTTCGTTATTTCCGATATTCGGGTAGAGGGGCTGCAGCGTATCTCCGCCGGCAGCGTGTTCTCTGCCATGCCGCTGGCAGTGGGTGACCTGGCGGATGAGAATGCTCTTCAAGCGGCATCGCGAAGCCTGTTCGCAACGGGAAATTTCGATGATATTCGAATTGGCAGAGATGGCAATGTACTGGTTGTAATTGTCGCCGAGCGCCCCAGTATCAGCGACATAAATATCGACGGTAACAAGGCCATTGAAACCGAGGCCTTATTGGAGGGCCTGAAGGCCGCGGGCCTGGCAACCGGGCAGGTTTTCCAGCGTTCGACGCTGGAGGGGATGCAACTGGAATTGCAGCGCCAGTATGTACAACAGGGCCGCTACGATGCCAATATCGAGACCGACGTGCTACCCGAACCACGCAACCGGGTTTCTATCATTATCAATGTTGACGAGGGCACGGTAGCCGCGATCAAGCACATCAACGTCGTCGGCAATGAAATTTACAGCGATGAAGACTTAAAAGACCTGTTTGAACTGAAGACCACCGGTTGGCTGTCTTTTTTCAAGAATGATGACAAATATTCCCGGGAAAAGCTTACCGGCGACCTGGAGACCCTGACCTCCTGGTATCAGGACAGGGGCTACCTGCAGTTCACCATCGACTCTACCCAGGTATCTGTATCGCCCAATAAGGAGGCGGTTTACATCACCGCCAATGTGACCGAGGGCGAGAAGTTTACCATCAGTTCGGTGGATCTCTCGGGTGACCTGGTACTGCCAGAGGAAGACCTGCGCCGGTTTTTGCTGATTGGCGAGGGCCAGACGTTTTCACAGCAACTGGTGACATCTACCGAAGAATATTTGACCCGGCGCCTGGGTAATGAGGGCTATAACTTTGCCAAGGTCACTGGAATCCCCGAGCTGAATGAAGAGGACAATACGGTTTCCATGCGCTTTTTCGTGGATCCGGGCAAACGCACCTATGTGCGGCGAATTTCCTTCAAGGGCAACCTGAAGACGTCAGACGATGTACTGCGCAGGGAGATGCGCCAAATGGAGTCTGCCCCGGCCTCGGCGGCGGCTATCGAACTGTCCCGGGTGAAGCTGGAGCGATTGGGCTTTTTCAGCAGGGCTACAGTCGAAACCCCCGGAGTTCCCGGGCATGATGATCTAATTGATGTTGAGTTCGAAGTGGAAGAGCAGTCCTCGGGCAGTATCGGCGCCAGTTTTGGTTACGCTCAGGATGCGGGCCTGATATTGGGCCTCAACCTGCAACAGGATAACTTCCTGGGTACCGGTAAACGGGTGGGAGTCTCCCTGAATTCGTCCAGCTACCAGGATATCTACAATTTCAGCTACACCAACCCCTATTTCACTGAAGATGGCGTCAGCCGGGGCTTTAACATTTTTTACCGCTCCACAGATCTATCGGAAGTCAACGTTGCCAG
Source organism: Pseudomonadota bacterium (assembly GCA_015222725.1). Classification (GTDB taxonomy): domain Bacteria; phylum Pseudomonadota; class Gammaproteobacteria; order Pseudomonadales; family Halieaceae; genus JBALVT01. The sequence goes on along the minus strand of JADFVW010000124.1, from coordinate 2,929 downwards.
TTACACCACTGATACACTGGGTGCGGCCATCAACTTTGGCTACCCCATCAAGGAGACCCAGCGCCTTGGCTTCAGTTTCGGTGTTTCCCAGACCGATATCACGGTGGGACAGTATGCGGTGCAAGAGATCAAAGCCAGCCCACGTCTGCAGAGCAACATACCAAACTGGTACGAGAGTAATATATTGCCCGATGGTACTTATTCCGACGCGGAAGTCTTACAGCCCATAGAAGACCTGCCCTTTGAGTATATTGTAATTCCCGATGACCTGGGATTCGTTGATGAAAACGGGGACAGTTACCTGAACTGGACGATTACTTCCAGCTGGACACAGTCCACCTTGAACCGGGGTAGAAATGCGACCCGGGGGGCATCGAATTCAGTGGCACTGGAAGTGTCCATGCCAGCCTCTGACCTGGAGTTTTTCAAACTGACTTACCGGGGTGAAATATTCTACCCCTTCTTTAATATTCAGGGCTGGAATGTGAGACTCCGGACAGAACTGGGCTATGGTGATGGCTATGGGAATACCTCAGAGCTCCCCTTCTATGAGCACTTCTTTGCCGGTGGCTTTGGTTCTGTGCGCGGCTTTGAAAGTAATACACTGGGGCCTCGAAGCACACCGCCAGAGCTCTATACCGTGGCCCAGCCGGTTACTGAAATTGATGAAGATGGCAATATTGTTGAAATTGGCGGCCCGGACGGTCAACAATTTGGCTATGTCTACGACCCTGGTGTCGGCAAACTGGTTTCAGAAACGGTGCCCAATCAGCGGCGCTCGTCCCCCTTTGGCGGCAATGTCAAAATTATCGGCGGCGCAGAGCTGATCTTCCCGCTACCATTTATCAAAGACCGCAGTCAGTTGCGCTCGGCATTCTTTATCGATGCGGGCAATGTGTTTAATACCCGATGCGGCGCCAGTCAGCTAAACTGTTTCGATGTGGATTTTGCTGAAATGCGTTATTCGGTGGGTGTGGGGCTTACCTGGATTACCGGTTTCGGCCCCATGACCTTCAGCCTGGCCAAGCCCTTGAACGTTGGGCCGGAAGACGAGGAAGAAGTCTTTCAGTTTACCCTTGGCCGCGGCTTCTAATTTTTTTAAAACCAGAGAGTGGAAAAACCAGTGAAAAAGTCAGTTACACTTATTCAGCTATCCAAAACCAGTAGTTCAATTACGGAGAATCTTGTGTCCAGATTAGTGAAAGTTGCCCTTGTCTGTGTTGCCCTATCCCTGCCCAGCATAGCCTGGGCGCAGGGAAAGATCGCAGTTGTTAATTTACAGGAGGCCATCATGCAAACCGATTTGGCCAGCAAACGGCTCAACGCGGTGCGCGAAGAGGATGACTACAAGGCCGACAAAGCGGAATATGAACGCCTAAAAGAAGAGTTCGATACCCTGTTGCGCAAGCTACAAACCGATATGGCCGTTATGAGCCAGGAACAGCAGCTGGCTGCCAGAAAAAAACTGGCCAGCAAACAGAAGGACCTGGAGCATGTCACGAGCAAGCTGCAGCAGGCTGAACAGACAGCGGGGCAGGCATTGCTGCAGGAGCTTTCTCCTAAAGTACAGGAGGTCTTGCGTGACTTGATTGCCACCGAGGGGATTGGGCTTTTATTGCAACGCTCATCCGTGATCCACGCCGATGCGGGTTACAGTATTACTGCCAAGGTAACGGACAAGTTAAACCAGTTGCCCGCGGAGTAGAGCGGCACCGTGTACTGCCTGGCAGAACTCGCTGAAAAGCTGGATCTGGAATTTTCCGGTGATGGGAATTGCCCGGTTACCGGCGTTGCCAGTTTGGTTTCAGCGGGTCCGGCAGACCTTTCTTTTATCTCCGACAAGAAATTCACCGCGCAGTTGGTGGACACCGGGGCAGCCGTTGTCATCCTGTCGCCCGAGCTGGTGCAGCAGTGCCCGGTGGCCTGTCTTATTTCGCAAACACCTTATTTAAGCTATGCCCGGGCCTCCGGCTTATTTGCCAAAGAACCCGGGGATATCCAGGGTATACACGCTTCTGCGGTGGTTTCACCCGGGGCGGACATTCATCCTACCGCTGCTATTGGCCCCAACGCTGTGATTGAGGCCGGTGCCGTCATTGGTGCCGATGTGGTGGTGGCAGCCGGTGTTTTTATTGGGCACGGCAGTCGCGTGGGCGCCGGCACCCGTATATACCCCAATGCTGTGATTTATCACGATGTACATCTGGGCGAGCACTGTGTCGTTCACTCCCAGACAGTTCTGGGAGCAGACGGCTTCGGCTTTGCACCCGGCCCTGAGGGTTGGGTGAAAATATACCAGCTGGGCGGCGTACGCATCGGTGACCGGGTCGAGATTGGTGCATCTACCACTGTAGACAGGGGGACACTGGACCATACGGTTATAGAGGACGGCGCCATCATTGATAACCTCGTGCAGATCGCTCACAACTGTCGCATCGGCAAAAATACTGCTATTGCCGGTTGCGCCGGTTTGGCTGGAAGCACGATTATTGGTGATAATTGCACTCTTTCAGGGGGTGTTGGCGTGGTGGGACACCTTGAAATCTGCGACAATGTTCACATCACGGGGATGAGTATGGTTACCAAATCCATTAATAAACCCGGTTCCTATTCATCGGGTACGCCATTATCAGCAACCCGCGACTGGAAAAGAAACGCCGTTCGATTCTCACAGCTGGAATCGATTCAAAAACGCCTCGCCGGCCTTGAAAAGAAGCGGGGTTCGTAAAAGAACCGGGGAGCCGTAGTCCAATGATGGACATAGTGGAAATTAGAAGACACCTGCCTCATCGCTATCCCTTCCTGCTGGTAGACCGGGTAGTGGAACTCAATATTGGCGAATCCATCGTCGCCTATAAAAACCTGACAGTAAACGAACCGTACTTTGACGGACATTTTCCAGATCAGCCCGTTTTCCCGGGTGTGATGT
>JADFVW010000123.1 GCA_015222725.1 Pseudomonadota bacterium | reverse complement strand
GTGATGGGAAGCCTGGACAAACCCGGCTCCCCCGCAGGCGAAGCCAAACAACATTTTCACAACCGCTTGGCAGGGCGCAGCCATGAGCAACGCCAAATCTTTCGACAGCAGATACTGAATGTGTCGCTGGACGACCTGCAACGTGTGACCCATACCTACCTACAACCTGAACGGGCGAGTACCGCAGTAATCACCAGTAGCAGCGCGCAATCAACGGCGAACACATTGGCTGAAGAGCTGAAACTTTCTGTTCGTGAGCTATAATCCAGAGGTGGCCTTTGTGCCAACAAATGGTAAACTTGCCTTCTTAATAACAGCCAGGCCGTGTAATGCTTGAAATCAAACCAATGGCGGGTGCCCTGGGCGCAGAAATTCATGGCATCGATCTCTGCAGGGAATTGAGCGAAGAAGGCTCATTGCGTATTCGAAAAATACTCAACGAATACGAGGTGATTTTTTTTCGTGGCCAGGATATAAGCCCCGAGAGGCAAAGAGCGCTCGCCCTGTCCTTTGGGCCACTGCAAACCCACCCTGCCTATCCCACCGTTGAAGGCTTTCCCGAGATAAGCATCCTGGAAAGCACAGCGGATAAGCCCACTAAAATTGAGGCCTGGCATGCGGACATGACATTCCGCGAGCATCCCCCCATGGCAACCATCCTCAGGTCGGTTATTGTTCCACCCAGGGGTGGCGATACCCTGTGGGCCAGTATGACTGCAGCGTATGGCGGCCTATCATACCAATTACAGAAGTTTCTCGACGAATTAACAGCGGTACATGATTTCTCTTATGGCTTTAAGGAGAGCCTGCTGGAGGAAGGGGGAAGTGAACGCCTTGCCGATGCCATAGCTGCCAATCCTCCCGTCCACCACCCGGTAATACGCACCCATCCTGAAACAGGCAAAAAGCTTCTTTTTGTCAACGCTCTGTTCACCACACATATTGAAGGTCTGACAAAAAAAGAGAGCGACGCGCTGCTCGTCTTTTTATACGAACATATTGCGACGCCTGAATACAGCTGTCGCTTTCAATGGCAGCCCAACAGCATTGCCATCTGGGATAATCGCAGTACCCAGCACAAACCCATCAATGATTACTTCCCGGCGCAACGGCGGCTGGAACGCATTACCATCGACGGTGATAAACCCTACTGAGCGGCCCGCTCTTTCTCCCTGACCCGGGCAATGTAATCGTTGATCTCCCGCTTAACTTCCGGTGCGTAGAAATACAGCCCAAGAATATTCGGGATAGCAATCAAAAAGACCATCGCATCGGAAAAATCCAGCACAGCGGTCAGCTGGATCATACAGCCCACAACGATGAAAAAGCAGAATATGGCTTTGAAAACCATCTCGGTGAATTTCGCCTCGCCAAAGAGATACGTCCAACCCTTCAAGCCGTAGTAAGACCAGGAAATACTGGTCGAAAATGCGAACAATAAAGCCGCTACGGCAAGCGGGTACGGTGCCCAACTGATGTGGTGAGCAAAGGAAGCCGAGGTTAAGGCTATTCCCGCCAGCCCCTCATTCATAAGCCCATGGGGATATGCTGTGGTCACGATAACCAGTGAGCTCAGACTACAAACCACCACCGTATCGATAAAGGGTTCCAGCAGGGAGACCAGCCCCTCAGAGGCCGGCTCATCCGTTTGTACGGCAGAATGTGCAATGGACGCCGAGCCTATGCCCCCCTCATTGGAAAACAATGCGCGCTGAAAGCCCACAATTATCGCACCAACCATTCCTCCGGTAACACTCTGCGCGCTAAATGCGCTGTTGAAAATAAGGCTTATTGCGCCGGGAACCTGCTCCCAGCTCATACCGATTATAACCACGCAGGACAACACATAGAGCACAGCCATAAAAGGAACAATGTAGGCTGCAACCCTGGCAATAGACTTTATTCCCCCTATAATTACCACGGCCACCGTGGCGGCAATGCCCAGGCCGAACAACCAGCCTTTATCGGCAAAGAAACTCGCCTCACCACCGGTGATAATAACGAATTGAACGTATGCCTGGTTGGACTGAAACATATTGCCAATACCAAAGCAGCCTATCACCAGGGACAGGGCGTAAAAGCCCCCCAACATTTTCCCCCAACGCGGCGCACCTCTTTTTGCCAGATAGTGCTCCAGGTAATACATGGGGCCACCCGATACGGAGCCGTCCGGATTGTGTTTACGGTATTTTACGCCGAGAGTGCATTCCACCATTTTGGTAGACATTGACAGGAACCCCGCCAACATCAGCCAGAAAGCTGCACCGGGGCCCCCGATTACAATAGCGACTGCCACACCACCGATATTGCCGATGCCAACGGTACCGGAAATCGCCGTGGCAACCGCCTGGAAATGGGATATCTCGCCCTTGGCTTGTGGGTCGTGAAACTCTCCCCGCACATGGCGTACGGCCAGGGAAAAACCGCGAATATTTAAAAAGCCCATGTATAGCGTGAAAAATACGGCCGCTACTGCCAACCATAAAACAATCAGGGGAAAACCCTGGCCAAACAGGTCTATCTTATAAAAAATGATGTTGGAGAGGGC
>JADFVW010000122.1 GCA_015222725.1 Pseudomonadota bacterium | reverse complement strand
GGGAAAATACCAGCGGTAGTGGAACATGTACTTGGTACACCACTCATCGCCGAAATCCTCCAACAGGTAATCAATAAAGGCGATGGCCGGGTCGGTTGGCAGTACAGAGCGCCCGCAATAAAGGCTCTCCAAACGACGAATAATAGGTGTGGAATCACACACAGCCTTAACGCCGCCGCCCTGCTCGTCTTTGAACAGGAAGGTTGGCTGGAAAACGGGCCTGGGCTTATCCACACCCATAGCATTCAGTATGCTGGCAGGATCGCCCCAATTTATGTTGTAGGGAATATGCCGGTAGCGCAGCAGGGCCAGCATTTTACGGGTATAGGGAGAGGCTGTGCTGCCGATCAATCGAAGGCGCTGTGGTGCTGGCATATTATGCTCCGTGTATACGTGGCGAGAGGGAATATATCCTCTTACATTATTTGTTGCGCCTGGCCGCAAATACCGGCAGCCAAGGTAGCTTCTCAGCTTCTTTCGAGCTCATACCTGTCATCGAGTCACTGCCCTCCATCGAGTCAGCGCCCGCGAACGGGGCTTTGTGATCCGGATTGACCCCCGACTGCAGGTCTTCGACGCGCCAGAGTAGCTTCCAGCATCCGTGTGCTTCGAGTCCTGTGCGAACCTCGCCCCGATGCGGCTCAGATAAGGTATCGAAGTGGCGTCGCAACTCCTGCAGGCACCAGACACGATAGCGCGAGGTGCGAATATGCCGGTAGGGCGCGCCCTCGATGTCAACGTCGAAGTGACTACTACCGGCCTTCCAGGCTTCGGCGTTGGCGCATAGATAGGGCAGGTAGGTCGAACCGATTGAGTCCAGGATTGGCCCCCAGTCGTCCGGCACGTGCTCCAGGAGCTCCCCGCCCGTCACACTCATTCGCGCATTCCACATACGGGCAACCCACTCGTAGACGGAGGGGGCCGTCTCACGCATTATGCGCGCACTTGTCGGGTCCATGGAAAAATGCCGAAACATCGGACCGAAGAAGCCAAAGTCGGCGAGACTCGGCCGGGATCCCAGCAGGAAGGGGCGCGTCTCCAGAATCACACTGAATTGGGCAAGCGTATCGAGAAATGTTTTTTCAACGTGATTCCAGGTATCGGGCGTCACGCCATCGCCCCGGGTAAAGTACTTACGTTGTCGGTTAGTAATAATATATCGCTTAATAAATCCCGGTAGTGGAATTTCACTTTCATCTTCGTCGATGAGGACCCGACTCTGAAGCTTTGCACTCTCTGCATAATCCCAGCGATAATGCATGGCCGGGCGCCAGAGCCACTCGTCGGCATAGTCTTCAAGCAGCCGACTGAAGAAGGCCGTTACAGGATCGCGCGGGATGACGGACGCCTCCGGATAGCGCTCGTCGAGCCAGGCGATAATGGGCGTGGTGTCGGTCATCCAGCGATCATCTGCAAGGCGTAGTGCGGGAACTTGCGCGGTGCCTGTAGTGACAGCCAGCTCACCCATAGGCCCCTTGTTGACACGCTGGTAGGGCAGTTCCATGTAGCGGATAACAGCCTCTAACTTGCCCGTGAAGTAGGAGATTTCCGGCCCGTAAAGGGTCAGTGGCAAGATCGGGTCGACGGCTGCGGCGCCCTCTGCCAACTCCTCGCTATTTTGATCGCTCGTCGTCATCTCAGATTAGCCTCGATTCGGAATTTGCCAGGCTGATATTTTCGAGCAATTGTTTTATGACGTCCAATGTTATTTTTTTATCATTTCATAAGTACGGGTAATGTATTGCCACTACAGGGACATCTTCGAAAATGTTAATAGGGTCTATACTGCGGAGACTCTTATGGTTAATCTGCACCCCTACTAACAGCGAGAAGAAACAACCATGAACCTCCACATCATCACCACCGGCGGCACCATCGATAAAATCTATTTCGATGACAAAAGTGACTTCCAGGTGGGTGACCCGGTGATCGGGGAGCTGCTGACCAGAATGCAGGTGGGTTTCGATTTCACGGTGGAGTCGGCTCTGCGCAAGGACAGCCTCGATATGACCGATGAGGACAGAATCCTGATTCGCCAGGCGGTAGAACAATGCACCGAAGAATGTGTGTTGATTACCCACGGCACGGACGGCATGGTCGCCACCGCAGAAGCGCTGACGGAAATCCCCGGGAAATGCATTGTATTGACCGGCGCCTTGCAGCCCGCCGCCTTTTACCAGACCGATGCTATTTTTAATGTGGGCTGTGCTATTGGCGCGGCTCAAAGCAAAAAGCCCGGCGTCTATATTGCCATGAATGGCCAGGTGTTTGACGCTGACAAGGTAGTCAAAAACGTCGCTGAAAATCGCTTTGAGGCCCGCTCGAAAGAGCCCCAAGCTAATGCTGTTTGAAGAACCATTTATAAGCGACGACCCCAGCAGGGCTCAACTCAGGGAGTTCTACCGAAAAGATGAGGACGAGGTGCTGGAGTACCTTATGCCTATCGCCGAAACCGGTAATGCACCGCGCAGCCGTGCCTGGGAACGCGCCCGGGAACTGGTCGTCAATATCCGGGCCCAGCAGGTCGGCAAAGGGGGCGTAGATGCCCTGCTTAACGAGTTTGCCCTGTCCACCGAGGAGGGCGTTGTCCTGATGTGCCTCGCCGAGGCCCTGCTGCGTGTGCCAGACAGCCTGACCATAGACAGACTCATACGCGACAAGCTGGCCACAGGGAATTGGAGTTCTCACCTGGGCAACAGTGACTCCCTGTTCGTCAACGCCTCGGCGTGGGGACTGCTGCTTACCGGAAAGGTCGTCGGCTACAACGACGAGCACGCTACTGCGCAGTTCGGATTGTTGCGAAAAACCATGGGCCGGCTGGGCGAGCCGGTCATCCGCTCCTCTGTCCGTTATGCGATGAAAATTATGGGGACCCAGTTTGTCCTGGGTACCACTATCGCGAGTGCCGTGGAACGCGCCCGGGAAGCAGAGGCGCAGGGTTACCGATACTCCTACGATATGCTGGGGGAAGGCGCCCGCACCATGGCCGATGCCAACCACTACTTTAACAGCTACATGAATGCCATTGACGTCATTGGCAAAGCCGCTGATGGCCGCGGCCCCTACGACAGTCCGGGGATTTCGGTAAAGCTCTCGGCACTGCACCCACGCTACGAATTCTCCCATAGCGCCAGGGTTAAAGAGGAATTGCTGCCAAAACTAAAAGAACTCGCGCTGGCGGCAAGACAGTACGATATTGGCTTTACCGTGGACGCGGAAGAGGCAGACCGCCTCGAAATCTCCCTGGACATTATCGAAACCCTGTTCAGTAATCCGGATCTGGCGGGCTGGGAGGGCTTTGGCATAGCGGTTCAGGCCTACCAGAGACGCGGTATCTTCGTCATCGAATGGGTGCGCGAACTCACGCTCCGTGTCGGCAGGAAAATGATGTTAAGACTGGTCAAGGGTGCCTACTGGGATACCGAGATAAAACTTGCCCAGATGGAGGGCTTTTCCGACTTCCCGGTTTTCACCCAAAAGGCTTCCACCGATGTGTCCTATCAGGCCTGCGCCAAAAAACTGCTGCAGTACAGGGACAGCATTTACCCCCAGTTTGCCACCCATAACGCCTATACCGTGGCCACCATCCTGGAGATGGACACTGCACGCACAGGCTACGAGTTTCAGCGGCTGCACGGCATGGGTGACGCCCTGTACGATCAGGTACTCAACGACGACAAGGTGGCCTGTAGAATCTATGCCCCGGTAGGTGAACACGCTGACCTGTTGGCCTATCTGGTGCGGCGGCTGCTGGAAAACGGCGCCAACAGTTCCTTTGTCAACAATATTGTGGATGAGGCAATTCCGGTTGAGTCCCTACTGGAGGACCCGCTGGAACAGTTGCGCTTACAGAGTAAAAAATCAAACCCCAACATTCCCCTCCCCGCAGAACTGTATGGCGCAGAACGCCCCAATGCGGTGGGTACCGACCTCACTGACCCCATTGTACTGCGGCCGATGCAAGAAGAAATGAATGCCTGGCTGGACACCTTGCCGCTAAACTATTGTACGGGCGACGAAGCATTTCACATCATCAATCCGGCGGACCATAGGCAGACCATTGGCACAGTAGAGCTAGCTGATAAAGCAAGCATGAAGGCAGCCCTGCACAGTGCCCAGTGTGCATTCGCCAACTGGAGCACAACATCGGCGACACACAGGTCGGGCCTGTTAAACGCACTTTCGGACGCCCTGGAACAACACCAAAGTGAGTTGATTGCCCTGTGCACCAAGGAGGCGGGTAAAACAATTCCCGACGGCGTGGCCGAGGTCAGGGAGGCGGTAGATTTTTGTCGTTATTATGCAGCCCGTGCCGTACAGGAAGATTTTCCTGGCCAGGGGCTTCATGCCCGGGGCGTTGTATTGTGCATCAGTCCCTGGAACTTTCCCCTGGCCATTTTCCTGGGTCAGGTCAGCGCCGCCCTCGCCACGGGAAATACCGTCATCGCTAAACCGGCAGAGCAGACCAGTTTAATCGCCCACCGCGTGATAGAGCTAATGGAGGACTGCGGCTTCCCCCATGGCGTGGTCGAATTATTGATTGCCAGGGGGCCGGAGGTTGGCGAACATATTGTGCCCGACCCCAGAATAAAAGCAGTGATATTTACCGGCTCCACGGAAACCGGTGCCTGGATTTCCCGTCGCCTGGCGCATCGCCCGGACGCGCCCGTTCCGCTCATCGCAGAAACCGGCGGCCAAAACTGTATGCTTGTTGATTCCACCGCCCTGCCGGAGCAGGTGGTAGACGATGTTATCAACTCGGGATTTCAAAGTGCCGGCCAGCGCTGTTCTGCCCTGCGGGTACTGTTTTTGCAGGACGAAATAGCCGACACCGTCATCGAAATGATTTGTGGTGCCATGGCGGAATTGCGCATAGGCGACCCCTCCCTGCTGTCCACCGATATCGGGCCGGTAATCGACAGCAAGGCCCTGAACGTGTTGCACAAGCATACGGAATACTTGAGCGACATAGGGCGCATGTTATATACCTGTAAAATTCCCGAGGAAAAGGACAGTACTTTCTTCGCCCCCGCCCTGTATGAAATCAGCAAGCTCTCACTGTTACCGCGTGAAGTCTTCGGCCCGATTGTGCACGTTATTCGCTACCGGGCCGCTGAATTGGATGCCGTAATTCAGCAAATAAATGAGACCGGTTACGGGCTTACCTTTGGTATGCACAGTCGTATCGAACAGCTGACAACTATCGTGGCGAGTAAAATACAGGCGGGAAATATTTATATTAATCGCAATATGATAGGCGCTATCGTGGGGGTACAACCCTTCGGTGGCAGAGGCTTGTCCGGCACGGGCCCCAAGGCAGGAGGACCGCAGTACCTGCACCGTCTGGTCACAACCGGGGTAGAAGCGGAGAATGCAGCGCAGCAAAAAGCCCTGCCCCCCGGCACCAACAACGCAGAAACCAAAAAGGAAGATGCGGGCCAGAACAACTGGGCTGATGTTAATTTGAATAATCGAACCTCTGTGCTACGTCAATTTATTGCCAGATATGCAAACACTGCAGGCCCGGGG
>JADFVW010000121.1 GCA_015222725.1 Pseudomonadota bacterium | reverse complement strand
TATTTTCTCAAAGGGAAAATACCTAATACATCTTATTTAGCATCAAACGCTGTTTAGACGAAATAACTTTGCGTTACGAACGGTAATTTCTGGCCGAACCCGGAAGTTCATGGGTGTATTACATGGCCCATTTCCAGTCAGTTGGCGAATGCCCATATTTTCCCATCCCGGGTCATTCAGAGGTTGCTTTGAGTGTTGCCAGGCAGTCCGCTGTCACATCGTGGCAGGGCATTACTATCACGAATGGCCTGCCGGAATTACTGATATTCCAGGCCTCTCGGCGACAGGGCCTGGTCCCTGATGGTGAGATTGGAAATAACCTTGGCGACATTCCCGGCGCTGAGTGCGAGATCGATTGCACGTGTTGCCGCTGTCTGGTTGTCTACCAGGCCATCCAGTGTTACCACTCCGCGGTAGGTATCTACATTGATATCCAGCGCGCTCACCAGTTCATCTGTTAAATATTTAACGTTGATGCTGGAGGTGATGGTGGCGTCGTCGGCAAGCTCTCCGAGGCTGCGCTTGTCATCCACCGCGACTATCAGCCCGGAGCAACCCGTGAGACAGTAAATTATTATAATTTGTAACAGGCTTGCCTGTAAGAGTTTCATGGAATATACCTCGGTTACATTGATCCTCTTGTTTGATTACACGTGCAGCGCGTCACGGCCGTGCACATTAACTTCTCCGCCACTGTCGGCTAACGGATCATATTCCAGCCACTACCGCCGGCCTTACATGCCATCAGTTGCTTGTTTCCCTTTACTTCCAGGCTGATTTGGCCGGGCAGCTGCAGCCAGGATCATCAAGAAAAGAAATGGTTATAAAACAGTATAGAAGAAAATTCTCATAACTAAAGCCGGGTATAAATGGTGGCCTTTGGTTCGCCGTTTCCGCGCACGGCAACTTATGGCCGAGGAGCGGTCATTCGGGGGGCATGCCTCTGGCTAAGCGCTGCGCCTGGCGAACCAGATGATGTGCCGTGCCCCCTTCGACCCGCGGGTACGGACACGCACCTCATCCACCTCGAACCCTACCTTGCGCAGCCGTTGCAAAAAGTCTTTATCCGGGCCAGCCGACCACACAGCCAATACACCCTGGGGGCGCAGCGCTGCGTAGGCCTCGTTCAACCCGTTCAGGCTATAGAGCCAATCATTCTCCTGACGGGTGAGTCCCTCGGGGCCGTTATCCACGTCCAGCAAGATCGCGTCGTAAGACTGTTGCCCGGCTGTGAGAATGCGGGCGACATCCGTCTCGTTTACAGTCACCCGTGGATCCCGGAGTGGATGACCGGTATGTTCTCCAAGCGGTCCCCTGTTCCACGCCACTACTGCCGGCACTAATTCCGCCACCATTACCTGCGCCTGGTTGCCGATGTGTTTGAGTGCCGCAGCCAGTGTAAACCCCATGCCCAGCCCCCCGATGAGTAGTCGCGGCTTTACGCAATCCACCAGCCTGGCACAGGTATGCTCCGCCAGCGCATCTTCGGAGCCATGGACGCGGCTGTTCATCAGCTCGCCACGCCCCGCGATTTTGATCGAGAATTCATCGCCCCGCTGGTACAGGCACAGTTCTCCTCCATTGCCGGGTACCTGTGCGCGATCGAGCAAAACCCAGGGGGTCATATACGGCTTAATCCGTTGACCCCGGGCTCCGTGCGATTAATCACGAGCCCGGCGCCCCCGAATCGTTTCCAGCGGCACCCTCGATGCGCTTTTCCGCCTTTTTCACACGAACTTTATTGCCGCCGATATCCCGGGCATTAAGCTCCTTGATGGCCGCCCTGGCCTCACCCGCAAGGGGCATTTCAACGAAACCAAAGCCCTTGGATTTTCCTGTCGCCTTATCCATCACCAGCTTGCAGTACTGCACATCCCCATACTCCTTGAACAGGGCCAGCAGCTCCGCTTCCGTCGTTTCCCGGGATAAATTGCGCACTATAATTTTCATGGTCGTTCCAAACACCTGGGTTCAAGTGGGTGAAGAGATTGCTATCGAATGGCCTGGCTGCATCCTGTAGAAGAGGAGGGGCCTGGCGCAGGTCTATTCCTCTGCGCCGATTTCAAGCGGGCTGCTCTCAAGATAATGCTCGCCCTTTTCATAGATATTCTTGGCCGACCCTACGATCAGCGGGTCGGGCGGTGTCACCACGTCCGTATCCTTGTTCGGGTAGTCCAGGCTGTTCAGTATAAAACGCATGGCATTCAGCCGGGCGCGCTTCTTGCAGTCTGACTTGACGACTGTCCAGGGTGCATCCGCCGTGTCGGTGTAGAAGAACATGGCCTCCTTCGCCTCGGTGTATTTCTGCCACTTGTCCAGCGATGCCATGTCAATCGGGCTCAGCTTCCATTGCTTCAGCGGGTCGTGCTGACGTCCCTGGAAACGGCGGAACTGTTCATTGCGACTGACCGAGAACCACAGTTTGAAGAGCGTAATGCCGCTCCTTACCAGCATGCGTTCCAGTTCCGGGGCCTGGCGCATGAATTCCAGGTATTCGCCGGGCCGGCAGAAGCCCATGACGCGTTCAACTCCTGCACGGTTGTACCAGGAGCGGTCGAACAGGACGATCTCACCAGCGGTCGGAAGATGCTTGATATAGCGCTGGAAATACCACTGGCCCAGTTCCTCTTCGGAAGGCTTCTCGAGTGCCACGACGCGGGCGCCACGTGGGTTGAGGTGCTCCATGAGGCGCTTGATGGTGCCGCCCTTGCCGGCTGCGTCACGGCCCTCGCAGAGCAGCACGATCCGCTGCCCGGTTTCCCTGACCCAGTTCTGCATCTTGAGCAGTTCGATCTGCAGCTTCTGCTTTTCCGCCTCGTACTCCTTCCGTTTCATCTTTATCGGGTAGGGGTAGTTGGCGTCGGGAAATATATTTCCCTTGCCGAGGCTTTTTATCTCGCTGTCCGTGGCAAGCTGCTGGGTTTCTCGCCCCTCGGAAAGTTCGACCAGCGCGCTGGTGTGATCTTCTCTCATATCTTATCGCCCGTGTTTATTTGCACAAAGTACCCATTCCGAACATCTTCGGGAATAACCACAATGACATGGATCAAATTATAGTACTAACCCGTTGCTGGCTGGTTCCCGGCGAGAGTGCCAGGAACTGACCGAATCTGGTTATAAATACCGATTGGGTATATTTTCCTGATAATCAGCCCGGCAAATGAACACAGCATTCTGAATATCAGTATTATCATACGATAAAAAATAGCAAAGGTTTTGTTATCCCGTCGCTCGGTCAGCAGAACCTTGATTGGTGAATAGAGGGCCCAAGATGAAAATAACCGGTACGAATTGTCCGGAAACTATGGCGACTAACCCGTTTGTCGAACTGGTAACCGG
>JADFVW010000120.1 GCA_015222725.1 Pseudomonadota bacterium | reverse complement strand
GTGCTGGCCACAGGGGGCGCCAGCAAGGTTTACCTGTATACCAGCAACCCGGACGGTGCCAGCGGCGACGGTATTGCCATGGCATGGCGCGCCGGCTGCCGGGTGGCCAACCTGGAGTTCAACCAGTTCCACCCAACCTGCCTGTACCACCCCAAAGCCAAATCCTTTTTGATCACCGAGGCTATCCGGGGTGAAGGTGGAAAGCTGCTGCTGCCCGATGGCAGCCGTTTTATGCACCGCTTTGACGAGCGCGAAGAGCTCGCCCCCCGGGACATTGTGGCCAGGGCAATCGACCACGAGATGAAGCGCCTGGGCGTGGACTGCGTATTTCTCGACATTTCCCACAAATCGAAAGAGTTTTTACAAAATCACTTTCCCAATGTGATGGCCCGCAGCAAAGAGTTTGGCATCGATATAAGCACCGAACCCATTCCGGTGGTACCCGCCGCCCACTACACCTGTGGTGGAGTTGTAGTAGACACCAATGGATGTACGGATGTGTCGGGGCTGTATGCCATCGGCGAAACCTCATCCACCGGGCTTCACGGGGCCAACCGGATGGCCAGCAACTCACTGCTTGAGTGTATTGTCTACGCCGAGTCTGCCGCTTCCCATATCGAGCGCACGATTAAAAATGCCCCGGCCTTATCCGCTGCCCCGGCCTGGGATGAAAGCCAGGTAACGAATTCCGACGAGGACGTTGTTATCTCCCACAACTGGGATGAGTTGCGCCGCTTTATGTGGGACTACGTGGGCATTGTGCGCACTGACAAGCGCCTGCAACGGGCCCAGCACCGGGCACAACTACTGCAGGCGGAAATCGCCGAGTATTACAGTAACTACAAGGTTGGCAACGATCTGCTGGAGTTGCGCAACCTGGCGATGGTGGCGGAGCTGATGATTCGCTGTGCGATTTCCCGCAAGGAGAGCCGGGGGCTGCATTACACGCTGGATTATCCGGATTTACTGCCCGAGGCGAGAGATACGATTCTGAAGCCCGGGGGCTAAATACCCGCAAGTGGGTGCATGCCGCTGTTACCGACTGGGATATGCCTCGCTTGGTTAGAACCCCATGCCCGTGCGAGGCATATCCCAGCCGATAACAGCTGACAGGTGGATGAGCCCATCACTGCCAGAATT
Source organism: Pseudomonadota bacterium (assembly GCA_015222725.1). GTDB lineage: Bacteria > Pseudomonadota > Gammaproteobacteria > Pseudomonadales > Halieaceae > JBALVT01. The sequence goes on along the minus strand of JADFVW010000120.1, from coordinate 10,410 downwards.
TACCAAAACGCTTCGAACTCCTCATCCTTGCTCAAGTATTAATCTACAGCGCAGGCGGCGCATTTGTTCTACGGTGGCACTATCGCTGAACAGTAGAAAAGCCCAGCGCTGTTTTGCATGGGTCTCACGAAACGCCGCATAAACCAGCCAGGGCAAGCGAACTGCGCCGGGCAGCAGCACAACCGAAGTCTGCCTGCCCCGGTGGCGTATATACCACTCTCCCCCTTCCCATTTCAGGGTTGACCCTGCCATGGGGTCGGCTGTCGCCCACCACAACAACACGATTGACACAAGTGTGAGCTGCGCGCTGAGCAAGGGGTAGCCCTGAACGTAGAGTAGGTAATTTGCCAGGGCCAGAGCTGCCCCCAGAACGATAATAAAATAGATGCGTCGGCGCGAGGGCTTAACGCGTAAGCTGCGGGAGGGTGAACTCGAGTATCTGTTTAACAATGTCGACCAACTCCTCGTCATCCGTTTGCTCACGCTGTAAAAACCAGGAAAACAAGTCCTGGTCTTCACACAGCATCAGGCGCTGGAATAACACTTTGTCCTCGGCGCTCAGGGAGGAATAACGCTCCTCGACAAAAGGGCCCAGCACCAGGTCCAGTTCCAGCATGCCGCGCCGGGTGGCCCAGCGCATGCGATTGAGTTCCTTATCCGATATCATTGCAGAAAGTTCACGTCCCGTGGAGATCATTGCAGCGCATTGTATCGTCAAAACTGCTCAATGGGACTATCATGGGCGGCCATTTTCAACACTTTTGGTATATTTCGTGAGTTGTCATTACACTAAGCTGGTCGATGAGGCCCTGTTACACATCGTCGGGCCCGATACGCTGACATTTTTACAGGGGCAAACTACCTGCGACACGCGCACTGTCGATGTCGGGCAGACGGTTCCCGGAGCATATTGCACACCCAAGGGTCGTGTTGTCTGCGACTTCCTGTTATGCCAGATCGCTGAAAATCACTATGCCCTGCGCATGCGCCAAGACATTGTGGATACCAGCGCAGCGGTTTTTGCCAAGTTTATTGTTTTTTCCAAAGCTCAATTGCTTACCGACCAGCAGAGCTGGCAGGTTTTTGGCTGCTGGGGCGACGAGGCCCACACAGCCTTGCACAGCGCACTGAGTATTGAACCCAAGCAATCTGGCAGCGGGGAGCGCTACAGCTGCAGTCATGGCGAGGGCTTCGTCCTTATCCAGACCGACGCCGAAGGCAGGCAGTTCGAGTGTTACATCAATACCGACAGCCATCCCGAATTAGTTGAAAAGCTCGCCGCAACGATGTCGCCGGGCGACGCTAATAGCTGGAAATCCCTGCAGATTGAGCAGGGGCTGGGCCGTATTGAAGCAGCTACCGTTGAAGAGTTTATCCCACAAATGCTGAATTACGACCTGACGGGGTATGTCAGCTTCGACAAGGGCTGCTATACCGGACAGGAGGTGGTAGCCCGCATGCATTACCGCGGCAAACCCAAGCGGCGGCTGTATCGAGCGAACCTGAATGAAAGTCATCCTCTGCCGGCAGGGGCACCCCTGTTCAACGCTGGGTCACCGCAGAGCGTTGGCACCGTCGTGAACAGCGCCGTGGGGGCAGATGGCGCCCAGATTGCACTAATCGTCGCACCGGTCACAGAGGAGGAAAATCTCGTCTATCTGGCTGACTCAGAGGGGCCTGCCCTCTCATACCACATTTCACCTATCAACACTGGTTAAATCCAAATTCGACTGGTAGCATGATCCACCCCACATCGAAACAAGGTGGTGATCCCAATGTTTGAAAGAAATAAAGGCAAGCAGGCTACGCCTACGGTACAAAGCCCTGCAGCAGCACAAACCAGTTCTCCAGCCATGACACCCGACCCTGCAAAAGCGAGGAATACAGCTATGATTGGACCTAAAATAAAAATCAAAGGCACAATCACCGGTGATGAAGATCTGCTGATACAAGGCACGGTTGAAGGCACTATTGACCTGGGCGAACACGAAGTCTCGGTGGGCCAAAGTGCAGAAGTGAAAGCCAATATCCACGCCAAGGCTGTGCGCATTGACGGCGCTGTCGCCGGCGATATCAACGGCTCGGAAAAAGTCGTCATATCCAAGTCCGGCAACGTGCGCGGCAATATTGTTGCACCCCGTGTCACCCTGGAAGACGGTGCAATATTCAAAGGCAGCATCGACATGGACCCGGGTGAGGCGAGCGCAGGGGCGGTTTCAATCAAGACGGAAAAAACCGTAGAAAAGCCTGCAGAAGCCCCGGTTAACAAAATGACGCCACAATTGGACCTGAAGAGCGGCTGAAGGGCAACCTCAGTCGGTATAGCAATGGCGTGACGGCTTCCCAATCATCCAAGCTGTTAGCTTCCCTGTTCGAGCATATTGACGAAGAGCAGCGCCTGACTGTGCTTCATATAGGTCCCGCGCTACCGGAGACCGTCGATTTTTTTTCCAGCTTCCGCTGCAAACTATACTTCGTCGATTTATTCAGTGAGCTGCCCATCATAGAAACAGAGGATGATGGCCCGACTCTAGAGCAAACATTCCGCGACCTGCTGCAATTACAACAGGACGTAAAGTTCGACATCTGCCTGTTCTGGGATGTGTTCAACTTTCTGGATAGCGCGGCTATCGCCGCATTTCTTGGCGTTTTGCGTCCCCATCTGCACTCGGGCAGCGTTGCCCACGGCTTTGCGGTGCACAATCTGAGAAGCCCCCAGAGAGATCAACTCTATGGCATCAAACGATTGGATTCTTTCAACATTCGGAGCAGAGCAACGGCATTGCCGGGATACGCACCTCATACCCAGGGAAAGTTAAAAACAATGCTGAACTGCTTCAAGTTTGATCGCAGTGTGCTGCTATCCGATAGCAGGCTGGAGCTATTGTTCAGCGCCAAGCTGTAACGGGGCTAAACTCCAGTCTATGGGTGTTTCTCCCCTACCCTGCAAATAACTGTTCGCCGCTGAGAAATGCCTGCAACCCAGAAACCCTCGGTGCGCACTGAGGGGAGAGGGATGCGGGGCCTGCAGAACACAGTGGCGAGCGGAGTCTATGATGGCCCCTTTGTTCTGGGCGTAACTTCCCCACAGCATAAACACAACGCCCTGCCGCTCGCGGTTTACCACTTCGATAACCCGGTCGGTAAATTGCTCCCAACCCATTCCTCGATGGCTGGCCGCCTTGCCAGACTCCACCGATAACACACTGTTTAGCAATAGCACACCCTGGTCGGCCCAGGCCGTGAGGTGGCCATGATCGGGAATGGAAATTCCGAGATCACTGTGTATTTCCTTAAAGATATTTTTCAGCGAGGGGGGTGGTCGTACGCCAGGTTTCACCGAGAAACAAAGACCGTGGGCCTGCCCCTCTCCGTGGTAGGGGTCCTGCCCCAGGATAACCACTTTAACCCGGTCCAGCGGCGTGTGCGCAAAGGCGTTAAAAAACTCATCCCCTTTGGGAAATATTTGTTTCCCCGCCTTTTTCTCAGCTGCCAGGAAGCCCCTGAGATCCTGCATATAAGCTTGCTCGAACTCCGGCGCCAGGTGCCGAAGCCAGCTCTCTTCCAATTGAATAGGAGATCCTGAAATTGGCATGGGGCAACTCAGTTACACGCAGCCATCAGCGTTACCTGCTGGCTCACAGGCTGAACATCAACGGAAGAAGCTTGAAACAGCCATAATGCCTGAACTTCAACATCATTCAGGCATTTGCTGCTCTGGTATTTTCCGGCCTTGAGGTTCACCACATCAATAAGTTCAGTGTTCACAAAACTCGCCTGATAACGCTCCTGCGGAACGTCCCTGTATAAGGTATCTCGCATGCGCGGCACACGATCCAGCTTGCGAATCTTCCTTTCCATAACAGCGGGAGACCATTCCTGGCCATGCTGGGTTCCCGCTGCCCGGGTAATACTTTCATTCATCAGTGTGCCGCCCAGATCATTGGCGCCCCCCTTCAGGCAAGCAGCTACGCCCTGCTCCCCCATCTTCACCCAGGAGGTCTGGATATTGTCGATCAAACCGTGAAAAGCCAGGCGCGAGACGGCGTGCATCAAGATAGCTTCCCGAAAACTCGGGCCCTTGCGGGATTTTCCCTTGCGGTACATGGGCGCTTCCATGTGGACAAAGGGCAGTGGCACGAACTCGGTAAACCCGCCGGTGCGCTGCTGCAGTTCCCGTATACGCATGAGATGACTTGCCCAATGGCGGGGCGCATCTATATGGCCGTACATAATCGTTGCCGTTGTTTTGAAACCCGCTTCGTGGGCCGCAGCCATAACTTCCAGCCACTGGGCTGAATTTAACTTATCCGGGCACAGTTCTTCGCGCACTTCATCGTGCAGTATTTCTGCTGCAGTGCCAGGCAGTGTGCCAAGACCTGCCTCACGCAACTGCTCAAAATAGTCGGAAAAAGCTACGCCCAGAGTCTCCGCCCCCTGCCACACTTCCAGTGGCGAAAAGGCATGCACATGCATTTCCGGCACGGCTTTTTTTACCGTGCGCAATATGTCCAGGTATGTCTGGCCGGTGTAATCCGGGTGAATGCCGCCCTGCATACAGACCTCTGTCGCCCCTCGTTGCCATGCTTCCCGGCAGCGCCTGACGATTTCCCCGGCGTCGATATCGTAGGGACGACCGCGCAGATCCTCGCTCCCGGATCCCTTGGAAAAGGCACAAAACTGGCATTTGTAGCCGCAAACATTGGTGTAATTAATATTGCGTGTAACCACGTAGCTCACGCTGTCGCCGTTTACCTTTCTGCGCAGCATATCGGCTCGGTGGGCGACAAAAGAAAAATCCGCGCCACGGCTTTCAAACAGGCGAGTAAGGTCTGCTTCGCTCAGGTCGCCGCCCTGCTCACAGCGTACAACAATGTCTCGCACATCGACGCTTATTATCTCAGAGGGCAAACTCCCCGCCAGCAACTCTGCCTCTACCGGGGGAATATCCTGCTCTTCGCCGGGGGCCCAGTTATCGCGCCGAGCGAAGCCACTGCCATCGCTCAGTCGCAATACGGGTGACCATAAGGCCTTGTCCAGCCAGCGATTACCGTCGACGGCGTAGGCCGGGTAAATCGTCAGGCGCTGCTCCAAAAATTTGCCCGCTGCGGCAGTTTCGCGCGCCAGGGTATCCAGGTGTGGCCAGGGCGCTTCCGGGTTGACGTGATCGGGGGTAAGCGGTGACACCCCGCCCCAGTCATTAATGCCCGCGCCAATAATCTGGGGCAAAACACCAGGGCTTAAATTGGGCGGAGCCTGAATATTCATATGCGGGCCAAAAATCAAACGACTGACCGCGATAGTCCACAACAATTCATTCAGGTCTGGCTCGGGTGCACTGGACATCAGCGTATTGGGTTTGGCGCGAAAGTTCTGCACGATCACTTCCTGCAGGTGCCCGTATTTTTCGTGCACCGCCCGCAGTGCCAACAATGATTCGATACGCTCAAGCCGGGTTTCACCTATACCGATAAGAATACCCGAGGTGAAAGGCACCTCTGCCTGGCCGGCCAGCTCCAGCGTCTCCAGCCTGCGCAAGGGGTCTTTGTCGGGGGATCCGTAATGGGGCATGCCCTTTTCGCACAAGCGAGTAGAGGCGGACTCCAGCATAATACCCATGGAAGCGCTGACCTGGCGTAAGCCCGCTATTTCTTCACCGGTCATACAGCCGGCATTTATGTGGGGTAGAAGACCCGTCTCTTCCAGTACTCGGGCAGCTACCGCATGTACATATTCCAGGGTAGTGGCATAGCCCATCTCGGCCAGGGCATTGCGAGCGGCGGCGTAGCGCAACTCAGGCCTCTCACCCAGGGTAAAAAGAGCTTCCTGGCAACCCATTTTTGCCCCCTGCCGGCAAAGTTCCAGCACCTCATCCACGGGCATGAATATCTGTTCCAGCTTTTTGGGGGTCTGGGCGAAGGTACAGTAATGGCAAACATCCCGGCATAACTGTGTCAGGGGAATAAAGACCTTGCGCGAATAGCTGATCAGGTTTTTGTGCCCGCGGTCGCGCAATAACGCTGCGACTCTGGCGAGAGCGGCGGTGTCTGCACAGCTGGCCAGTGCCAATGCCTGCTCGTCACTCAAGCTCTCGCCGGCCAACAAATTTTTCTGTACGTCCTGCCAATCTGTCATTTTTAGCTTACGCCCTGCTCTTTGATTCTTCGGATATGACAGCCACTACTGCAGCGTCTTGCAGGCTGGCCAGTTGGGTTCTAATACGGTTGCCCAGAGGTGTTCCACCGAGTAACTGTGCACACTGCCCGCCCCGGCCCAGGTCTATTTCCGCCATTAGCAGCGCCAGGTCTCCGGGTTCATCAATATCCAGGGCGGTTCCCGGCCTGCGCAGTAATTTCACGGGTACACGGCGCGCCTCTGCGCTGGCTTGATGCAGCGCACAGCTGTTGCTACCAAACGAAAATTCAACTTTATTTTGCGGGTGGAAGGCCAGGAGATTGGTACCGAGTTCATGTCTGTCGCAGGCCACAATCAGGCCTTTTTCACTCGCCAGAGCGTCCAGCACCGCTGTGATATCTGCCGCTTCCAAGCAGGGCAGATCACCGTGTAAAACAATTATATGCTGGTCACTCTCACCACATAAGCGTTCACAGGAGCGTTCCAGGACCCGATTGAGACCGCGGCAGCCAAGCGAGCTTTCCAGCCAGTGCCTAGCCCCATACTTGGCCGCCAACATATCGGCGCAGGGATCATCAGAGACCAGGGTCACCGCACTGATTAGCGGGTGCGCGGCCAGTACCGACAGCACATCTTCCACCATGGCCTGGGCGAGCGCCCGGCGTTCTGCCGGGCTCAGCAAGCCAGACAGGCGAGACTTTGCCTCAACCAGGTCTTTCAGGGGTAGCAGTGCCCGGGCCGGCACTAGGACGCGCCCGCCATTTGCAGAACGAACTGCGCCAGTTTGCGCTTATCCCCCCTGCTATGCATCACCGTATTGCCTATTGCCACATTCATTCCCGTCTCGCGGATATCCGATTCCAGTGTCGCATCACTGTCATCAATAATAAAACCCGACAGTAAGCCGGGGTAGCGTTCACTATAATACCTGGCGACGGCCAATGCACTGACCGGCATGTGCAACCCTTCCATCATCTTCGCTGCGGGGCCCTTGATTGCCATGCCAGCCACTATAGGCGACACGGCGATAACCGGGGCGGAGCAGGCTTTGAGCGCCTGCCACATTCCGGGAATTTGCAATACCGGGTCCACGCTTACAAAGGGGTTGGATGGACAAATAACCACCGCTGCAGGGGGAGCATGTTGCAACATCTCCATAATGGCCGGGTTGGGCCGTGCGCTCTCGATGCCTTCAAAACGAAACCCGGTGACGGCTGGCTGGCACTGACGGCGCACAAAATAGTGCTGGAAGGGTAGCTCACCCTCGTCAGTACATACCGTGGTGCGCACCGGGTCTGCAGACATAGCATAAATCTTACAGCCTATGCCCATACGCTGCGCCAGGGAATCGACTACTTCCAGAAAGCCGTTACCCTCAGCGAGTGCCTGGGTGCGCCATAGATGAGTGGCAATATCCTTGTCGCCCAATCGAAACCAGGTTTCACCGCCCAACTGTTCCAGAGCATTCATAGCGTTCCAGCTCTCGCCCTCAAGCCCCCATCCCACACTCTGGTTACTACGCCCCGATAAGGTATATAACAGCGTATCGATATCGGGACTGATATGCATGCCCAAATGGCGGAAATCATCACCGGTGTTTACCAGCAGGTGCAGTTCTGAATCGGGCAGTTCATCCGCCAGGCCCAGAGCCAGCTTGGCGCCACCTACCCCGCCTGTAATAGCCAGGATAGATCCGCGCCGGGCATCACCGGGCGTGCTCATCAACGAAACATATCCTGCGACTTGGCGCGGATTAGTGAGTGCGAGCCCGTCTCGGCTGCCTGTAATGTCAGCCCCCGGGCCAGCACCACCGGGCAGGCTTCAGCGGCCTGCCCCATGACCAGTGAGGCCGCCGCAGCCAACTCATCGGCAACAGCTGATTCGGTTACTTCCAGAATATTGCCGTACAAATCCTTCTCTCCCACCTGGTTATACAGGGGCTGGAATCCCGCCGTACCAATTGCCACCCCCACAGTACCGTTGCGCCAGGCGCGGCCGAAGCTGTCGTTGATAATAATTTTTACCCCTATGCCACTGTAGCGGCTCAGGGTTTCCAATAGGATTTGTGCAGAGCCATCGGGATTTTTCGGCAGCAGCAGAACCTGCGGGTCGTTATCGCGTGCCGGAATATTGGACTTATCGATGCCTGCATTGGCATGCACATAACCATTGCGATGCTCGACAATAACCACACCGGGGCGAACTTTCACTATTTCCTGCGATTCCCGCAGCACCAGTTCCATCTGCCGTGGATCTTTATCTGCCTGCTCGGCCAGGGCGAGAGCGGCCGGACTGGGCTCTACATCAGCCAAACGTACGTAGCGATCCTCTGCCTTGGAAATTATTTTCTGGGCGACAATGAGAACATCGCCTTCCATCAGTGCCAGGCCATTTTTTTCCAGGCAGGCGGCGATTAACTGGGCTACATTCTGACCCGGTTCAACCAGCGGAAAATCCGCCAGGGGAATGAGTTCCAACGTTGTGGGCATTAACTATCGCCCACTCCGCTAATGGTAATACCCGCATGACAGCCATATTGCTTGTTGATGGTAATCAGCACGGAGGTCAAGGCCTCCGCGGCGGCAGCATTGTTAATCATGCCCGCGTGAAAACCGCGCATGCCCGCGGCCTCCACCAGGGTAATAACCGCTGCACGCGCCACCTTTTTATTGCCACAGACCAGCACGTCACAGTCCAGCCCCCTGCCCTCCTGCAGGTGATGGGCCGCAACATTCTGGAAGGCCGAGACCACGCAGACGTCTTCGCCGAGAATCTCCTGGGCAATCTGTCCCGCACTTCCCTGGGCGGGAAGTTGCACCCTGGCCACTTTTGGTGGCACCAGGGGTACGGTGACATCGATAAGAATCTTGCCCTGCAGTGCGGGCTTGACCAACTCCAGGGTACTGGACTGATGACTGAAGGGTACGGTGAGAGTAATGATGTCGGCAGCGCTGGCTGCGGCGAGATTTTCCATCGCCTGCACACCTGTATCACCAATACCGCGCTCTGCCATCACTTCGCGCAGGTCGGAGGCGGCTGCCTCGGCCTTTTCGATTGTTCTCGAGCCGATAATCACCCGGTAGCCCGCCTGAGCCCAGCGCCTGGCCAATCCCGTGCCCAGGTCTCCAGTTCCGCCGAGTATCGCTAGTACGGGTAAACTTTCAGTTGTCATAATTACAGGTTCCAAAGAAGTTTTGTTACGATAGGAAATACGCTGGCATCATATGTAAATCAACAAGCGATCACAAGGCGTGGCGCAGTGCTGTGCTACAACAGACAATAATTTTGGCACAGGGAGTCAAAACAGATGAATGACCCGCTCAATTTTACCGGAAAAGCAGTCATTGTTACCGGCGGCGGCAAAGGCATAGGCAAGGGAATATCGGAATGCTTTCTGGCGGCGGGTGCCGATGTGCTGATCTGCGGACGATCTGAACCGGACGTACTTCCCGCTGCCGGGGGTAAAACGGCGCACTTCTTCACCTGTGACGTGCGCGACATGACACAAATTGAAGCCTGCGTGGAGCGCGCAGTAGAGTTGTTCGGTGCTGTCAATGTACTGATAAACAACGCAGGCGGCGCGCCCTTCGCCGACGCCGCCACGGTCTCTCCACGCTTTTCGGAGTCCATCATCCAACTCAACCTGATCGCGCCGCTGAATTTCAGCCAGGCCGTTAATCGAGTTATGCAAACCCAGGAGTCCGGGGGCAGCATCATCAACATTGCCAGTGTCAGCACCATAAGACCCTCCCCCGGCACCGCCGCCTACGGTGCCGCCAAGGCTGGCCTTGTGAACCTGGGTGGCTCTCTCGCCGTGGAGTGGGCACCCAAAGTTCGCGTCAATGCCGTCATTGTAGGCCTCACCAGAACGGAACAGGCCCACCTGCACTATGGCGACGAAGAGGGTATCGCTGCCGTGGGCGCCACAATCCCACTGGGACGCATGGCTGTTCCGAAGGACATTGGCAACGCCTGCTTGTTTCTCGCGTCCAGCGCAGCCTCTTATGTCAGTGGCACCAGTTTTGCCGTGCACGGGGGCGGAGAAAAGCCCGCTTTCCTCGATGCTGCGAACACAGGGGACTGAGCTTTTGAAACCAGCGATTCACCTTGTGCGTTTTCTGCCTGCGGCCATTGTCGACATTCTGAAATCATTGCTACAGCTGAAGCACTGGTTATCGCTCCCGGACTCCCCAGGCCAGGTATTCGACATATCCGAGGACTTTGTTGGCGTGAACGTGGCTCCCGCCGAAGACCCCGCTGTAGATGATTATATAT
>JADFVW010000119.1 GCA_015222725.1 Pseudomonadota bacterium | reverse complement strand
TACGATCTGGTCCGGATGAATCGTGAAGACTTAAAGGTTTACTTCCTGGATGCCAATGTCGCATTCTTCAAGGATGGCAGTATGCCAAAGGTCTCACCTCCGGACTGAGTGCCGTATCGCGGGCAGTGCGCTGTAGTGCAGCAAGCTGCCCGCAGCTTGTTGAAGGTGACAGTATCAGGGTGAATAATTACGTGTCCAGAATGCATCGATATCCCAAAACTACCAGGCGGCGAACGATGATAGATTTCATTTTTCTGTTTACCCTGTTTACCACATTGACCATGCTTTTCCCGGCTTTAGCCCCAGCGCTCCCGGGGCCCCCTTCAACGGCGGATCACGGCAAGTTCGAGCAGCTCAAGGTGAAGTTCACATCGGGCCCCGAAGTTACCCGGGCCTGCCTGGAGTGTCATACCAACGCTGCCAAGCAGATCCACAAGACCAAACATTGGACATGGGAGTATAAAAACCCGCTCACCGGCCAGCTGTTGGGGAAAAAACATGTCTTGAACAACTTCTGTATCGCCGCAGTTCCCAACATCGCCTCCTGCAGCAAATGCCATATTAGCTACGGCTGGAAGGACGAAAGCTTCGATTTTTCGTCTGAAGAGGCAGTGGATTGCCTGGTCTGCCATGACACCACCGGCCTGTACAATCGGGAGGCCTTGCGCAAGCCAGGCAAAAGACGGCCCAAGCTTGAGAAATTTGCCCAGAATGTGGGACCCACCAGTCGCCGCAGTTGCGGCACCTGCCATTTCGCCGGTGGCGGGGCAAAGGCAGTCAAACATGGGGACATAGACCCAACTCTGGCCAATCCTGATTATTTTGTGGATGTCCATATGGACACCGAAGGTCTGGATTTCACTTGCTCCACCTGCCACATCAGTGATCAGCACGAGGTACAGGGCAGCCGTTATTCACCAGAGGCGGCAGACCGGCGCGCTATCAATGTACAAGGAAGAAAGGACGTCGGCCGCGCCAGCTGCCGGTCCTGCCACGGGAACTCACCGCACGGCACGGTGGCCAAGCTGAACGACCATACTGACAGAATAGCCTGTCAGACCTGCCATATCCCGGAGTTCTCCCGCGGCGACTACGGTTCCAAGATGTGGTGGGACTGGTCGACAGCCGGCAAGCTGCAGGCGGACGGCAACCCCTTCACCAAAGAGGATGCCGCAGGAGCCGAGGTCTACAGTTCCAAAAAGGGCAACTTCGTGTGGGAAAAACACACAATTCCGGAATACCGCTGGTTCAATGGTACTGTCCACTATACCCTGCTGGAAGATCGGATCACGCCATCCGACATCGTACCCATCAATCGCTTTCTCGGTGACGCGAACACAGCGGATACCCGAATCTGGCCAGTCAAGCTGATGCGCGGAAAACAACCATATGATACAGAGCTCTTGACCCTGGTGGCGCCCCTGACTACCACTGACAAGGGCTATTGGAAGACCTTTGACTGGGATCAGGCGATCAGCCTGGGCATGCGGGCGGTGAATAAGCCCTATAGCGGTAACTATGGCTTCGTCACAACCGAGATGTATTGGCCCATCACCCATATGGTCGCACCGGCCCACGAAGCTCTGAGCTGCGCCGACTGCCACGCTGATAACGGCCGGCTCGATGGAGTCGAGGGTATCTATATCCCAGGTCGGGACAAGCATCCCTGGATCGAGCGTCTCGGATTATTCCTGCTGCTGATGACACTGGCTGGTGTAACGCTGCACGGGGCTGTGCGCTTGCTAGTGCGCAAGCGTAATCCCGTCCTAAGTGGGGTTGAATTTACCAGGATCTACGTATTCAGTCGTTTCGAGCGCTTCTGGCACTGGAGCCAGGCCCTGCTGATCCTGCTCATGCTGATAACTGGGTTCGAGGTCCACGGCAGCTATGCCTTGCTGGGCGTCGAACGCGCCATGGATTGGCACACAATGGCCGCCTGGACCCTCATCGGTCTATGGATATTAGCCATTTTCTGGCACTTCACCACCGGCGAATGGCGGCAGTATATTCCCAGCACTGACAAGCTGGTGGCTATCGTGCGCTATTATTCATTGGATATCTTCATGCACCGGCCACATCCGTTCAAACCTTCCCGGAAACACAAACATAATCCCCTGCAGCGCCTGGCTTACCTGCTGTTCAATGTGCTGCTGGCCCCCATGATCTGGGTTTCCGGCCTACTCTACCTGTTCTACAGTTCCTGGCCGGATTGGGGACTGGGCTGGATGGAACTTGGATCGGTAGCAATGGTACACACCCTGGCCGCCTATCTGATCGCATTGTTCTTCGTGGCACATGTCTATCTGATCAGCACCGGACACACCCTGCTCACCCATATCAAGGCGATGCTCTCCGGATGGGAAGAGATCGAGAAGGAAAAAGATGCTGCAGATGAAAATGATGCGAAAAAACCTGAGATCAATTAGCGGAGAAGGCCCATGTTAAATCGGCGCGATATCCTCAGCTTATTTGCTGCCCTGGCAGCAGCAGGGCTGCCATTAGGTGGATTGATGGGATCTGCCCGGGCGGCCCCCCGAGATGCCAGAAAACACCTGGCCGAGATCACCGGTGGGATCAAGCCGAAAAAGGGTAGAATAACGATCACCCTGCCCAAGGTCACGGACCAGGGCGATTTCGTACCCCTGCGGGTAGCGGTGGAAAGCCCCATGAGCGAAGTGGATCACGTCAAGGCTATCCATATCGTTGCCGAACGCAACCCGACTCCAGCGGTGGCGAGCTTTTACCTGAGCCGTGCTATCGGCAAGGCTGAGGTATCTACCCGTATCCGCCTGGTAAAAACCCAGGTTGTTGTAGCAGTAGCAGAGATGAGTGATGGGAGCCTGTTTCTCGGCAAGGCCCGCTGCAAGATTTCCACTGGAGCCGGGGGGTGCGGATAATGGTAAAGAGACTGCATATAAAGGTTCCATCCAGGGCCGGGAAAGGAGATGTCATCCGCTTGATGACCAAGCTCAACCACCCCATGGAGTCGGGTTGGCGGCAAAGCCATGATGGTCAGCTGAGGCCCAGGGACCTGGTGGGTGAGTTCACCTGTCTGTTCAATGGCAAGGAAGTGTTCCGGGCAGAGCTCGATTCCGGGACCGCATCAGATCCGTATCTGTCTTTTCATGTACGGGTCGAGGAAAGCGGTGTGTTCCTGTTCCAATGGGGCGGTGCCGGGGATGAGCGCTATGAAGCTGAGGCACGAGTGGAAGTCAGGTGATTGAGGACAAGACAGTGGATGTGTTAAAAGCAGTTCAACTATGAATGATTGTCATCTGTCATCGTCCGCTTTAACTGCTTTTATCAGATTGGACGCTGTTATTGTGCCCTATGCGAGTTGCACAGTCAGCAGAGTCACTTTCGGCTGAGGGCTCGATCTTCTTCTGCCGCGCCATTTCCCTGTACCAGCAGTAATGGTGCTGTCTGGCCCAGTGGGCGTCCACATAGCCATGGACCATGCTCTGGAACACCCCGACGATACCTATGCCGCCCAGATAGATGTGGATAAAGAGAAAGGCAATGACCAGTGTGGCGGACAGAGTATGGACCACATGGGCCAATATCATGGTCACTCGTTCCAGACCAAACAAAGGAAAGTCCAGTACCAGGCCGCTGAGGCACAGCAGGGAGCCAAATAGGGAAAGGGTCCAGAACCAGGCTTTCTGTCCCGGATTGAATTTGCCCGAAACGGGCTCCCGTCCGCCAAAATAGCCGCCAAGGCGCAGCACCCAGTGTTCCCAGATCTTAGCCAGAAAAAAACTCTCCTTGACGAACACAACAAACAGCAGCACCAGGGAGACAATAAACAGGGGTCCAAGATAATTATGCACGGCCTTGCTGAGTGCTGCTATCTGTGCAAAGTCCTCACGGCCGATGAGCGGTATCAGAAGCCAGCGACCATAGAGCATCAGCAATCCGGTAAATGCCAGGGGTAGGAACACTGCGGCATTGAACCAATGGATTACCCGCTCCGTGCGGGTGGTGCGTAGGATGCGTTTACCCGATACCCCGTCATGTATAGGAATACGCCCTCGGACTAGAAAATACACCATGAGGGCACAGAACGTGAACAGGAACAGGCCGCCGGATAAGGGGATCAGCCACTTCGTACGGTAATGACGCCAGTCCTGCCCCATAGAATTGATCAGAACACCACTTTCAGTGCCCGGAACCTGACTGATACCCTTAACCGTCTCACTCCGTTGACGGACCGCTTGCCACAGGTCAGTACCTGATTTGGAGATTGCGATATCCTCAGCGGCATACAAATCGCCGGGCCCCGGAAACAGCGCTAACAATAGTCCCAGGAACAGACAGAGAAGTCCCCGTAACAGAATGTGCGGCAGCTTTAGAAAAAGGGGGCAATGACAAACTAATAACATTCGCACTCCAATTACTCTCGTTTTGTTGTTACAAAATAAGTCGATCGCGACGATTCTGGCCAACAGATCTTGCCGAAGCCTGTTCACTATGAGAAAGAAATTGTTAATTTCCCGTGAACCCTCTCCGAATGGGCGATTCAATTTTTTCCATAGTTATGAACAAAGGCAGAGTACACACTGAATGAAGTGTAGATTTAACAAGTTATTGACTAAATCCGGATACCTTATACATCAGTCTAATTCTTTTATCCATAAACAGCAATTTGTCTTGTATTAC
>JADFVW010000118.1 GCA_015222725.1 Pseudomonadota bacterium | reverse complement strand
GGTCAGTAGTGCCAGCAGTTGATGTACCACTGCCTGACCTTCGTCCAGCTCGGTGCACAGGCCCAATTTTTGTCGCATCAATGCGCTGTAGCCATCCACCAGGGCGGGGCGGTACAGTTCCAGGGCCGCCTCTACTTTTTCCTCCTGTATCAGGCTGGTCAGGGCCTGGGCCAGTGCGTGGCAGTTCCACAGACCGATGCTGGGTTGCTGGTCGAAGGCGTAGCGGCCGGCGTGGTCGGAGTGGTTGCAAATAAAGCCGGGTTGATAGTCGTCTATAAAGGCAAAGGGGCCGAAGTCGAAGGTGTCGCCCAGAATCGACATATTGTCGCTGTTGAGCACACCGTGGGCGAAACCCTGGGCCTGCCAGCCTGCGACCAGTTGCGCGGTGCGCTGCACGGTCTCGCGCAACAGCAGTTCTACCTTGTTGTCCTCGTCGGCGAACTGCGGGTAGTGCCGTGTTATGACATAGTCGGCGAGTTCTTTGACCCGCTCCGGTCGTCCCGTGTAGTGAAAAAATTCAAAGCTGCCAAAGCGCACATGGCTGCGCGCCACCCGCAGCAGGGTGGCGCCGCGCTCTTCGGTCTCGCGGTACACAGGCGTGTCGCTGGTGAGCACACACAGGGCCCGGGTTGACGGTATGCCCAGCCCGTAGACGGCTTCACTGCCCAGGTATTCCCGAATACTGGATCGCAGTACCGCGCGCCCGTCACCCATGCGGGAGTAGGGCGTTGTGCCGGCGCCTTTGAGGTGTAAGTCCCATCGCTCCGTGTCACCCTGCTCATCCAATACGACCATTTCACCCAGCAGCAGGCCACGCCCGTCGCCCAGCTGGGGGTTGTAGACACCAAACTGGTGCCCGGAGTAAGCCATCGCCAGGGGCTGTGAACCCGGTAGCACAGCGTTGCCAGAAAAGGCATCGACCAGGGGCGAGTGACTGCCGTTCAGTGCTGCCCCCAGACCCAGTTGATCTGCAAGGGGGCTGTTGACCGACACCAGTCGGGCATTGTGCAGGCCCTGTGGTTGAACCGGCGTGTAAAAATCCGGGTGCAAGCGGCGAAAGCTGTTGTCGAAATCTATGGCTGGCGTGGTTTCGGGCACTATGAGGTCCAGTCCAAGGGGGCTGTGCGCCAGTGGTTTTTCCAGGCGCGATAGACTTTGTCACTGTATTTTCGGCTGCCCACGCTACCATTATACCGGGCCAGGGCGCGGTGCAGCGCATTGTCTTCACGCTGCAGGTAGAACTGCAATATTCGGCAGCCATATTCGAGATTTTGTTTGGTTACCGTGAGGTTGTCATCCGGGCGGCCGATTTCATTTTTCCAAAATGGCATGACCTGCATCATGCCCTGGGCGCCTGCCGAGGAGACGGCGAAGCGGTCGAAATGACTCTCCACCTCTATCACGGCCAGTACCAGTTCGGGAGGAACCTTTGCCCGGGCGGCGGCGTAGTGTATGTCCCGCAACAGGCTGAGGCGCCTTTGTGGGTCGTCGATGTAGCGGCTGAGACGACTGGACATATCCACCAGCCACACTTCGGCATCGTATCGATCTTCGAAGCTGTTAGCGCCGTTTATCGTTTGTTCGAGAAAGCTGCGCAGCGCAGTGAGCTCCTCGATGTCCTGTGGCTGTGCCCTGACGCCAGTGGCCAGTACCATGGTGATTGCCAGGGCCAGTGTGGCGGCTGTCAAACGGCCGCGAGTAGGGGTGAGTAAAGCTGTCATTGGCTTCGCCGCTTGCCAACCCCGGCCTAGCTTTTGAGCTGCTCCAGTATGAAGGCGACGGTATCTGCCACCGGGATCAGTTGGAAGTCCTCGTCACGCCGGCCCTTGTATTCAACCTGGCCATCGGCCAGGGCGCGCTCGGCGATCACCAACCTGTGGGGTAGGCCAATGAGCTCCATATCGGCGAATTTCACCCCGGGTCGTTCCTTGCGGTCGTCCATCAGAACCTCCACGCCCGCATCGCGCAATTTCGCGTACAGATCCTCGGCGGCAGCGGCGACGGCTTCGGACTTCTGCATATTCAAAGGCACAATGGCCAGTTGGAAGGGGGCCATGTTCCTGGGCCAGATGATGCCTTTGTCATCGTGGTTTTGCTCGATGGCGGCCGCCACAATCCGGGTGACACCTATACCATAGCAGCCCATGGTCATGGTGATGTTCTTGCCATTCTCGTTGAGCACCTTTGCCTGCATGGCCTCACTGTATTTTGTTCCCAGCTGGAAAATATGCCCCACCTCGATGCCACGCTTGATCTGTAGCACACCCTCGCCGTCGGGGCTGGGGTCTCCCTCTACCACTTCGCGCAGGTCCTCCACTCGTGTCAGGGGGCAATCCCGCTCCCAGTTCACCCCTTGCAAGTGGGCATCATCGCGATTGGCGCCGCAAATAAAGTCAGCCAGATGGGCTGCGCTGTGGTCCACGATTACCGGGCAATCCAGACCAACGGGGCCCAGTGAACCAAAATCGGCGCCGCAGGTGCTGCGTACCTCAGCTTCTCCCGCCATCTGCAGGGGGGATGCGATGCCGGCCAGTTTTTCCACTTTGGTTTCATTCAGTTTGTGGTCACCCCGCAATACCAGTGCGACTATTGAGGGCGGGGCATCGTCCTCGGCCTCTGCGTTTACAAACAGGGTTTTAACCGTCTGCTTGGGTTTAACGGACAAAAACTCTGCTAATTGATCTATGGTTTTAACACCCACAGTGGCAGTCTCTTCGAGCGCGGCGCCGGCAGGAGGACGCTCGCCATCGGGGGCAATGGCGACGGCCAGCTCGACATTGGCAGCGTAATCGCTACTGTCGCTGAAGGCGATGTCATCCTCCCCGGAATCAGCCAGAACATGAAATTCGTGAGAAGTGCTGCCGCCTATACTGCCGCTATCGGCAATCACGGGGCGAAATTTCAGTCCAAGACGGGTAAATATATTGCTATAGGCCCTATGCATGATCTTATAGGTTTCATCCAGGCAGGCATCATTACTGTGGAAGGAGTAGGCGTCCTTCATGATAAATTCCCGGGAGCGCATGATGCCAAACCGGGGTCGGATTTCATCCCTGACTTTGGTCTGGATCTGGTACAGGTTCAAAGGTAGCTGCTTGTAGCTCTTGATTTCGTTGCGCACCAGGTCGGTTACAACTTCCTCGTGGGTGGGGCCCAGACAGAAATCGCGATTGTGGCGGTCTTTTATGCGCAGCAACTCGGCACCGTATTGCTCCCAGCGGCCCGACTCCAGCCACAATTCTGCCGGCTGGATAACCGGCATGCTGACTTCCTGGCCACCGGCATTATCCATTTCATCGCGAACAATACTTTCGACCTTTCGCAGTACTCGCAGCCCCAGGGGCAACCAGGTATATAAACCTGAAGCGAGCTTTCGAATCAGGCCGGCCCGCAACATCAGCTGGTGACTTATCACCTCGGCATCTGCGGGTGTCTCTTTTTGTGTGGCAATCAGAAAATTACTGGTTCGCATGAATCATTCCAGGTTGGATAACAGCAGGGCGCCTAGTTTACGTCTGAACGCATTGTCGGTACAGCTTTGACAGCCATCTGGAGCGAGAAAATACGGGATTTTTCCCGGATGTGAATACGACGGATTATTCGCTGGAAAAGCCAAATTCTTGTAAAAAATGACAAATATGCCTAAAAATACAGGCTTTTTTACGCTGTAGGCCTAAAAACACTTGTATTGTAGCGTTTCATGATTTATATATTCGCTTGATACTTGCGGCGGCGCTGTCTTTTGCGATTTTGGGGGATGCTCGCAGTCCGGGTTGAAACTGTATTTTTAGTCACAATCAAAGAAGGTTATATAAAAATGGCTACCAAAAAAGCAGCGAAAAAGAAGGCCCCAGCAAAGAAGAAAGTCGTGAAGAAGGCTCCTGCAAAGAAAGCTACCGCAAAAAAAGCACCAGCTAAAAAAGTGGCAGCTAAAAAGACTGTAGCGAAGAAAAAGGCGCCCGCCAAGAAGAAGGCAGCAGCGGCACCTGTGAAGAAGGCAACTGCTCTGAAAGCGAAGCTTACCAAGAGTCAAATCCTGGCAAGCCTGTCTGAGAGCACCGGTCTGACCAAGAAGCAAGTGGCATCTGTCATGAGCGATCTGGAAATCCTGATCGAGCGCAGCATCAAGAAGCGTTCCGTTGGTGAATTCACCATGCCTGGCCTGATGAAAGTCACTACCGTGAAGAAGCCTGCTAAAAAAGCACGCAAGGGCATCAACCCTTTCACGGGTGAAGCAACCGTATTCAAAGCCAAGCCTGCCAGCATTGCTGTGAAGGTTCGTCCATTGAAGAAGTTGAAGGAATTCGCCGCTAACTAAGCGTTGAGCTCCCCGTAGTGTAGCGAAAGCTGGCACTACAAGGCCTCCCGCACTGGCACTTCAGGTGCGGGATGGTTTCTACCATCGGGCGGCCAGCTCGATGCGGGGTTTTCTGCCCCGTTAATTCTTACGTTTCCCACGCTTGGCCTACATGCCCGCATAGGGTAAAATCCGCGCCCTTAGTTTTCTTCAGGTGCGATGAGCCAAATTCATGCCAATTTACGAATATCAGTGTCAGGACTGCGACGAGAGAGTGGAGGTCCTGCAGAAAATCAGCGATGCTCCAAAAGTGGACTGCCCGGCCTGTGGCAAGCCCTCCCTGAAAAAGAAAATGTCTGCCGTGGCCTTTCGACTGAAAGGCAGTGGCTGGTATGAAACCGACTTCAAAACAGGCGACAAGAAGAATCTCGCGGGTGACTCTGGCAAAGAGACAGCTTCCCCCGACAAGAAAGAGACTCCCAAGAAAGCCGATACCACCAAAGTTGATAGTAAGAAAAGTAGCACAGCCTAATCGCCCCGGCGGGGCATAATTCAGTCATATACAACGGAAATTAAACTATGCGCAGTCATTATTGTGGCGCTCTGGGAACAACAAACATTGACGAGACCGTCACGCTTTGCGGGTGGGTAGACCGGCGCCGCGATCACGGTGGCGTGATTTTTCTGGACCTTCGCGATCGCGAGGGCATTGTTCAGGTGGTTTTTGATCCCGATACACAAGAGCATTTCGAGCGCGCTGACCGGGTGCGCAGTGAATATGTGTTACAGATTACCGGCAGGGTACGGGCCAGGGGTGAGGGCTCGACTAACCCTGCCATGGCCACCGGGGAAATTGAGGTTCTGGGCAAAAAACTGGAGATACTCAACAAGGCTGAGACCCCTCCCTTCCAGTTGGACGAGCATACGGCGGTGGGCGAGGACGTGCGCCTGCACTACCGTTACATGGATTTGCGGCGTCCAGAGATGCAGCAAAAGCTGATCCTGCGCTCAAAAATTACCAAGCAGGTGCGTAATTTCCTGGATGACGAGGGCTTCCTGGATATCGAGACGCCCATCCTAACCCGTGCCACACCCGAGGGCGCGCGTGATTACCTGGTGCCCAGTCGTACCCATCCCGGCCAGTTTTTTGCCCTGCCCCAGTCGCCCCAGCTTTTTAAGCAGTTGCTGATGGTGTCGGGTTTTGACCGCTACTATCAAATCGCCAGATGTTTTCGCGATGAAGACCTGCGCGCTGACCGACAGCCAGAATTTACCCAGATAGACATCGAGACTGCCTTTCTCAACGAAGAAGAAATCATGGCTATCACCGAGCGCATGATTCGGGGCGTATTCAAGTCGGTGCTGGACGTTGAATTGCCGGCATTTCCCCACATGACCTATGCCGAAGCCATGGATCGCTACGGGTCGGACAAGCCCGACCTGCGCATCGATCTAGAATTAGTCAGTGTAGATGACCTGATGCAGCAGGTGGACTTCAAGGTGTTTCGCGGCCCTGCCGATGACGAGAAGGGCCGGGTTGCAGCCCTGAAAGTACCCGGTGGAGCCAGCATCAGCCGCAAGGTCATTGACGGTTACACCAAGTACGTCTCCATTTACGGAGCCAGGGGGCTGGCCTGGATCAAGGTCAATGACATCGATGCCGGTGTCGAGGGCTTGCAGTCACCTATTCTTAAGTTTATGCCCGAGGAGATTGTCGCCCAGCTAATGCAGCGCGTTGAGGCGGCAAATGGCGATATTATTTTCTTCGGTGCCGACACCGCTCATGTGGTCAATGAGGCACTGGGTGCGCTGCGCATCAAGGTGGCCCAGGACCAGGGCCTGGTCGCCGATCACTGGGCTCCTCTGTGGGTAGTGGACTTTCCCATGTTCGAGCAGGATGGCAAGGGCGGTTGGTCGCCATTGCACCACCCCTTCACATCCCCGGCCTGCAGCGCAGAAGAATTGGCAGCTAATCCGGGCGCAGCGCTGTCCCGGGCCTACGACATGGTGGTTAATGGCACCGAGCTGGGCGGCGGCAGTATTCGTATCCACGAGGCAGAGATGCAAAAAGTGGTGTTCGGGCTACTGGGTATCGATGATGAGGAGGCCGAGGAGAAGTTTGGCTTCCTGCTCAAAGCCCTGCAATACGGTGCACCGCCACACGGCGGTCTGGCCTTCGGTCTGGATCGCCTGGTTATGCTGATTACCGGTGCGACATCAATTCGCGATGTGATTGCCTTCCCCAAAACCCAGAGTGCGGCATGCGTAATGACCGACGCACCGGGTGATGTGAGCTCCGAGCAATTGCGTGAGCTGAATATCAGGCTGAGACAGACTGTCACGCCCGAATAGATCGGGGTCACGCTCGACACCTTTCCTGACAATGCTGTATATTTGTACATCATAAGAAACTCAGGCTGCCGTCGGAAAACGCAATGTCACTCATCCTGGGAATTGATCCTGGTTCACGCAAAACAGGCTTTGGTATCATTAACTATGTCTCCGGCCGCAGCGATTATGTGACCAGTGGGGTGATTCGTTTGCCCGCTGGCGAATTACCCGAGCGGCTGAAAGTTATTTACGACAGTGTGACCGAGTTGGTTGAACTTCATTGCCCCCAGGAACTTGCCATCGAGCAGGTGTTTATGGCCAAAAATGCAGCGTCTGCGCTCAAGCTGGGCCATGCCCGGGGCGCTGCTATTGTGGCCTGCGTCACCCGGGGAATGGTGGTGGCGGAGTATTCTGCCCGCCAGATCAAGCAGTCTGTTGTGGGTACAGGCGCGGCAGACAAGGCGCAGGTACAACACATGGTAAAGGCGATACTGAAGTTGCCGGCGGAGCCCCAGGAAGATGCGGCGGACGCTCTGGCCGCCGCCCTGTGTCACGCGCACACACAACAAAGTATGATTCGTCTGGTCGGTGCGAAATCAGTGCGCCGCGGCCGACTACGTTAACGGGACACCTTTTTCATGATAGGCAGAATTCGTGGCACTCTGGTATACAAACAACCGCCCCTGATACTGGTGGAGGTGGGCGGTGTGGGCTACGAAATACAGGTTCCCATGACCACCTTGTTTCAGTTGCCCGAACTGGGTGAGCCGCTTTCCCTGGTGACCCATTTTGTGGTGCGCGAAGATGCCCAGTTGCTGTACGGCTTTATCGAGGAGCGGGATCGCACGCTGTTCCGCCAACTGATCAAGGTCAACGGAGTGGGCCCCAAACTGGCCCTGACCATCTTGTCTGGTATGGATGCCAACAGCTTTGTGCGCTGTATTCAACGCGATGATATGTCGTCGCTGGTTGCACTGCCCGGTGTTGGTAAAAAAACGGCGGAACGTCTGTTGGTGGAAATGCGGGATAAACTGAAAGACTGGTTGGCCCAGGTCGGCGAGGCACAGGCTGGCGGCATCGCTGTACAGCCCATTACCGATATCGTGTCCGATGCGGAGGGCGCCCTGATTGCTCTGGGCTACAAGCCCCAGGCGGCCAGTAAAATGGTCGCCGCGGTCAACGACGATTCGATTGTTGATAGCGAAGAGCTTATCCGCCTGGCGTTAAAATCTATGGTAAGAGCGTAGGCAGATGATTGAAACTGACCGTCTGATTGCCCCACAGGCCGAAGGTAGCGGCGAAGATGCTGTGGACAGGGCGATTCGGCCGAAAACGCTGGATGAGTATGTCGGTCAACAGGTGGTGTGTGAGCAGATGTCTATCTTTTTGCAGGCGGCCAAAGCCCGAAACGAGCCTCTGGACCACACCCTGATATTCGGGCCTCCCGGTCTGGGTAAAACGACCCTGGCCAGTATCATTGCCCACGAAATGGGTGTGGCTCTGCGTACCACTTCCGGGCCGGTGTTGGAAAAAGCAGGGGATATCGCAGCCCTGATGACCAACCTGGAACCGGGCGATGTGTTGTTTATAGATGAGATCCACCGCCTCAGCCCGGTGGTCGAGGAAATACTCTATCCGGCGATGGAGGAGTACCAGCTGGGTATCATGATAGGTGAGGGTCCCGCTGCCCGCTCCATCAAGTTGGACCTGCCACCCTTCACTCTGGTCGGCGCGACCACCCGGGCGGGTCTGTTGACCTCACCCCTCAGGGACCGCTTTGGCATTGTCCAGAGGCTGGAGTTTTATGAAGTGGCTGACCTGGCTCACATTGTCGCCCGCTCGGCGAGAATCATGAATATTGGCCTGGATTCGGGCGGTGCCACCGAGATCGCCCGGCGCTCCCGGGGTACGCCGCGCATTGCCAACCGCTTGCTGCGCCGGGTGCGCGATTTCGCCGAGGTAAAGGCCGATGGGCATATTACAGAGGACGTGGCAGACCGGGCCCTGGATATGCTCAGCGTCGACCACCTGGGTTTTGATCACCTGGACCGACGCCTGTTGTTGGCCATGATCGAGAAGTTCGATGGCGGTCCGGTGGGGGTGGACAGCCTGGCGGCTTCTATCTCCGAAGAGCGCGGCACTATTGAGGATGTGCTGGAGCCCTATTTAATACAGCAGGGTTTTATGGTGAGAACTCCCCGGGGCAGAATGGTTACCCGCAATGCCTACCTGCATTTTGGCCTGCGCCAGCCCGAGTCCAGCGCGGATTCCCAGGGGAAATTACTGGGTTCCACAGGAGAAGACGACTAATGGGGTCGGGCCTGACCGGGGAATTTTCTTTGTCCCTGCGAGTCTATATTGAGGACACCGATGCCGGTGGCATTGTGTATTACGTGAATTACCTGAAGTTTATGGAGCGCTGTCGCACCGAGTTAATGCGCTCCCTGGGTTTTGATAAAAATTTTATATTTAATGAAGAGCTGATGTTTGTGGTGCGGGATGTGTCAGTGACCTATTTGAAACCGGCCAAGCTGGACGATGAATTGATCGCCACGGCACATATTACCCAGATAAAAGGTGCCACCATGACCCTGCAGCAATCTGTAAGGCTGGCCACAGAGGTTTTGGCACAGGGGGAAGTAACCATCGTGTGCGTCGATAAGCAAGGCCTTAAGCCGCGACGCATACCCAAATCGATGGTGGAAAAAATTCAGGCTGCCCCGCTGTGAATGGGACCTTAAACCAGCCATTATATGCTTACTGTAATAGTGAGCGATCACTGTAGAAAGTTGGGGAGATTGTGAGTTGGAAGAACAACTAAGCCTGTTAGACCTGGTACTCCAGGCGACGATTACCGTGCAATTGGTTATGGCGACATTGCTGGTCGCCTCCATGGCATCCTGGTATATGATTGTCCAGCGGGTGATCTACTTTCGCAATGTCAGCAACGAGATGTACGACTTCGAAGAGCGTTTCTGGTCGGGCGTAGACCTGTCCCAGCTGTACCGCGAGGGTAACGAGCGTGCGGCGGAAGGCGAGGCGGTGCTGGGCATGGAGAGTATCTTTCGTGCGGGCTTTAAGGAGTTTTCCCGGCTTGCCCAGCAGTCCGAGATGGACTCTGAGGCCATACTGGAAGGCTCCCGGCGCGCCATGCGGGTGGCTACCCTGCGCGAGGAGGAGAAACTGGAACGGCATCTTTCTTTTCTGGCTTCGGTGGGGTCAACCAGCCCTTATATTGGACTGTTCGGCACCGTTTGGGGAATCATGAATTCCTTTCGCGGCCTGGCTAATGCCACCCAGGCCACTCTCGCCACAGTTGCACCGGGTATATCCGAGGCCCTTATAGCCACGGCCATGGGGCTGTTTGCGGCGATCCCTGCGGTACTGGCTTTTAACCGCTTTGCCTCCAGGGTGGATGTCTTCGCCAACCGCTACGACACCTTTGTCGATGAATTTTCCGGCATTCTTTATCGCCAGGCCTATGCCCTGCGCTCCAAGGATAAATCCCGCCGCAGTTCTGACCAGACAGACGGCGGGGCGAGATAAACACAGTGGCCAGAACCCGAAACAAGCACAGGCCTATGGCCGAGATCAATGTAGTGCCCTACATCGATGTGATGTTGGTGCTACTGATTATTTTTATGGTGACAGCCCCTATGCTGATGCAGGGTGTCAAAGTCGATCTGCCGGAAGCCAATGCAGACCCGGTGGATAACCAGGACAGCGAACCGCTTATCATCTCGATAAAAAGTAGCGGGGAATTGTTCCTTAACCTGGGTTCCGGCGAGGACCAGTCGCTGTCCTTGGCAACCATCAAGGAGAGGGTGTCGGTGATAATGCGGCGCAACCCGAAAAAACCCGTGTTGGTCTGGGGCGATCGGGCGGTGCCCTATGGTGAGGTCGTGACATTGATGGTTGCCTTGCAGGAAGCTGGCGCGCCCAGCGTAGGCCTGGTGACGGAGAACCCCTAGCCGGTGAGCGATTCCATTTATGCCAAGCCCGTTGTCCCGCGCATTATTTTGCGGCCAGTTTTGGCGACCCTGGCCCTGCATGGCCTGATGATACTTATGTTGACGACCAATTGGAGTGGTCTGGATGAGCAGCGGGTGATTAAGCCCCGAGTTATACCGAAGGTGATTCATGCGCGGTTGGTTGATGCCAGTGAATTAAAGCCGAAGAAGGTGGCCAAGACGGTAGCCAAGCCAAAGCCCAAGCCCAGGGCGAAACCCAAACCCAAACCGGTGCAGAAAGCAAAACCCAAGCCGGAGGCGAAACCCAAAAAGACGCCGCCCAAAGTCGTTGAAAAAGTAGAACCCAAGCCAGAGCCACGGCTCACGGCGGCCGAGTTAGCCGCCATTGCCCGTTCCGAGCTGTCCCAGGCGATGGCGGAGGAGGAGCAGGCACAAGCGGCCATGACCTCGGACGATATTGCGGCCAGCTATGCCGCCCTTATCCAGCAGACCGTGGTGAGTTACTGGAGCCGGCCACCCAGTGCCAGGAATGGCATGGAGGTGCTGCTGGCATTACAATTGATACCCACCGGGGAAGTGGTGAGTGTGACCGTGGTCAAAAGTAGCGGCAATTCGGCCTTTGATCGCTCAGCGATGAATGCGGTGCAAAAAGCAGAGCAGTTCCCGGAGCTCAAAAACCTGCCTTCGCGGGAATTCGAAAAAACATTCAGGCGTTTTCGCCTGTTATTCAGACCAGAGGATTTACGATACTGATGAAACGGCTTGTATGGGATGAACTGAGGCAGCTGCGATGCCTGCTATTGATTGTGCTACTGGCACTGATGACAACAGGCGCCAGGGCCGAGTTGGTCATCGAAATCACCCAGGGTGTAGATGACCCCACTGCGATTGCCATCGTGCCCTTTGCCTGGCATGGGACGGGCAGTGCACCCGAGGATATCGCCGGCGTGGTCGACAGTGATCTCACCCGCAGTGGTCAATTTGCCCCGGTGAACCGCAACGATATGCTGGGTCTGCCCACTACCGAAAAAGAAGTATTTTACCGCGATTGGCGGGCAATTGCGTCCGAATACCTTCTTATCGGGCGGGTCTCCGTCACCGACCAGATGCGCATCGAATACGATCTGTTCGACGTACTGCGCCAGACCAAGGTCTATTCCGGCGTGGAGTTAGGGCCGGTCAATGAGGCGCGCATGCTGGGCCACAGGGTCAGCGATAAAATATACCAGCAACTCACCGGTATTCGCGGTGCCTTTGCCACCCGTCTCTTATATATCGCGGTAACCCGAGTGCCCGGTGGCAAGGATTATTTTCGCCTCACTCTGGCGGACTCTGACGGTGCCAGGCCAATCGTCCTACTGGAATCCAGGGAACCCGTACTGGCTCCTACCTGGTCACCCGATGGTCGCGAGATTGCCTATGTCTCCTTTGAAACCAGCCGTCCGGCGATCTTCCGGCAAAACCTGCAGACGGGCGCCCGCGAGCAGTTGACCAATTTCAGGGGGCTGAACAGCTCTCCGTCCTGGTCGCCAGACGGTAAAACCATGGCGATGGTGCTGTCCAAGGACGGCAGCCCGGATATCTATTTAATGAACCTGGCGACCAAACAGCTGACCCGGATTACGCGGCATTACGCCATTGATACCGAGCCCAGCTGGATGCCCGACGGGAAATCGCTGCTGTTTACCTCTGACCGGGGTGGTCGGCCGCAAATCTACCGTTATACTCTCGCCACTGGGGCGACGGATAGATTGACCTACGAGGGCTCTTATAACGCCCGGGCGCGGGTTGCCCAGGATGGTCGTAATGTCGTGATGGTTCATCAGCAAAATGGAAAGTTTCACATCGCCCTGCTCGATTTGGTGACAAACAGGCTACAAATACTCACTTCTACTGAATTGGATGAAAGTCCCAGTATCGCACCCAATGGCTCTATGTTATTGTACGCCACTAAGTACGCGGGTAGAGGCATTCTTGCCGCTGTATCCGTGGACGGGGGTGTAAAATTCCGGTTGCCAGCGCGAGATGGCGATGTGCGAGAACCGGCATGGTCGCCCTATATGAGCCGCTAATAGCGGAAATACAACAATCAGACAAAAAGACAACCATCTATTATTAAGGAACGGATAATATGAAACATCTACCTGTTGCCGGTAAGGCTCTCACACTCATTTTTGCTGCAGTTTTCCTGGTAGCCTGTTCCAGTAACGACACCAAGGAAGCTGACGAAGCGGCCGCTGCCGCTGCTGCAGCCGCCGCTGCTGCAGCCGCTGCAGAACAAGCCGCCTCCGCAGAACAGGCCGCTGAAATACAGCGCCTCGAAAGTGCGGTTGCCACCGTTGGCAATGTGTTCTACTTCGAATATGACAGCTCTACCTTGACCCCGGCAGCCCAGGCATCTGTAGATGCCCACATCGCCCTGTTGAATACCAACGATCGCACTATTCGCCTGGAAGGTCACACCGATGAGCGCGGAACCCGCGACTACAACATGGCACTGGGTGAGCGTCGCGCCAATGCAGTTCGCGATTACATGGCGGCCAGCGGTGTTGCAAACTACCGTATCGAGACTGTGAGCTACGGTGAAGAGCAACCTATCGCCTACGGTTCCGGCGAGTCTAACTGGTCTCAGAATCGTCGCGTCGAACTGAAGTAAGCACGACTGACAGATGCACATCGTTAAAGCTCTGAAAGCGAGCGGGCTGGCCTTATTGGCTGGCCCGTTGTCGTTG
>JADFVW010000117.1 GCA_015222725.1 Pseudomonadota bacterium | reverse complement strand
GCAGTGCTTTCCCGGTTGCCATGCGGTGGTGCTTGTCCAGCTCAAATGCGTCCGGGTGTTGGTCTATGGTGCCTTTGTAAACCACGCGCTGGCCGTAGTCCTCGCCAGCGGGCTCTAACCCGGGAATTTTGAACAGGCGCCAGGTGGCGGAATAAAAGTGTATGCCGGCGACCTTGTCCTGCACCTCGGCATTTTCGATGCCCAGCGGGCGGTCATGGGCCAGGCGCGGGTCCCTGAAGCCGGCAGATTTTGCCATCTGTAGAAAGTCGTTCCAGTACAGGGCGCCACTGAGACACTCACCATACAGTACCGGGTCGGATAGAAGAGGGGAGGGTATGCGCCGGTCCGCATACACATCGGAGAAATACATTTCGCCGCCGGGTTTGAGCAGGCGATAGGCCTCTTGCAGGACTGCGGCCTTGTCGGGGCACAGGTTCAACACACAGTTGGACACAATCAGGTCAAAGCTGTTGTCGGCAAGACCCAGTTCTCCCAGGCGCTCTATATAGCCCAGGTGGAATTCCGTGTTGGGCGAGGCATAACCAAAGATATCTGCGTGGTATTGCCGGTGCTTTTTAGCCACGGCCAACTGCTCGGGTGTCATGTCCACGCCAACCACGGAGCCGTGTTCTCCCACCAGACCGGCAAGCGCGTAAACATCGCGTCCGGCGCCACAGCCCAGGTCGAGAATACGCAATCCCTCTATCGCCTCCGGGACTACCAGCCCACAGCCGTAATAGCGCTGCATTACCTCGTCATGGACTTTGGCCAAAACGGGCTTGAGATAATCCGGCATGGCGTCTGTGGTACAGCAGGCGTCAGTTTTCAGGTCGTCGCTGCCGTCCAGGGTCTTGCCGTAATACTCTTTTACTACTTCGTGCATGTTGGTCTTCCTGAACTGTTGATGTACTTGTCGGTAACACCGGTTGCGGCAATAACGAAATCTGTTTTCATACCTGGTGTGCTTGCGGGGATTGCCGGAACGCAGTATATCGTTTTTGCCCCGGTATGAGACTGGAAAATCAGGTCGTTTGGTAAAACACGGAGCAAAAGCAATTGACCAGCCCCACAGCACCGGTCTCTTTATAAAACTTAGCCATTGACCTGTGCCTGATCTACTTGTATGTTTTGTCTATAAAGAAATATAAATGGTATAGAGTCCGTTATAAAAATAATGACCAATTCCATGAATTCGCAAGCAATCTGGCGTTACCGGACTTCTCTGGTTGCGCGCATATCCGAGTTTTCCAGGTACCCCATCCCCCGGCTTCACGGGGGAATCATAGCTTTGTCGTTTTTAGTCCCAGGCTTTACATACTTATAATCAGGGAGCTGTTATGACCGTAAAAAGTACAATCATGAAAACCCCACTCGCTTTTGCCGTCTCAGTCGCCACGGCGGCGATGATCAGCGTCAACGCCAGCGCGCAATTGGAGGAGGTGATCGTTACCGCCCAGAAACGCGCGGAATCGGCCCAGGATGTGCCGATTGCGATTACCGCTTTCGACTCGGAGGCCCTGGCGGCTAAACAGATTACCGGATTCGCCGATATGCGCTTCGCCGCGCCCAACGTGACTTATAGCAAGGCCAATTTTTCCGGCAACAACTTCTCGATTCGGGGTGTGGGTACCAACCTGGTTGCCGCTTCCGCAGATAACGGTGTGGGTGTCCATGTCAACGAGGTACCGTTGATTTCTCCGCGTCTGTTTGAAACCGAATATTTCGATGTTGAGCAGGTAGCGGTACTGCGCGGCCCGCAGGGCACCCTGTACGGGCGCAACTCCACTGGCGGTGCGGTGAATATGATTACCCGCACTGCCGATAGCGACGGCCTGAACGGTAACATCGAAGGCCAGTACGGCGATTATGATCACACCAAACTTAATGGCCATATCAACATACCGCTTGGCGACAACCTTGCGGTACGCTTTGCCGGCCTCTACCTCGATCGCGATGGCTATACCGACAACATTGTTACCGGCAACGACGTGGACGGGCGCGACCAGTATGCGCTGCGCGGTTCGTTAAACTGGCAGCCGGGGGACAGCACCTCTATCGACCTGATGGTGTCTTATTTTGATGAGTCCAGTTCGCGCTCGCGCAGCCAGAAAAACATGTGTCACAATGACCCCAGTGCACTGTTGGGCTGCCTTCCCGACAAGCTCGCGTTTGAGTCGCCCAACAGTTCTGCCACGCTTGGTGTGATCCTTGCCTCCGACGCGATACTGGGTCCCCTGGGTATTTTTGAATTTGGCGCTAACGACGGTGGGCAAGTGCCTAATGACTTTCGTAAAATTGCGTCTGCACGCGATCCAGAATACGAGGCGGACGAGACGCTGGTGACACTGCATGTCAAGCAGGAGATAGGTAACTACACACTGGCGCTGGTCGGCGGTTATCAGGATACGACGGTTTGGTCACAAACAGACTATACGATGTCTGAGATTGATCCGGTCCAGGTGCCTGATTTGTTGGCACTGTTCGCCCCGCAGACTTATAACGCACTGTTTACCGAGGGGCTGCCTATATCTAAACCGTCGAAAAATGCGACCGGAATAATCGGTGGTAATATCGACTCGATCAACCAGGGTTCAGTCGCGTACGACCAGTCCAACCAGGAATCGGAGCAATACTCGATCGAGGCGCGGATACAGTCTGATTATGACGGGCCGCTGAACTTCCTGCTGGGTGGTTTCTACATGGATGTCGACCTGAAGAACCAGTACTGGGTGCTGCATACCGGCCTTGACTATTTCGCGGCAGTGGCTCCCGCCGCGTTGTTTGGCGCTGATGGTATCGGCTGGGTGGCGCCGCAATTCAACAACGATACGATGGACTACACCATTGAATCAAAGGCCCTGTTTGGAGAGCTCTACTACGACTTTACTGAAACTCTGAAGCTTACCCTGGGCGCCCGTTATACTATCGACTCGAAAGATATCAAGGACGGGCAATTCCTGCTCAATAATGACCCAGTCACGGGGGCCCCTTTGTTGCAGCCAATCGGCGCCGACCTGCCGATTCCCATACCGGTGCGTGACACGGATAAAGAATGGAAAGAGTGGACCGGTAGAGCCGTGCTGGACTGGGCTGTCACCAATGACAGTATGATCTATGCATCCTATTCCAGGGGTTATAAGGGGGGTGGTTTCAACCCGCCTTTCGACCCAGTGGAATTCCCTGGCACCGCCTCTGAGTTCGACCCGGAATTCGTTGATGCTTTTGAAATTGGTATAAAGAATACCTTGTTCGACAATACTACCCAGGCGAATTTTACAGCGTTCTTTTACGACTACCAGGATATGCAGATTTCGAAAATTGTTAATCGTTCATCCTTTAATGAAAATACCGATGCCGAGATCTATGGCGTAGAGGCTGAATTTGTCTTTGCGCCGAATGAGCACTGGATGTTTAACGCCAACGGCGCTTACCTGCACAGTGAAGCCACGGATTTCAAGAGCGTCGACAGTCGCGATCCCACCGGCGGACGCGATGATGTGACCCTGATCAAGGATCTCAGCAATGCGTCCAACTGTATCGTTGAGGGTATAGACCCGGCAACATTCAATGCGGTGGTCGGCTCGCAATTCAGCAGTTGTAGCGCGTTGGCTGAGGCGGGCTTACCAGTATCCGGGGGCATTGAAGCCGATCTCGACGGTAATCAATTGGTCAATTCACCGGAGTGGTCGGTCAGCCTGGGTGGTCAGTACATGTTCATTCTGCCACAGGATTACCGCCTGACAATGCGCGTTGATTATTACTGGCAGGATGAAATGTACTACCGGTTGTTCAACTCGGACATCGACAAGATCGATAGCTGGGATATCTGGAATGCGCAACTTAGCCTGACGAGTCCCGAGGACAAATGGTATGCGCGCGCTTTCGTGAAGAACATAGCGGATGATGACCACGAGGTAGGCGGTTATCTCACTGATCCCTCATCTGGATTGTGGACCAACATCTTCACTATCGAGCCGCGCACCTACGGCATGGCGATTGGATACAACTTCAACTGATCCAACGTGTGAGCGGGGCATAAAAGCCCCGCTCCTTTTCCTACGTGCGTCTCCAGCAGCTGCAGCGCTTACAGGTGCTGCCTATGGAACGCGATATGTTCGCCAATAAATGAAGCGATGAAGAAATAGCTGTGGTCGTAGCCCGCCTGCATGCGAATCGTCATCGGGTATTCCGCCTCGGCAGAGGCCTGTAT
>JADFVW010000116.1 GCA_015222725.1 Pseudomonadota bacterium | reverse complement strand
GCAGTGAGCATTGCCAGCACCAGCGCCAGTATTACTTCTCTTGATTTCATAATACTACGTCCATTCATTGTTATTGCCTGATCGAGTAGGAGGCGGGATTACTCCCGCCGTCCTCTCACACCACCGGGCATACGGTTCCGTACCACGGCGGTTCATGTTAAACATTTGAGCTGATGATAATAGCCCATCAGCGATACCAGACCTAACCGGTCAAAGAGTTTCTTCGGCAAAGCTTGATTCAGGTGCGAGGCCCCGGCATTCCACCATGATCCCCGACCATTTTGGGCGCTGTTCCATGCCCGTTTCTCATCAAGACCCAGTCGCATCAGGTTCTTCGCGCGGGTATAGGAGCGTTTCCATTGAAGCCACAGTATCTTGCGCAGATGGCGGCGTATCCACCCATCCAACTCCTGCAAAATACCCTTCACCCCAATGTGGCGGTAGTAATGCATCCAGCCACGCAGTTTGAGGTTCAGTTCTCCAATGACCCGCCTTAGCGCTCGCCCCCGGCCCCGGCGGAACACGGCCTTCAAGTCACCCCGCAAACGCATAACCGCCTTCGGGGATATTCTCAGGCGCACATTTTGTCTCCGGTTACACACGGTGTAACCGAGAAACTTGCGCTGCCAAGGGCGGCCCACCCCGCTTTTCCCCCGATTGACCCTCAGTTTGAGTTTCTTCTCGAGATAGTGCGTGATGGACTCCAGAACACGCTGTCCCGCCTTTTCGCTTTTGACGTAAATGTTACAGTCATCCGCATAGCGGCAGAACTTGTGCTCGCGCTTTTCCAGTTCCCGGTCCAGATCGGTCAGCAGGATATTGGACAGCAGTGGAGATAGTGGGCCACCCTGTGGGGTGCCCTCTCGCCTTACTGTCACTAAACCACCTTCGCAAACACCGGATTCGAGGTAGGCGCGTATCAGCTTCAATACTCGCTTGTCCTTCACCTGTCGCGCCACTCGTGCCATCAGCATGTCGTGGTTGACCCGGTCGAAGAACGCCTCGAGGTCGATATCTACTACCCAGCGGTGTCCCGCCTCGACGTAATCACGGGCCTGTTGTACTGCCTGACCCGCACTCCGTCCCGGCCTGAACCCGTAGCTGGACTTCGAGAACCCCGGTTCGAACACGGGACTCAATACCTGATGCAGTGCCTGCTGGATGAACCGGTCCAGCACCGTGGGTATCCCCAACTGGCGCTTGCCACCTCCGGGTTTGGGTATCTCTACCTTGCGTACCGGTAGCGGTTGGTAGGTTCCATCCAACAACTCTTGTTTATGCGTGGACCAGTGGGTTTTCAGATAGTCTTTTAACTCCCCTACCTTCATCCCATCCACACCGGGTGCACCTTTGTTACGCAGCACTCGATCATAGGCCCGTTGCATATTCGGTCGATCCACGACCGCCGACATCACATCCGTCGGCTCCTCATGGGCATTATCCTTCACCACCGTGACGCTTGCCGCCTCAACTGCCGCGCTCCGTGGGTTCTGCCCACTTTGCACGACTGTGAGTGCCGGCTGCACCGGCGTTTCTGCTGCTTCTGTCGTCATCGAGAGTCAGGTTCCCAATCTGTTCCACATGTTCAGCCCTTCAGTTGCCGGTGAGCAACCTACTATGGCCTCTGCTGATTTCTGATAATCCATCCCGCCACCTCGCGATGGCGGTAGCCAATGGCAGATCATCAGACCTCCCAGGGTAATGCGCGTGACCTTCCCACTTATACCCGCCGCATTTACGTCCACAGTTTTTGTGCAAGTATCGGGCTTTGAAGATATGTGCCTTCTTACCCACTGTGACCGCCTCCTATGCGATTTCTGTTCGTCGGGCCAGTGTTTTGCCTTCAGCTTCCTTCAGATTCCATCTCGCGGTGGACACCCTTGCTGTTCGGCTAATCGTTCCCCTTGCCGGGTCGATAGTGGACTTTCACCACCAAGTCATCCGACCGCCACCACACGTATCGGAACAGCGCCCGTCAAGGCGCTACGCGCCATGCCTGGCGCACTAAATAAAAAGGGCCACCGAAGTGACCCTTGCTTATTACAGCCGTTTAAGCGGGCTTATGAGAGCTGCTTTCTCCGGATGAATACGATACCTGCCATCAGCATTGCCAGTGTAATTAGAGCCCATTCGGACATTGTGGGGACTGGGGTTGCTGGGGCTGGTGGTGGGGCTGGAGCTGTGGTTCCGGGGGCAAACGTTAAACGACTGAAGCCGTCACTGCCAGAATTTAAGATATTACTGTACGTCTCAACTCCCTCAATTGCGTTAGTCCCATTGTCACACCAAAAATTGATGTCATTTATAAAATTGGGAGTTAGCTGCAGGACAGCCTGAGTACAGTCCCCTCGAACAAAGGAGGTACTTCCACCGACAACATTGCCACCTGAAATAGTTATGGAAATCGACAAGAGTTCAGCGGGCATGTCGAAGCCCGCCAGTTCACTGCCATCTGGTACAACTGCATCATCCCACGTAAAACTCCCCGTTCCCGTCTCGCCGTTGTCGCCAGAAATTGAGAATGTATGTTCCTGTATTGTTGCCATTGCCATCGATGATGCTGATAGTAATACTGCAAAAAGACATTGTTTTGCTAATTTGATACTCATAGTTCCTTCTATCCTTATAATTTTCGGGCTAGCTGCTGAATTTATCTTGCAGAGATCTTCTGTGCTGGCTGTTAACACTGCGTGACCAATGGCCGCAATAGCTTGGCCACTGCAGACAACGCTGCCGGGGCATTGTAAGCTCCACCTCTTTCAATATCAAACCTGCTTCCTTCCTGGGCGCCACAGCCCCAACCCCCCCATCCCCCGCATAGGCGACTCCTGCCCCACTGGCACATACCGCTCCGGGGACTACTGCAAACCCACATCCAGGTCAGTCAAGGACGGCGAGACCTTCATCACCAAGAGCGGGAACAAGTGTCCCACCGGCTATTACACATCAGCGGGCTCATACTGCAAGCAATTCAAAGGTATAGGCAAGTTAACTTTTTCAGACTGCTATAATCTGAACTCGATTCTCAAGCTACCACCCTACTCCATTCAGCGAACGCACTGATCCTGAGATTTCGATAGTGTTCTGCCCTGACCAGGTGCCTACCCAAATTGAATAGATTATGGACAGCAGCATGGG
>JADFVW010000115.1 GCA_015222725.1 Pseudomonadota bacterium | reverse complement strand
GTTCATGATGCACCGCTACGACGAGGCCTGGGGGGAGATTGAAAGCTCTCAATTGGAAGATTTTTACACAGGCTTAGCTCGGGTCCTCCTGCTTTTTCGTGAAGACCGGGACTTAAACCGCCTCCAGACCTCGATGCTGGAATTGTGTCCAATTTATAAAAATATGGGCTGCGGGTGGGGTGCTCATATCGCCAACCGTGATTACCAACAGGCTTTGTCATCGCTGAGCCAGCCAGAGGGTGAAGTCGAACAAGCATTCTTTACAGCGGAGGATCGACGCCGGATATATACTTACTGGTTAATGAAAGATGAAGAACGGATAGCGCAAGAATTGCCCCAGTGGCGAGCCCGGCTGGAAAAGGGTAGGGATGATGCCGGAAACTTCCACCGGCCCCAATCGTATGTCAGCCTGGCGTTGCTGACCGGCATCCAGGGCAAGGCGGAAGAAGCCGAACGATTGGTAAAGTACTGGTTTCGACACCAACCCATCGATTGGGCCGAGAGAGCGGGCACACATCATGAGGCCTGCCGGATTCTCGGTATAATCGGTGCAACCCAGGCCGCCGTGAAATGCATTCGAGCCGGGACTGTTGAAACGAGTTACGTCATGCCATTTTTTGAACCCTATCTGCCGTTTTACGACCCGCTAAGAGGTGAGCCGGAGTTCATTCAAATGCTGGCCGATATCGATAGACCCGAGCGACAAATCTAGGCGCCTGGGTAGCGGCTACGCCCAACCAAGTTGCTGCAGGCTTATGGTGTCATTCCAGACCTTCGTCATGTGCTTGATTCGACCGCCATCAAACTCCATACAGTAGGCATAATCCGCTGCAACAGTGTTACCCGTGGCAGGTACGGGGCCGCCCGGGCCCGTTTGCGTACCGTGGAATACCGCTACGGCCGTAACGGCACTTCTGCCCTCATCAGCGCCGAAGAACTTCAGCTCGTAGTGAGCATCTGGCACAGGCGTAAAGAACGCCTGCATCCAGGCACAGTAGCCTTCCAGCGTATCAATATCGGCCAGTGCGCCAGCCTGCGCGGAAAACGTCGCATCTGCACGACAGTGCTCTTTGCAGCCATCCCAACCTTTGCCGGTTTCGCAGGCATCGAAAAATAACTTTGCAGTTTCTAACATTGCACTCATGGACAGCTCCTTCTCGCGTAGAGTGTGTGCCTCCTTCAGGAGAGCTGCCTAAAGCTTAGTCTATAACTACCTCTACTGCCTGCTGAATTTCTGTACTCAGGCCCCTCTTCGTGGTATCTTCCCCGACCTTTTTTTGTTCGGCTCGCTATTTGGCGCTGTCACTTCATGAAAGGCTCCCTGAAATAGCCTGATCGGAACCCTTTATGTTCATAATCCGCTGGATTCTCGGCACACTTATATTGTCGATCAACTGGCTCACCACGCCACGGGGCGTCAAGCGTGATGCTGTTGCACAGGCAGCGATTGATGAACAGACCGGTAATCTGGCGCTGTATCAGTACAAAGCCTGCCCGTTTTGCGTGAAGGTTCGCAGAGAAATGAAACGGCAGTCACTGAACATTGAGACGCGCGACGCTAAAAGGTCAGAGGCTGTAAAACAAGAGCTACTGGCTGGTGGCGGATTGCTGAAAGTTCCCTGCCTGCGTATTGAGAATAATCAGGGGCAGGTTCAGTGGATGTATGAGTCTACTGACATCATCGATTACCTGTCAGGGCGGTTTGTACCCGCCTAGTATCAAGCCTGCAGGCAAAGCAGTCGAAAACACCATACCCATTAACAACATCACAGGAAAACATAGATGCTAACTACCAAAAGTCTGGAAAGAATCATCGAACTTGAAGACAGACTACGATCCGAATATCAGGTTCAGTTGGACGCCAAGTCAGCTGAACTGGACGCCAGATCGGCTGAGATTGAGACCGGCACACAAAAGCGCGAAGAGCAACAAGCCGTCATTGACAAGCAACTGGAGACAATCACTACGCTGTCTACCCAGGCCGCGTCAAACCAGCGCATCGAGCAGCTGAATCGCGAGCTGCATTCACGCAGTGAGAACCTGCTGGAAGACGTTGCCAAGCAAAAGCAGCGCATAAAGACCCTGCAAAAGGACCTGGCGGAAGAGCGGGCAGAAATAAAAACATTGAAACAGTTTGACCCCGCGAAGATGAAGAAGAATCTGGACGCCAGCAAAAAGAAGCTTGCTGAGAGAACAGCGGCCAGTGATGTACTGCAAAAATCACTGAACAAAACCAAGGCCGAAAACGCTGAACTGCAGCGCAAGGTCAAGGAATTGGAGAGCAAGCTGGAAGAACTGGAAGTTATTGAAGAAGTAGAAGAAGAAGCGGCTTAAGGGCCGCTCATAACTACTCGGTAGAGAGCAGGCTCTTCTCCCCTAGGGATTACCGATATTCGTGCTGCGTGCGTCTCGCTGCAATTGTTCAATGTTGCTGCCTGTCAGAGCCCGTAAAAAATTGACCAGATCTTCTATTTGTTCCCGCTTGAGCCCCAGTGGCTTTAGTCTGCTGTCCAGCTCGGCATGGGGAATCGCGCCCCGGTTATAGAACTCAACAACCGCTTGTAAATTCGGCAGGGAGCCATCGTGCATATAGGGTGCGGTGATGGCAACATTACGCAGCGCGGGCGTGCTGTACAGCCAGCGATCATTGGCCCGGCCTGTTGCCTCGTAGCGCCCCAGATCACTTACCGAAGGGACTTGAAACTGAATGGTGGGGCGCACTTCAACTCCTGGCGCCAAGCGAATATTGCCGACCTCTCCCTTATCGGCGATCATTGCCTTAAAATATCCAATACCGGTGTCGTGAAATTCACCGTCGCTAAACAAGGCATATTGTGTGCCAATAATGTGGCAGCTCACACAGGCTTTGGATTTAAACAGGGCGAAACCGCGGACTGCAGACTCGCTCATCGCCTGCTTATCACCGGCAAAATACCAGCGGTCAAAAGGCGAGTCCGCCGAGAGCAGGCTGCGCTGGTAACTGGCCAGTGCCTTGCCCACACCCTCCATCGCGACCCCGCGTTCAAAAACTGCCTCAAACAGGCCGTCATAGTCAGCGGCCCCCCTGATCGTCGATAGTACAAAGCCAATTGACGGGTTGGCCATTTCATTTTCCCGTAGCAGTGGTTGCCACACCTGGTTTTCAAGCGTGTCTTCCCGGCCATCGTGAAACAGCGTTGTGCGATAGCCCACGTTGTACAGCGCTGGCGAATTGCGTTTGACAAAGCTACCCTCAATGCCCACCGGGGTTTTCACCTCGTGCTGGGTAAAACCCTGTTCCGGAATATGGCACATGGCACAGGACAAGGTACCGTTAAAAGAGAGGCGTCGGTCAAAAAACAGCTTTCTGCCCAGAGCGATTTTTTCTTCGCTTATCGGGTTGTCAGCAGGCACCGGCAGGGGCGGTAATCCCAATGGTGGAACCGCTGTCAGCGCCAGAAGGTTGGCGGCCAGAAGTGTAGAAAGCAAAGCCATAGGTTGCGGTGTTGGGTATTCCTACTATGCTATGTTAACAGTCCCCAGTATACGGAAGGTTTGTGATGAAGTGGTTACTTGTTATAGCGGTACTATTCAGTGGCATTTCCCTCGCCGATGAGACCTGCATGTCGCCCTATATGGCGAAAATACAAGGGCAGGAAGACTTTGTTTATGTCTGGACCCTGGGCTTGAAGGGGGTCGGCGACGAGCAGGACAAGCTTGTCACTGTGGATGTTAACCCCGACTCTAAAACCTACGGCGAGGTGCTTAACAGCCTGTCTGTGGGAGGGCGCAACGAGGCCCATCACACGGGTTTGAGCGATGATCGCCGCTATCTCTGGGCGTCCAGCCTCGACACCAATAAGATTTTCATCTTTGACGTACATTCCGATCCCGCCAAGCCCACCCTGCACAAGACGATTACCGACTTTGTGGCCCGCAGTGGGGGTGTGGTAGGACCCCATACCAGCTACGCCCTGCCCGGCCGCATGATGTTAACGGGCTTGTCCAACAGTCAGGATCATGGCGGTCGCACCGCATTGGTGGAATACAGCAATGCGGGTGAATACATCGCCACCTATTGGATGCCTACCGATGACAACTTGCGCGGCGCCATAAAGTCGGGACAATTTGCCGATGGCTACGGCTATGACGTGAGGGCGCTACCCCGTAAAAATGTGATGTTTACGTCCTCCTTCACCGGCTGGAACAACTACATGATGAACTTGGGCAGCATGATGGCCGACGAACAGGCCATGAAAGCCTTTGGCAATACCGTGGTGGTATGGGACCTGCATGCGCGCCAACCGAAAAAAATCCTGGACGTACCGGGGGCACCGCTGGAGATTCGCTGTGCCTGGGGTGAAAACCACGACTACTGCTTTACCACCACCGCGTTAACCTCCAAGGTGTGGCTGATCTATCTGGATGAAGAAGGTGAGTGGCAGGCCGAAGACGTTGGCGACATTGGCGATGCCAGCAAAATTCCGCTACCGGTGGACATCTCGATATTCGCCGACGACACACGCTTGTGGGTGGACACCTGGAATGATGGCATGGCACGTTTATACGATATCAGCGACCCGCATAATGTGAAGCAAATCTACAGCGAGAAGATTGGTGAGCAGGTTAATATGGTTTCCCAGAGCTGGGATGGCAAACGCGTGTACTTCAGCTCTTCACTGTTATCAAACTGGGACAAGACCGAGCCCAAAGGAGAGGATCTGCATTACCTGAAGATTTATACCTTTAACGGAGAGGCACTCGAACATAAGCTCAGCATAGACTTTGTCGCCGCCAGGCTGGGAGCGCCTCACCAGATGCGCTTCGGTGCTTATTCCCTGTACGGTGGCAATAAGACTGCCGCACGCTAGTTCGGGTGAATGGGATAAAGTATTGGCCAGCGATACTCTCGCTGCTTGCCTCACTGACATTGGCAGACGCCACTAGCCAAGTACTGGCACCTGGCTATGGAGCCCTGGAATACCTGCCGCCGGCACCCGGCACTTACGCCCTGCCACCACTGGGCAAAGCGGGTGATGGCAAGGTATTGAACAGCCAGGGCAAGCCCATGCAGCTGCACGAGGTGTTGGGTGACAAGCTGGTATTACTGGGTTTTATCTACACTCACTGCAGCGATATTAACGGCTGCCCACTGGCCAGTTTCGTAATGAAAAAAGTACAAAACCAACTGCTGCAGGACAAAGCACTGGCATCCCGCGTGCGTCTGATCAGCTTAAGTTTCGACCCGGCCCAGGACACCCCGGAAGCGCTGGTAGATTACTCCCGCCATTTCAAACGCGACGACTTTGACTGGCAGTTTCTCACCACGGCTTCGGAAACCGATTTACAACCTATCCTCGAAGCTTACAATCAATGGCGGCAGAAAACCTATGCCGCCGATGGCAGTGAATCCGGCAGCTTCTCTCATATTTTGCGGGTCTTTCTGATCGATAAACAACGCCGCATTCGCAACATCTACAGCACCGGGTTTTTGCACGCGGATACCGTGGTCAATGATTTGCGCACACTGGCACTGGAGTAGGCGGACGAGAGTCGGGTCTCGTTTTGGATGTTCCCCCGCTGCATTGACCAGCAAAATTTCCAGGAACTTCTATACTGGTAGATATGACAGTGATGGCTAGCCACGGCTTACAAGATGGGGCAACAATCGCAATTGTTGGCGGGGGTCCTGCAGGATCTTTCCAGGCCATTCACCTTCTCAATCAAGCCCGACAGCATGGGCGACAAATCAGGGTTGTTATCTTCGAGCGTAGGCGACATCCACTGGGGGGCCAAACGGATAGCCTCTCGGGCCCTTATGAGGGCTGCCCAATGTGCGCAGGCGGCATATCACCCTGCATGAATGATGCCCTTGAAGACCTCGGTATAATCCTGCCAGACAATGTCATACAGTCACGGATTACCACGATCACACTTCAGGGAAGTTGGAAACATATCCACTTGCCCGTACCGAATGGACGGAAAATGCTTTCGGTTTATCGCGGGGCACTGCCATTCGGACAACACGCTAACCATGAGTCTTTTGATTCCGTATTGCTCAATTACGCCACCCTGCATGGCGCTGAATTGATCGGACAGAAAATCAATCACGCTTTCCACGATGACAACGGTAGGCCCACGCTTTGTTACACGGATAATGACAGTGAGGCCAGGCTTACCGCAGATTTTGTCGTCTTCGCCTGTGG
>JADFVW010000114.1 GCA_015222725.1 Pseudomonadota bacterium | reverse complement strand
GTGGTGGCGCGGTGAAGGGCAAGGTCATTCGCTGGGAGGGTACAACCTGCATGACGTCGCCCGCCAATACGTATTCCTTGATGCGCTCGACCCCCGCCTCGTACTCACCCTGGGTAAAGTCAGACTCGACCAGCGCCTCCAGTTCCGCGCTGCCACCGGGGTTTAGCACCACATCCGGTAATGGCGGCATGGTTTCGGGCAGGCGAGCAGCCAGCTCATCCAGTCTCTGTCGGGCCAATTCATAGGCATTTTCTACGGCCGGATCGGCGTTGACGATCAGGCGTATGGTGCCCGCCAGATTGTCAAATACCAACACCTCGTCGGAGACCATCAGCAAGATATCCGGTGTTCCAAGCTGGTCTGGTGGTGTGCTGCCCTGCAACCTAGGCTCTACATATCGCACCGTATCATAACCAAAATACCCCACCAGGCCCCCGTGGAATACCGGAAGGCCAGCCTGCGGGGCGGCGCGATAGCGATTCTGAAACGCTTCCGTGTAGGCCAGTGGGTCTGTAACTTCCTCTCTCTGCAAAAGCTCGCCGTCTAACCATACCTCGGCGCGATATCCGAACACCTTGAGCAGCCTGCGGCAGGGCAAGCCGATAATGGAATAGCGGCCCCACTTCTCGCCACCCTGTACAGATTCGAAGAAATAAGAATAAGGCCCTTCTGCCAGCTTGCGGTAAACACTGAGCGGTGTATCAAGATCAGCCAGTACCTCTGTACTAACAGGGATGCGGTTATAGCCCTGAGCTGCTAGGGCAGCAAAGTCTTGCGGATTCATGATGGTTCCTCGAGATTAGATTAGCGGTTCGGTCGCTGCATTTTTAGTAGCGCGTCGTAACTTCGGCCTTTACAGGCGAAATAAAGCCCTGGCTACCATCGCCAGCAGGTGACCTCACGCATCGACATAACATCGACGGCTTTACGCTTTGCTGTTTGCACAGCTCTCTCCAGGATTGTGGAAAGGAACATTGTACATGAAATTAAACGCCGGCCAACTGGCTTCGCATTTCAGATATAGCAGCGCCATAGTCGGGCGCATTAAAGATGGCAGAACCCGCCACAAAGGTATCTGCACCCGCTGCAGCGATTTCAGCGATGTTCCTGGTCGTTACGCCGCCGTCTACTTCCAGACGAATATCATAGCCAGAGCTGTCGATAAGTGCCCGGGCTTCGCGCAGTTTATCCAACGTAGACGGTATAAAAGACTGGCCGCCAAAACCGGGGTTTACCGACATCAGCAGAATCATATCCACTTTATCGAGCACGTATTTCACAACATCCAGACCAACATGGGGATTTAACACAAGCCCCGATTTACAGCCCGCCTCGCGAATCATCTGCAGAGACCGATCGACGTGGGTAGAGGCATCCGGGTGGAAAGTAATATAGCTGGCCCCCGCCTCGGCAAAATCGGCAATCATGCCATCCACCGGACTGACCATCAGGTGAACGTCAATATCTGCCGTAACACCGTGCTTGCGCAGTGCCTTGCAGACCATGGGCCCGATGGTCAGGTTGGGCACATAGTGATTATCCATGACATCAAAGTGCACTACATCGGCACCGGCGGCGAGCACATTGTCTACTTCCTCCCCCAAGCGGGCAAAGTCAGCTGAGAGGATGGATGGGGCAATCAGGTAGTCGCGCATTTTTCAAAAGCTCCGGTTGTTCGCTCATAACAAGCTTTAGGGTGGCCATTCTAACGTATTAGTTGGCAGAGGAAACCATCTCATCCAGCTCCTGCAACCGCTGTGGCGTGCCCACGTCGGCCCACTCACCCCGAAAATACTCACCGCAGACAAGGCATCGGGGGATGGCCTTATCCAGCAGAGGCCGCATGGCCAGTT
The DNA here is from genome assembly GCA_015222725.1 of Pseudomonadota bacterium. Classification (GTDB taxonomy): domain Bacteria; phylum Pseudomonadota; class Gammaproteobacteria; order Pseudomonadales; family Halieaceae; genus JBALVT01. The sequence goes on along the minus strand of JADFVW010000114.1, from coordinate 9,218 downwards.
TTCCTTCTGCTGCCCCGGCGAAAAAAGCGGGACTGTACAGGCCCAGGCCCGCATAGGTATAGCCCGTGGCATCCGGTGTTTTTAATGCCAAGCGCCCCTCGCTGTTCAGTGAAAAATCTCCCAGGGGATGTTGCGATGGATTATCCACCAGTACCAGATGCGCATCACAGCCAGTGCTCTCCAGATCGACAGCAGCCAATTGGGCGAAGGGGTAATCGGTCCAGACATCGGCGTTGACCACCATAAAGGGCTTAGCGTCCAGCAGTGGCATGGCATTGATGATGCCGCCGGCGGTCTCAAGCGGCTGCGATTCGGGGGAATAGGTAATGGACACGCCCCACCGATTGCCGTCATCGCAATAGTCCATAATCTGCTGGGCCAGGTGCGAGACATTAATCACCAGCTCGGTAAGGCCGGCCTCCGCCAGGCGACGAATATGATGCTCGATGAGTGGCATTCCCGCCACCCGAAGCAAGGGTTTAGGCGTGTGATTCGTCAGGGGGCGCATGCGCTCCCCTACCCCGGCGGCCAGCAGCATCACTTTCATGCGCTTGCCTCCCCCTCGTGCCTCGCCCGAGAATTGCCCATCCAGTTTTGCCCGATGATCAAAGGGGAGAGCCGCTCATTAAACCAGCTCTGGAACTCGGCAAATACAGGCACCTCCCGTGCATATTTCTCCAAAATTTCCTCCACATAGCTTATTACCACGGGCAAATCATCGAGGTAGCCGGGCTTGCCATCGCGTAAATGCAGGCGGGCGAATGTGCCCAGTACTTTAATATGCCGCTGCAGACCCATCCAGTCGAACCAGCGCAGAAATTGGGTTTCATCAACACCGTGTAGCGCTCCCTTGCCCTGCATTTTTGCGTAATAGGCCAGCGCCCATCCCTGCACCCGGCCTGCGGGCCAGCGTATATAACAGTCGCGCAGCAGGGAGACCAGGTCATAGGTGACCGGGCCTGCTACGGCGTCCTGAAAATCTATGACCGCGAGCTTGCCCGATGGTTGCAGCATCAGGTTTCGGCTGTGAAAATCCCGGTGTACCAACACCCTGGGCTGCTCCAGTGCCGAGCCTATAAGCGCAGTGTTAAACCGCTGAACCAGGTCTCGCTCCTTATCATCCAATGAATATCCCAGCAGCGGCTCTACAAACCATGTGGTGAATCGGCCCAGTTCTTCACGCAGCAGGGCAAGATCGTAGAAATCATCGGGCCAGTTGCCGATATCGATGGCCGCCATTTTCTCAAGGAGTGCGATGACCTGCTGATAATAGCCGTCAACCGTCTCACCACTCAGCTCAGGCAGCAGGCTGCAATCACTCAGGTCTTCCAGCAGCAGGTAGCCGCGACCCAAATCGACCGCGTGAATTTGCGGCACCCTCACCCCCGCCTGTGCCAGAATATTTCGCACCGCGACAAAGGCCTCATTTTTCTCCGTAGCCGGCGGCGCCTCGGCGACAATATAGCTTGAATCACCAGCGTTCAGGCGAAAATAGCGCCGATTACTGGCATCACCTGCGACTATTTTCAAGGAGCTATCAGTTTGTGGAGAGGCTTCTGCCTGTGAGCCCTCAGACAGCGAGGCCAAGGCCCAGGGCAATAAATCAGTGGGGACGGGGCGGGTGGTCATTGGGATGAGCTTCCTAAGTGGTTTTACCGTAAGCCCGATAAGGAGCTGTCACTGCCCAGGCACAAATATTCTCGGACAAGCACGCGGGGATGCATTATTATTGCGTCCTTTGAAAACAATAAACACAGCGACGCAAACTTTCTCGTAATGATATCCGCACCCGCCAGGTTTCCACTGCGCCTGACACCGCTTCTGCTGTGTCTGACCCTGCCCCTGTCCTCACTGGCACAGGATAGCAATCTATTGGACTGGTCACCAATTGAAGCGGTTCCCGAGGAACTACAGAACGATAAATGCCAGATCTGTAAGGGTCGCTACATGGATCCACTGGCAGGTTCAAGCCGGGGTCACGCCCTCGAAGAGGAAGATATCGAGGCCAGCGCAACCAGCGCGAAAATGAGCGCCAGCGAAATCCTCCTGTCGGGGGGCGTAATTCTGAAGCAGGGCGACAGAGTACTGCAGGGTGACCAGGCCACCGTAGACCGGATGACCAACTCGGGCACTCTCAGCGGCAATATTGTTATCCGCGAGCCCGGTGTACTACTGCGTGGAGAGCACGCGGAGTTTTCCTCCGATAGCGGCGAAGCCGTGGTCACCGGCAGCCAATTCGTACTTCACCAACAACATATTCGCGGCAAGGCGGAAACACTGCGTCGTGACGGTGACGGGCTTATTCACATTGAAAACGGCGGCCTGAGCTATTGCCCGCCGGACAACAACGACTGGGCCATCAGTGCCGATAACATCGAGCTAAACCTCGACACGGGTGTAGGCACTGCCCGGGGCACCAAAATAAAAGTCAAAGACACTACCATCTTCTACTTTCCCTGGATGAACTTCCCGCTGGACGACCGCCGCAAAACAGGTTTCCTGTGGCCCGAAATTGGCAGTGACAGCAAGGGGGGGCTCAATATTACAGCCCCTTTCTACCTCAACCTGGCAGCCAACTACGACGCCCTGTACGCGCCACACTATATCGAAGAACGCGGCCTGAACAACGAGCTGAAGCTGCGTTACCTGGGTGACTACCTGGGCTTCTGGTCACTGGATGGCGCCTTCCTGGGCGACGACAAGCGCTATCAAGATGAGTTTCCCGATGAGAGCAATCACGACCGCTGGATCGGAGCAGTAAAGCACAACGGTCTGTTACAACAACGCTGGCGCTCGAGGGTAGACTATAGCAAGGCCAGCGATGGCAATTACATTAAGGACCTGAACGGCTCAAGCCTGGATGCCAAGCGCCAGACCGCCCTGCTGCAGCGAGGCTCCATGGACTACCTGGGGGACGACTGGCTTGTACAAATGGAAGTGCAGCAGTTTCAATCCCTGGCGGACGACATCATCAACGATTACAAAAAACTACCCCAGGTAAGCGGCCAATATCGAGGGCTGCACGACCCCTTTGGCATCAAACCAATAGCTTTTGCCCAGTACAGCTATTTTGACACCGACCTCAATCGTGTTACTGGTGAGCGTATATATGGCGAGGTTGGCATGGAGTACCCCATGCTCTGGCAACAGGGGTTTTTCACTCCCCGGATAAAATATCGGGCCCTGACCTACCAACTGGAAGCCGGGGCAGTGCCCCTGGATGACAAGCGACCCTTATCCGGCTCCGCACTGGCCAGCCTGGACGGCGGCCTCTTTTTTGAACGGGCCACTCGCATCGCAGACAAGGGCTTGATACAAACTCTGGAGCCCCGACTGTTCTACCTGTACAGCGAGTATGACGACCAGTCAAACCAACCCGACTTCGACACGGCGGAGCTCACCTTCACCTATAATCAACTGTTCAGGGAAACCCGCTTCAGCGGCCGGGACCGGCTGGACGACGCCAATCAGGTCTCGGTAGGACTCACCACCCGTTTTATCGGAGACGACAACGGCCAGGAATATATGAGCGCCAGCATCGGCCAGATCTTTTACTTCGAAGACCGCAATGTACGCCTGCGAGCCATCGACCCGATACTGGATAAGTCCGGTTCGGAACTGGCAGCGGAACTGACCGTCACCCCCAACAGCCGCACCGATATACGCGGTAATATTGTATGGGACCCCTACTCGGGCAATGTTAACAGCGGCAGCATCCAGACCAACTATATCGCCGACAACCGCGCGGTTTACAATGTGGGTTACACCTTCCGCCGGCCACTGGGGCTTCTATCTGCTGTACAGCCTATAACCGAGCAGGTCACGCTCTCCGCCTACCAGCCCCTGTGGTCTAACTGGAGCGTATTTGCCAGCGTGAGCTACTCCATAGAAGCCAAAACTAACATAGAAGATATGTTCGGAGTGGAATATGATAGCTGCTGCTGGACGGTGCGCTTGTTACACCTTCGCTATTTTGACAACATCCCCGGAGAATTTCCCGACTTTAGCAACCCCAACCTGGAACGGGAACAGTCCACACAGGTTCAATTTATATTCAAGGGCATGGCGGGCTTCGGCAGCCGTGTCACGGATATTCTTGAAGAGATGATTAGAGGTTTTAAGGAACGTGAATATTAAAGCACTGGCAATTGCCGCGAGTTTGGCAATCGGCCTGACGAGCGCACCACTTATACACGCCGCCACTGAAATACTGGACCAGGTGGTCGCCATCGTCGATGAAGACGTCATTATGGCCAGTGAATTGCGGACGCGGCTGGCGTCGGTCACCCAGAACCTTGAGGCCAGGGGCGTAGAGATGCCCCCCGAGGACGAACTGATCAGGGAGACCCTGGACCGCCTGATTCTGGAAAATATCCAGCTACAGCTGGCAGCCCGGGTGGGCGTGAGAATTAGCGACGCCCAACTCAATGCCGCCGTGGGTCGCATAGCCGGAAAAAATGGCATGAATCTGGAGCAGTTTCGAACCCGCCTGGAGGCCGAGGGGCAATCCTATACCTCCATGCGCGAGGACATCCGCCGAGAGATGATTTTGCAGCGAGTGCAAACGGGCAATGTTAACCAGCGTATCCAGATAACCGACAAGGAAATAGAAAACTTCCTGGCCACCGAAGAGGGCCAGGCCCTGACCCAGCCAGAGTATCGCCTGGTGCACGCACTGCTTCCCCTGACACCCGATGCCAGCGAATCAGATGTCGCCGCCGCCAAATTATATGTGGGCAACATGGCCGCCCGGATAAGCGCCGGCGAAGCCTTTGACAGTGTGATTTCTTCCAGCAGTGGCAACTATACCTTCAGCGGCGGTGACCTGGGGTGGCGCAGAGCTGGCGACCTGCCGTCTCTGTTCAGCGATATTGCCCCCACACTTAAAGTGGGAGAAGTGGCCGAGCCACTGCGCAGTGACAGCGGGTTTCACCTGGTTTACCTGGCGGACAAACGTGGTGGCGAGCAGATTGTCGCCCAGACAGAAGTGCGCCACATACTGGTTAAGCCCTCCGAAATCCTGACCGACGAGCAGGCAGAGAAATTGGTAATTGACCTGAAGGCGCGCATCGAAGCGGGAGAGGATTTTGGCGACCTGGCCAAGGAGTTCTCGGAAGATATCGGCTCCGGTCAGGAGGGAGGCGACCTGGGCTGGACCATGAAGGGGCAAATGGTGCCCGAATTTGATGTCGCCATGGCCGAGACCGAAATCGGTGCCATCAGCGACCCGGTGCACAGCCAGTTTGGCTGGCATATTCTGGAAGTTACCGGCAGACGCGACCAGGACATGACCGAGCTGGCAATGCGCAACAAGGCTAACGAATACCTGCACAGCCGCAAGTACCAGGAGGAACTGGACGCATGGCTGCGTAAAATTCGCGATGAAGCCTTTGTTGATATCAAGTAATCATCGCCCGGCGGGCATCATACCTAATGGCTGCTGACCCAAAGATTCCAAGAATTGCGATAACCGCCGGGGAACCAGCGGGAATTGGGCCTGATATCTTGCTGACAATTGCCGCCCAGGAACTGGATATTGCCGCTGAACTGGTGGCAATTGGGGACCCGGAGTTGTTGCGAGAGCGGGCCGCGGTTCTTGGGCTGAACATTGAACTGGAAGAGTTTAACCCGCAACGGGCGGCAAGCGAGCAACGCGCCGGGCAGTTAAAGGTACTGCCGGTGCAAATGACCGCGCCCTGTATTCCCGGCGCCCTCAATACGGCCAATGCATCTTATGTAATGGCTACCCTACAGGAGGCGGTCGACGGTTGTCTCCATCAAGCCCGAATCACACCGGCAACCGGGTCAGCCTCTGTGGGAGGGCTCCTCTCAGAAAAACCCAATGCAGCAGCAGGGTTTGATGCCATGGTTACCGCCCCGGTACAAAAATCGGTTATTAACGATGCCGGTATTCCTTTCTCCGGCCACACCGAGTTTTTGGCAGAGGCTACCGGGACCGAAAAAGTGGTGATGATGCTGGCCAGCCGCGAACTGCGGGTGGCGCTTGCTACAACCCACTTGCCGCTGAGCGAAGTTCCTGCGGCTATTACCGGTGGATTGCTGGAAAAAACGCTCACCATTTTACATAACGACCTGAGAACCAAATTTGCCCTACCGCAGCCCCGTATCGCAGTGCTCGGCCTGAACCCTCACGCTGGGGAAGGTGGCCATATGGGCCGGGAGGAAATCGACACCATCATTCCCGCACTGGAGCGCCTGCGCGCAAAAAGTATGGATCTACTGGGGCCGCTGCCGGCAGATACTGCCTTCAACCCCAAAGTGCTGGAGCAGGTGGACGCAGTGCTGGCCATGTACCATGACCAGGGTTTACCCGTGCTGAAGTACAGTGGCTTTGGCGAGGCGATAAATATTACCTTGGGATTGCCGATTATTCGTACTTCGGTGGATCACGGGACGGCGCTGGACCTGGCTGGGACGGGTAAGGCCAGTTCGGGAAGTTTGTTGCGGGCGATTGAGGTTGCGGTGGAGTTGTGCGGGGATAAATCCGCCTAAGTTTAGTCGCCGCATAGCATTTACAGTACGCCCGTCGCCCAATAAAATAGCAGATTGCTTTCCCGCCTAAAGAGACCTCCATGGACAACGTCGACCAGGCCCTAATCGCGTTTATTAACTGCGAACAACTAGACCTGCAAAATGGCTCTATTTTGCTGATAAACAAGCAAAACAATAAACAATTTGTGGTTGCACCCACTGTGCCGGTTGCCCTGGGCTACTGTAAAACCTTCAGGACTATCAGCGAGCACGCTAGTGTCATCGCCGCCAATATACCGCAACTGGCCGGACAGGAAGCCGATGTCATCAGTGTGCTGACCATGGTGCGAGATGCTGGAATACTGACCACTGCAGAATCCGTTGCCGCAAGGATAAGTTCGCAAAACGAAGACTCTAAACCACTGGCTCCCACCCGCGCGTTTATCATCACCTGTGATCGCCCCCTCGCGGTGCGTCGCCTGCTGGAAACCATGCTGCAAACCAGCAACCTAACACGCCATGAAGAAATTTTTCTGGTGGATGACTCCCGAAAATGGCTGAACGCCGATGAAAACCGCGAAGCAGTCGAAAAGTTCAACCTGGCCAGCGCGAAAAATATTCACTACGTGGGTGCAAAGCAGCAAAAACAACTGCTGGATGACCTGATAAGCGCCCTGCCCCAACACGAGTCTGCCATTCGATTTTTAATCGACCGGGAACGCTGGGCTGAGCAGAAGAGCTACGGTCTGGCGCGCACCGTTTGTCTGCTACTGTCCGTGGACAAACGCTGCATTGTGATGGACGATGATGTGTTGTGCAGCAGCGCTGAAGCACCCCACAGTAGCAACGGCATCGCATTCAGCGACAATACGCGGGAGATGGACTTCTACGCCGATGAGCAAAAAGCGCTCACCAGTGTTATCAAGCGGGAGATGAATCCCCTGACCGGTCACGCCCAGTGTTTAGGCATGACCCTGGCTCAGGCCACAAAAAAGCTGGGGCTGGAGGAGCTGAATGCAGAGTCGCTGGCGGGGGCAAACGCGCCCTTCCTGGGCTTGATGGATGGCAACTCGCCCGTTCTTATCACCCAAAACGGCACCCTGGGTGACCCGGGCTCTCCACAAATCAACTCTTATATGCTCGACCAGGGATCCATCCAGCGCATGCTCGCTGCTCCGGGCGGCCATACTTCTGCCCAGGCTAATCGGTGCTACTGGATTGGCCGCAGCAGGCCCACTTTTACCAAAATGGCGGTGATGTCCCAGGTGACCGGCTTGGATAACAGCCATTTGCTACCCCCCTATTTCCCCATTTTTCGTGGGGAAGACCATTTATTTGGCGCCATGGTTGAATTCCTGTTTCCCCAGGGTACTACCCTGGAATACGACTGGTGTGTGCCACATTTGCCCATTGAAGACAGAAGTGAACAGGCAGATACATCGTCAGTGGCCTATAAAGGCGGAATTGGTTTTTTCTCTAAATATATTACCGACCACACAAACTACGAGCCCGGCATCGCCCTCGACACACGAATTGAAGGTCTGTGCCTGCTCATCCAGGAATTGTCGGAAAGTTCAAATACCGGACTTCAAACCCTGCTACAGACAGACGTGTCCAGTACCAACGCGAGTCGATTGAAGGCCATAAGTGCACAATTCCAGACGGCCAGCCAGAATCAGGCACCACAGGATTGGTTGAATTATCTGCAACAGGGCGCGAACGAGCTGAGCCAGGTCCTGCAAATCTCTGCCAGTCCTTCAAAGATAGGTGGTATTCCGGAAAGGATGGGTGACGGGGCTGTGCTGGACCAGGCAAAAGCGTATGCGGCGGAGTTTGCGGGGGCTTTGAGGGTATGGCCGGAGATTCGGGATGCGGCCAGTGCAATCGCCACAAATTGAGAAACGCCGGACGATGGCTCTGTAATCATGCCAAGCAAGCTGAAAATTCAGATATCCGGGCAGGGCCTGCACGACATCACCGACTTAATACGCCGGGAGCTCGAGCAGACAAATAAAGCCGAAGGTCTTTGCCACCTCTTCATTCAGCACACGTCGGCGAGCCTGTTGATTCAGGAAAACTACGACCCCACGGCCAAGGCAGACCTGGAAAGCTGGTTTAATCGCCTGGTGCCAGAGAACGACCCGCTATATACCCATACCCTTGAAGGCCCCGATGACATGCCCGCACATATCAAGGCTGCGCTAACTTCCAGTTCGCTTGTTATACCCATAATGGGAGGCACCCTGGCGCTTGGAACCTGGCAGGGCATTTTTCTGTGGGAACATCGTTATTATTGTGGTGACAGGAATATTATATTGCACATTTCTGACTGAGCTGTCGCAAGATGGGCGAGCGATTCTGTCCAAACGAGTAAATTTCAGAGCGAGTAACTTCCCATTTGTGAAATATAAAATGACCAACCGCCACCCTGGGACCACTATCTATCTGATATGGAGAACCACCGACAACCCGGGGGAGATAAAAAACACGCCTGTATTGGAGCGACGACATGGCCACGTCAATCAATATGGAAAAATTTGATGATTGGCGTGGAAACATAACGGAGGTAGGGCTGTATCTTTTGTGGCAAGGCGAGCTGGAGACACAATTGAACGAGACAACGTATCTGTTTGCAGGAAAAACACAGCATGAAAAACATTTGGCTGAAACGGATAGTGAACTATATTCATATGCCCAGCATCTAAAAGGCGAAGTACTCCCCAAGC
>JADFVW010000113.1 GCA_015222725.1 Pseudomonadota bacterium | reverse complement strand
TTCAAAATCTTCACCGCCAGCGCCCACACCCCAGAGCATTGCGAGCCCGCCTATGGCCCACTCAAAGGCCAGTACCACAAGGCCCGATGCAATTCCGCCCACCACACCCAGAAGGGCGTAGGACAGAATGGACTCATTATTGGTCAGGGTCCGGCGGTATTTGTCGAGCAAACGCTGCAAAATGGATCCAGAGGATTGGCTAAAAGGACAATATTACCAGTTATCTCGCTGCATATTGCTTTTATACTGTGCGGCCGTCTCAAAGCTGGAGTCGGAGTTCTAAAGTTAAGCAGCAGGATAAGGTCATGGTAAAGGTTGGAATCGTAGGCGGTACCGGGTACACAGGCGTGGAGTTGTTGCGTTTGTTGGCATTGCATGAGCAGGCAGAGGTTGTATTTATCACCTCCCGCGCGGAATGCGGCCGTCGCGTGGACGACCTTTTCCCCAATCTCCGCGGCCACTACGACCTGGCTTTCAGCAACCCCGATGTGAAAAAACTGGCGGCCTGTGACATCGTATTTTTCGCCACGCCCCACAATGTGGCGATGAATCTTGTGCCAGAGCTACTGGCTGCGGGAACCAGGGTGATAGACCTGTCGGCAGATTATCGTATCCGCGATGCCCAGCTGTGGTCTCAGTGGTACGGCGAGCCGCATGCCAGCCCCGAGCTTTTATCGACGGCAGTATATGGCCTGCCGGAAGTAAACCGGGAGAAAATTGCTCAGGCGCAGCTTATCGCATGCCCCGGGTGTTACCCCACTTCGGTTCAGCTGGGCTTTATTCCCCTGCTTGCCAAGGGCCTTGTCGACCCATTACAGCTGATAGCCAGCTCGGCGTCGGGTGTCAGTGGCGCCGGCCGACAGGCAAAAATTGATAACTTGTTGAGTGAAGCGTCGGACAGCTATAAAGCTTACGCCGTGGCTGGCCACCGCCATTTACCGGAAATTGAACAGGGTCTGTCGGATATTGCCGGAACAGACGTCGCAGTGACCTTTGTGCCTCACTTGCTGCCTATTATCCGCGGTATTCACTCAACCCTGTACGCCCAGCTGTGTCAGCCGGTTGAAGATCTACAAGACCTGTTCGAGTCCTGGTATGCAGATGAGCCCTTTGTAGATGTTCTGCCGGCGGGAGTTTTTCCACAGACGCGTACCGTCAAAGGCAGTAACCGCTGCCAGATATCGGTCGCAAGGCCCCAGAACCGGGATACCGTGGTGGTGATGGTTGTTGAAGACAACCTGGTGAAGGGCGCCTCCGGTCAGGCCATCCAGAATATGAATATTATGCTGGGCCTGCCGGAAGCCATGGGCCTGGCTAATCTCGGACTGGCCCCCTGAGGCGCAGTGGCAATGAACGGCGATAGCTACCGAACGGTAATCAAGCAGCAGCACGCAAGACACCGCGAATTCGTGGTGCTGACCGGACTATTGACCCTGGCCGCGGCGCTGGCCCTGGGGTACTTCCTGGGGCAGCGAGCAAATTTTGCAGATATAGGTAGCGAGTCGGAAGCGACACCTGGTAGTGCCGTACAGGACTTAAAGGCCCTACAGGAGGAGTTTGAGATTCAGCGCGTCCAACACGAGCTGGATACTGCCGTCCTGGGCATGGTGAGGCAGGAGATCGCCGCGCAAAAGGAGCAAATCGCGAATCTGGAAGAGGGCCTGAGGTTTTACAAGGGCCTGATGGCACCAGAAGAGATTGCCCAGGGGCTAAGCCTGCGTAAACTTGAACTGGTTGCGACCGAGGCGAGTGACCGCTTTGTGTTCCGCCTTGTTGCCCAGCAGGAGGCCTCAAAGCACACGACACTGAAAGGTTCACTGTCGGTTGAAGTATTCGGGAGGCTGGGCGAGGAAGAAGTGGCCTACCCCCTGTCAGAGCTCAGCCGCGATATTGAAGATAACAGCATTACATTGCGCTTTCGCTATTTCCAGTCAATTGAGGGGGAGCTGGAGCTTCCCACAGGATTTTCGCCCCAGGGGTTCCGGGTGATCGCACGGGCAAGTTCGCCACGTAAAGTAGAGTTCAGGGAGCAGTTCCCCTGGGAGGTTCAGGAGAGGTTTGCCTATGTTGGGAAGTAAGAAATCCGGATTCGGTATCTCGGGAAGCACCACATTAGTGTCGTGCGATACGGTGATTGTCGGTGATATACACTTCAGTGGAAATTTGGACATTGAGGGGCTGGTGCAGGGAAACATTATAGCGCTTCCCGACAAGGAGGCCTTCGTGAGAGTTGTTCATGGCGGTCGTGTGGAAGGTGAAATTCGGGTGCCGGCAGTGGTTATTAATGGCGCTGTTGAAGGCAATGTGTACTCCAGTAAGCACCTGGAACTCGCTACCAAAGGCCGGGTGCACGGTGATGTTTTTTATGCCCTGGTTGAAATGGCAGCGGGTTCGGAAGTTAACGGCGCTCTCAAGCATATCGTGGAGCCGGAGGCGTTTGAGCCCGATACGGTGAAGGCCAAGTCTCCGACCCAGGGAGGCGGTGACCCTCTCGAATCAGACGCTACTGAAGACGGCGACGAGTCTATAGTTGACTAAAATAGTCGGATTTAAGATAATTAGCGGCTAATCACCCGAGAATGACCATGTCTGTTGCCCAATCCTTCAATCCTGCCACTATCAACCTCTCCGCCAGAGCGGCACAGAAGGTTCGTGAACTGGTGACAGAAGAAGAAAATGAAGAGCTAAAACTGCGGGTTTTTATTACCGGGGGTGGTTGCTCCGGCTTTCAATACGGTTTCACCTTCGATGAGCTGGTGGCCGATGACGATACAGCCATAGAGAGAGACGGTGTCACGGTGTTGGTCGACCCCATGAGTTTCCCCTACCTGGCCGGCTCAGAGGTTGATTATACAGAGGGGCTGGAAGGCTCACGTTTTATCGTCAACAATCCCAATGCCACGGCTACCTGCGGTTGTGGGTCATCTTTTTCAATATAGGAACACCTGCACGGTGACCTCATTGATCCAGAGGTTTGTCGCTGTGTTTGCCCTGCTATTATCCACAGTGGTAGTAGCAGAGGACATCTCCCAGATTGCGCCGCCCCACAAGCATCCCAATTACGTCGTCGCCATTGAACTGCACACCACGGCGGAACTCCATGAAGTTCTGGCGCGGGCAGACCAGCTGCTGCGCGAAGGCGTGGCCCTGCAGAGCGATCCGGCTGCAGTAACCTTCATTCTGCACGGCCCGGAGGTTCGCAGCCTACTGCGAAAAAATTACCTGGAAAACAAGGAAACAGTGGACCTTGCCGCCCGCTTGTCTGCCCTGGGTGTGGTGGAAGTCATGGCTTGTAAAACCTGGATGGGGGGTAATTCTGTCGCGGCTGAAGACTTGCAGCCGTTTGTCGGTACGGTGGATTACGGTCCCGATGAGATTCGCCGTCTGGTCGATGACGAGGACTATCTTTACTTTTAGGCGGGAAAGACTCCACCTAACACCCGCGGGGCTTTCGCGCCGGTAACCACGGGTGCATTGCCGGCAAGTCCCGTCAGGGACTGTCGCGCCAACCAGGCAAATGCCGCCGCTTCAACCCAGTCGGGGTCCAGTCCCAGTGCCGTCGTCGTATCGAGCTTTGCCGGGGCCAGTTTTTCGTAGAGCCTGCGCATCAGGTCGTCGTTGTGCACACCGCCGCCACAGATATACACTTCTGAAATGTTCAGGTCACAGCTGGCTAGCCCCCGGGCGATGGTGGCGGCGGTATATTCTGCCAAAGTGGCCTGCACCGACTGGGCATCCAGCGAATCAAGGGACGGGTACCAGCTGGCCAGCCAATCCATGTTGAAGGCCTCCTTGCCCGTGCTGCGGGGGCCAGTTTTATCGAGGTAGGGATGTTGCATCAGCCTCGCCAACAGCTGCGCATCCACCTGTCCTTCAGCTGCCCAGTTGCCGCCCTTGTCGTAGCGCTCACCCCTGTGTCTGGCCACCCAGCTATCCAGCAGGGTGTTGCCTGGCCCCGTGTCAAAACCCATCAGAAGTTCGGTTCCGGCAAGTAGTGATGCGTTGGCAATGCCGCCGATATTGACGATGGCGCGATCGACTCCCGCGTGGGCAAAGGCGGCGGCGTGGAAGGCCGGTGCCAACGGGGCGCCCTCGCCCCCGGCGGCGATGTCTCTTCGGCGAAAATCTGCGACGGTGGTGATACCGGTGATTTCCGCAATCGTGTTGGGGTCGCCAATTTGAAGAGTGAAGCTTTGCTCAGGGCTGTGCCCCGCCGAGGGTGGCCGGTGTCTTATGGTCTGCCCATGGCTGCCAATTGCGGCGATGTCCTGTGCCGGTATTGCGGCCTGATCCAGCAGCGCCAGCGTCGCCTGTGCAAACAAAATACCCAGCTCTCGGTCCAGTTTGCCCATTTTCTCGACTTCGTCAGCGCCGCTGTGACTGAGGGTGGCAATGGCCTGTCGGGTCGCCGTGGGGATGGGGTGTTCGCGACTTGCCACAATAGAGATATCGTTATCTGAAAAGCGCAAGACGGCGCTATCTATGGCATCAATACTGGTGCCTGACATGAGTCCGACATACAGTGAATCACGCATCGCGGGGCTTACTGTGCGACCTGGGCAGAGGTGCTGCCGGAGCTGTTCATTGCCAGGTGGCTTTCGGTTTGCAGAGAGGCCAGTTGCGAGAAGGCACCGCTGGTTGCCTGCCTGAACAGTGGCATTTCGGCCGAGTTGAGGCTCTTCGCCTTGGGCAATTTCTTATGGATAGTGCGCGGGTTGCGGTGTACGCCATCCATCAGAAATTCATAATGCAGGTGCACGCCGGTGGCCGCGCCGGTGGAGCCCACCGTACCTACCACCTGGCTCTGGGCTATGCGCTGGCCCGCTCGTACACTGCGTTTATGCAGGTGCAGATATTTTGTGACGTATTTTTCACCGTGCTGCACAAACACATAATTGCCATTGGCCTTGCTGTAGCCCGCCTTGATAACCCGTCCCTCCCCGGTAGAAAACACGGGAGTGCCTCTGGGCGCGACATAATCGGTGCCGCGGTGAGGTCGCCGGGTCTTGTAGATGGGGTGCAGGCGTCTGGGATTAAAGTTGGAACTGATGCGGGTAAAGTCGACCGGGGCCAGCAGGAAGGCCTTGCGCATACTCACCCCGTCTTCACTGTAATAGCCGTTGTCCCCCTGGGAGTTCTTATAGCGATAGGCGCTGAAGGTTTTCCCCTGGTTGGTAAAAGAGGCGGCGATGATTTCGCCGTCCCGATATTTTTTCCCGTCCAGGTATAGGTCTTCATAGAGCAGGTGAATGGTATCGCCCACTCTGGGATCCAGCGCGAAGTCGATAACGCCGCCAAAGATATTGGCCAGCTCCATGATCATATTTTGCGAGAGGCCGGCTTCCTGTCCAGCCAGGAATAAAGACGAGGTGATTATCGCGCTGGCCCGTGCCTGTTTGACTTCCGGTGTGCGGATGTCGCGCTGGCGCTCGAAACCGGCCTCGGTATTCTGGTAGGTAACAGTTTCCAGGGGGGAAATAATATGGCGTACCGCGTCCAACTCCCCGGATTCGTCCGCGCTAAAAGCAATGGTCTGGCCTGGGAAAATGCGCGCCAGGGATTTTCCATCGGGTGCTTTCTCGGTGATCAGGTAGATGTCTCTGTCGCTGTATCCCGCTCGCTTGAAGATCAGCGACAGGTTATCGCCGGATTTCACGGAAACTTCATTCCATGGGGGCGGCGACGGTGTCGCCACTGCTGCGACCGGCTCAGGTGCTGCAGTCTTCTCGGGCTTCACGGCCTGTGCGGAGCCATCCGGCAACTCTAGTCGAGTTTGCTGGTCGGTTTCGGTGTCGGTGGGCTGTAGTGAAAAGGCCACTAAAATGCACGCAGCGATAACGCCCAGCGCCAGCAAACGTTTGCGTGGAAGGCGTTCTTTACTGCGAATTGCGGTGGCCCCCCGCAGTTTATTTACGCCTTGCATGTCTCTGAGTCGACCCCTGTGATTTGATGGCTGAAGTATATCGAAAAAAGGCCCAGCTACCAATGTTCTCCCGTATCCGGTATCGTTGGCGCCCTTTTTTGTCAAGTTATCCAGAGAGTGAGAGCAGCCCCATGAGCAGTGCACTACTAGCCGATCTCCGTGCCCGCGGATTGATATTCCAGATTGCAGGGGAAGATGCGCTTCCCGAGTGGTTGGACGGTGGCTCACGCACACTCTATTGTGGTTTTGACCCCACCGCGGACAGCCTGCATATTGGCTCCCTGGTTCCTCTGTTGATGCTGCGTCGATTTCAGCTGGCGGGACATAAGCCGCTGGCTCTGGTAGGCGGCGCCACCGGTATGATTGGCGACCCCAGTTTTAAGGCCCAGGAGCGCCAGCTCAATACCGAAGAAGTCATCACTGGCTGGGTTGAAAAATTGAAAGTGCAGGTTGCGCAGTATATAGACTTCGACGCGGGTGAGGCCTCGGCCGAGGTGGTGAACAACCTCGACTGGACGGCGGGTGTGGATGTGCTGACTTTTCTGCGGGATGTGGGTAAGCACTTCTCGGTGAACTCGATGATACAGAAGGAGTCGGTGAAGCAGCGCATCGAGCGCGAGGGCAGTGGCATCAGCTTTACCGAGTTCACCTATATGATTTTGCAGTCTTATGACTTTGCGGAGTTGAGTGAGCGTTATAACTGTACCCTGCAAATAGGCGGGTCTGACCAGTGGGGCAATATCACCGGCGGCATAGACCTGGCCCGGCGCATGTATGGCAAGCAGGTATTCGGCCTGACCATGCCGCTGATTACCAAGTCCGATGGCACCAAATTTGGTAAAACCGAAGCGGGAACCATCTGGCTGGACCCGGCGCGCACCTCACCCTACGCCTTCTATCAGTTCTGGTTGGGCACTGTGGACGCCGATGTATACAAGTTTCTCAAGTACTTCACATTTCTGCCCGTTGAGGAAATCGATGCAATAGAGCGGGCCGATGCGGAGCGTCAGGGTCGCCCCGAGGCGCAGGCCGTTTTAGCCCGCGAGATTACTCGCCTGGTTCATGGCGAAGAGGGTTTGCAGGCCGCCGTGCGCATAACCGAGGCCCTGTTCAGCGGCACGTTGGATGCCCTGTCCGAAGATGATGTGCTGCAGTTGCGCCAGGATGGCCTGCCCGGCAGTACCATCGCGCGGGGCAGCTTTCCGGATACGCTGACACAACTGCTCACCGAAGCGGGCATGGCAAGCTCCGGCAAGCAGATAAAGGATGCCCTGGGACGCAAAGCGGTTCTTATTAATAACCGTGAGTTGGGTTGGGAGGACAATGGTAATGTCGCCGCCGCCCTGGCCCCTGAGCTTGCGCTATACCATCGCTTCTACCTGATTAAGCTAGGCAAGAAGAAATACCATTTGTTCGAGGTAAGTTGAGTAAAATTTGTTCGATTATCATGCTCATTGCTGGCAAAAGTTGGCATTTCACAAATTTCTTTGAAAAGTACTTGCGCGGCGAATTTCTGCTGCGTATAGTTCGCGTCCCTTGGAGCCGGCGGGCTCTAACAGGGACACCTTAAAACCTTATGTTTTTCAAAAGCTTAGGGTCATAAAGTGGACTGAAAATAGCAGTTTGCACGGCAGAGGTTTTATTAATAAAACGCTTGCCAAAACTGCGATAGTCAGTATAATACGCTCCCTCGGTTGGGGTGACCCCCAGTCGTACTCGCGCCCAAGCGGTGCTGAGAGTTGTTTAACAAGAAGATGAAGACAGATGTGTGGGCACTTGTTGGAGTAGTTGTCACAAC
>JADFVW010000112.1 GCA_015222725.1 Pseudomonadota bacterium | reverse complement strand
ATGCTAAAGATGTAGATTATAATTTTGGTCAGGGTGAAAACCCCCGCCTTGACCACCGCTACGGCATGTAGCAATGCGCTGACGGGGGTGGGTGCTACCATGGCAGCTGGCAGCCAGCGATGGACCGGCATCAGTGCCGCTTTACCGGTTCCAAATACAAACAATGCCAGCAAGAGCCCGACTGCACCGCCGGCGATATTTCCCGAGAGTATCCCCCCCGGCGTAAACTCACCGGTGCCCGCTATCAGGTAGGTCCAAATAATGGCTGGCAATAGCAGGCCGATCGACGTTGCGAGCAGTACCCCCAGGTACGTGCGCGCCCCCCGCATACTCTTCTGATCGCCCTTGTGAGCAACCAGTGGGTAGGTTGAGAGAGTCAGCAACTCGTAAAAAAGAAACAGGGTAAACAGGTTGGATGCAAATGCGATACCCATGGTGGCTGCAATGGCAATCGAAAAATAAACGTAGAAGCGTGTCTGGTTTTTCTCCCGATTACCCCGCATATAGCCGATAGAGTATATGGAGTTCACCAGCCAGAGGCCGGAGGCAAGGGCAGCGAACAGCATGCCCAGGGGCTCTACACGAAATGCGATGGTAATCCCGGGTGCGATTTCACCCAACTGAATGCCGGTTTGTTCGCCGGCCATGACCTGCCCCAACATGCCCCACACTACCCAGATGAGGGCCATGGCTGTCACCAGGGTTACCGCTTCACGCAGGTTGTCATTGACTCGCCCGGCGAAAACAATCGCGAGTGCTCCCGCCAGCGGTAAAAAAAAGGCGACAAGACTTGCTTCGTTCACGCTCACGGGACGTGCCCAAGCAGCGTCTTGGCCGCCGCACTCGACAGAGCAACGGGCAGTGCGGAGTTTAGCCCGAAGTACACATTTGCCAAAACAGCTGTCCAGGTGGCAGCGAGTAACAGTGGTGGTGCCTCGCCGCGTGTCGCAGTGCCCGGGATGGGTGCATGGAAGTAAGCGGCTTCCACCACCCGCCAAATATATATGACCGACATCAACGAGCTCAGCACAATGATGATGGCGAGCGAAATACCCAGCAAGCCCTGTTCCAGTACGGCAGATAACAGGTACCATTTGCTGACAAACCCTGCAGTGCCGGGCATTCCAATCAGGCTCAATCCGGCAACCACGAATGCCGCCATGGTCCAGGGCATATCCCGTGCAGCGCCCTTGATGTCGCTATGAGTCAGGCCGGTACAGCGCATCGCCAGGCAGGCCACGGCGAGAAACAAGGCACCTTTGGCCAGCGCATGGTTGAACATGGTTAGAACACTTGCCGTGAGGCCTGCCACATTGACCAGGCCCGCGCCTATCAAAATATAGCCAACTTGCGCCACAGAAGAATAGGCGAGCATGCGCTTCAGGTTTTTCTCAAACAGTGCAATGCCCGACCCTATCAGTAGCGCGAGCACGGCCAGTGGCAGGAAAAACCAGGAAAACTGGATGTCGTGGCTGACTATGTTTGCCTGGAACACAAAAAAATCGAAGCGCAGCAGCAAGTAGAGAACGACTTTCGTCGAGCAGGCGGCTAAAAATACGGTAACAGCGTGTGGGGCATAGGTGTAGGTATTGGGTAGCCAGGCATGCAGGGGAAAGACAGCGGCCTTCAGTGCAAGGCCTACGGTGATGAAGCCCGCTGCTACCATGATGGGTGTCTGGTCTGCGACCACGTGAATTCTGGACTCCATGTCAGCGAGGTTCAATGTGCCTGTCATCATGTAGATCAGGCCCACACCGACGAGGTAGAAAGTGGCCCCGATTGTGCCCATGACCAGATAGGTGAAGGCTGCAGGTAGCGCTCGACGGTCCTTGCCTCCCGCTACCAGTACGTAGCTGGCAAGTGCTGCTATTTCCATGAAAACAAAAAAATTAAAGGCATCCGCAGAAACAAGTATGCCGGTAAGGCCCGTTAGAACGAGTAGCCAGGCCGAGTAAAAAAGTGGTTGCCGATGGCTTTCAATTTCCGCATCCAGAGTAGCGCGGGCGGCAAGCAGCGCGAGGCTGGAAGTGCCAGTGACCATGAGCAGAACAATCGCACTGAATGCATCGACGCGCAGTTCGATACCATAGGGTGCGGGCCATGAGCCCAGGCTGTAGCCGTATACCTGGCCGTCCAGTACGCCCAACGTCAGTGCAATAGAGACAGCGAAGGCGCCAATGCTGGCCGTCATTGCCGCCGCCCAGGCGAGACCACTGGGCCGTAACAGAACCACCAGGGGCACGGTAAACATAGGAACGATGACTTGTAGCGCCGCCAGATGGGCGTTCCAGTCGATCACTATCGATCGAAGTTCATTATTTCATCTTCCTCTATGGAGCCGTATTCCTCTTTGATGCGCACGACGATCGCCAGGCCCAGGGCCATGGTTGAGATACCGACGACAATCGCAGTGAGAATTAACACTTCCGGCAGTGGGTTGGAGAACAGTTGGTCACTGGCCCCGTTCTGGTAGATAGGTGCTGTGCCTCCCTCCACTTTACCCATTGTGATGTAGAGCAAAAAGACCGCCGACTGGAATATCGACAAACCAATCAGTTTTTTAACCAGATTGCGCTTTGCGATCACAGCATAAAAACCTGTCATCAGGAGTACGGCAAAAACCCAGTAATGGAAAAGCCCCAGTAGCCCCATTATCGGCTTCCCCGCGCGGCGAAGGCATGAAACACACTGAGCAGAACGCCAGTGACGGTCATGCCGACGCCCAGTTCAATGAGAAGAATGCCTATGTGCTGCCCAGTGACCGGGTCTTTATGCAGTACAGAGTAGTCCAGAAAATTTCCACCCAACAGTATGCCTGCAGCACCGACACCACAGTAGAGGAGCGCACCGCCGGTTATCAGGCCGAGCAGTGCCCGGCTTGGCAGCACTCGAAGTGCCTGCGCCTCTCCCTCAAGTAGCGCGTAAAGTATAAATGCAGCCGCTACGATGGCGCCGGCTTGAAATCCCCCGCCTGGTCCGTATTCGCCGTGGAATTGAACATAAAGTCCGAACAACAAGATAAATGGAATCAACAGGCGCCCCACCACGCGCGGAATCAGATAGTGGCGCAGGCCCTCGCTGGGCCTGTCGACGACAGGTTTTTTAAGACCGTTGTTTTTAGGCGCTCCCGGTGCCAGCAAAAACAAAACGCCAATACCCGCTGTCATTACCACGAATAGTTCGCCCAGTGTGTCATAGCCGCGAAAGCTGGCCAGGACCGCGGTTACGATATTGGGGATGTCGATATAATCGACAGTTTTGTCGATGTACCAGGGGGCCACGTGCTGATGGACCGGTGCCTCGGCATCGCCAAAACGGGGTTTGTCGAACGTCGCGTAGATCATAATCAAGGTGGTAACGCCGACGACGGCCAGTGCCGCTGGCCGGTTGCCAGAACTTGGCCGCTCCTGTTCTCCGGTGAGCGCCAGCGCACCTAAAAACAGTACGGTTGAGATACCCGCACCAATAGCCGCTTCAGTGAGAGCCACATCTGCAGCATCGAGAAGAAAAAAGTTAGCCGCAATAAGCAAACTGAAGATACTGGTAAGAATCACAGCAGTAAACAGGTGTGTCGAGCGCACAATTGCCAGGGCGGTGATAACGAGCAGGGTGAGCAGGAAGATGCCGAAGACTACCGTCACGTTTCTCTCTCCCGTGGCACGGTTGGCGTTGTGCCGGGACGTATACCTGCCAGGAGTGCGGCGCTGGCAAGAGCGTTTGAGGCCGTCGGGCTGGTCAATAGCAGAAACAGAAGTATGACAAGCAACTTAATGGTCGCGAGCGTTAGCCCGGCCTGCAACATGACGCCTCCGAGGATCAACACAGCACCCATGGTGTCTGTGACACTGGCGGCGTGCATGCGGGTGTACAAGTCAGGCATACGAAGTGCCCCCAGTCCGCCAATGAAGACAAATACACCGCCCAGTGAGAGAAAGATCCAGCTCAGGCCTTCGAGAATCATAGGCACTGTTCAGCCCTCTGGTCCGTTGCCCGGGCCATTTCGCAGTGTCCGCCTGCGAACGAATTCCAGAATTGCAAGCACGCCGATAAAGTTGATCAGAGCGTAGGCGAGAGCGAGGTCAAGAAAATCGGGCCGCCCGAAGAGAAATGCAATAACAGATACCAGCAATACCGTTTTTGTGCCGAACATATTCATCGCAAGCACCCGGTCGTAGATGCTGGGACCCAACAATGCGCGCGTGAGGGCGAGCGCCATGGTAACCAGTGTGGCGATGGTGACCAGGTAATACATACTCAGCCCTTCCGGAGCGCGGCAACACGGCCGCTTATATCGCTTGAAACCAGCGATTGAGCTCCCTCTTTGGTGAGGCAGTGCACCTGAATGATACCCCGGTGAACGTCAATGGCCAGTGTTCCGGGGGTGAGGGTGATAGAGTTTCCGAGTATTGCCTGGTCCACGGCATGAAGTGCCCCGGCATCAATTTCGACGACACGCGGGCTGATCGGAAGTCGCGGGTCAAGTACCACCCGAGAAACCTCAAGGCTGGAGCGCAGAACCTCTTTTGCAAGCCAGCCCAGGTAGGCGACAAATGTGGGGCTAAAGCGCAGCGCAAACGTTTCGTCGTCAAAATAGTGCATGCGCTGTGCGACATAACATGTCAGCAGGCAGGAAAGCGCCCCCAGGGCGAGCAGCAGAGGCTGGAATAAACCTGACCAAAACAGCCAGGTGAACGCGAGTAGTATCAGAAATATCGTTACTCGCAATGCTTGTGCGAGTCGTTTTGTCACTGGCGGAAGCACTCGAGTCTCACTCGTCCGCTTCTTCTGCACAGGAGAAAGTGGTTCGCAGGGTCTGATAAACAGCGGCTCTGGCGAGTGGGTTCTGCTCGCTGATTATGCCTTCTTCAAGGTCGCGCACTACCTGCTCTACCACTGTTTTTAGCGCCACTGGATCGCCGAGACAAAACTCGGCGTAGACTGTTGGGCCGTACTTTTCCAGACGCTGGCCCCCGCGGGTTCTCAGTGCGCGCTCTGAAAAACTTTCCGTGCGCGAGTACTCTGCTGCTACGTTTACCATCACTCGCTCATCGGTCGCCACGGCTCCGTCGATAAAACCCTGGATGTAACGCACGCAAAAAATCGCATCAGGCCCCAGTGGATTTGCAGGATAATGGATGCAATGAGAGGCAAGTTCCCGGGTGGTGAGGGGGGTGACAGACAGGGCCGTACCGCAATATATGACCGCCAAAACTGCCATAGTTCCGATTGCCGTCGCACTTGATGTGCCCGGGCGAATTGTCGATAAGGCCATGGCCTTTCTCCTTTATTTTTCACTCCTTTATAGCTTACTTGTCGCTTGTGATATATTCGAATAAGATTGGTTTTGACATCGAATTATTCGAACAGGAAGACAAGGTGACTCGGCTTAACTACAATCATTTATACTATTTTTATACGGTTGCCAACGAGGGCAGTATTGCAAAAGCCAGTACAAGGCTGCACCTCACTCCGCAAACGATCAGTGGTCAAATCACAAGTTTTGAAGCCCAGATTGGTTTTGATTTATTCACTCGCCAGGCGAGGAAAATGCAGCTATCGGAGATGGGCAGGCTAATTTACAGCTATGCCCATGATATTTTTCAGCTGGGTGACGAATTAAAAGTTATTATGCGAACGCAGGAGCCCAATCACTGGCAGACGCTGACAGTGGGTATCACGGATGTTATTCCCAAGGTGCTGGCGCATCAGCTGCTCAAGCCCGCTCTCAATATGCGAGAGCCGGTTCGCCTGATTTGTAAAGAAGGGGATCAGGAGAGCCTGCTGGCAGAATTGGCCATCGATAAGCTCGATATGATACTCACGGACCAGCCCCTTGCCGCAGGCGGTCATGTGAAAGCCTACAACCATCAACTGACTAAAAGTGGGTTCACGTTCTTTGCCACGAAAAAACTGGCTGCCGATTGTATCGAGGCATTTCCATCATCAATGTCAGGGCGGCCTTTTCTGTTTCAGAGCAATAAATCTGCCGTCAGGCCGCGCCTTGCTTCCTGGTTGGAAAAACATGACATCCTGCCAGAAATTGTCGCTGAATTTGACGATAGCGCCCTGATGAAATCCTTTGGCCAGGCGGGGTACGGCATATTCACTGGGCCAACCATCATCGAGGAGGCGATTGCTTCTCAATACAAGGTGCATATTATTGGGCGAACGGAAGAGCTTGAAGAGCACTATTTCGCGATTTCTCCAGACCGTAGACTGAAGCACCCGGCTGTTATTGAAATAATCAACGGCGCCACGGTATAGAGTTCAGCCCACCATTGTGCCGTGTTTGGAATGCGGCCACCTCAGGCAACAGGCACCGAGTGGAAAGGTGCACTCGCTACCAATGTTTGCTTTTATCCGGTATCGTTGGCGCCCTTTTTAACCAGTGAGTGAGAACAGTCCCATGAGCAGTGCACTATTAGCCGAT
>JADFVW010000111.1 GCA_015222725.1 Pseudomonadota bacterium | reverse complement strand
GCATGAAACAGATGATGGACCCTAAAAATATTCTTAACCCCAATAAAGTACTTGCGGCAGACTTTGTCTCTGCCAACGCATAAGCAACGATAAAACCTCGGAGAAACAAAGATGAATGGTGCAGAGAGCCTGTTAGGAACACTGGTCGATAGCGGCGTAGAAGTGTGTTTTACCAACCCCGGCACATCGGAGATGCACTTTGTTGCCGCTCTGGATGAGGTGGAGGGTATACGCTGCGTGCTCTGCCTGTTCGAGGGTGTGCTCAGTGGTGCCGCCGCGGGTTATGCGGCCATGGCGCGCAAGCCCGCCTCTACCTTATTGCATTTGGGCCCTGGCTTGGGTAATGCCCTGGCCAATATTCACAACGCCAAAAAAGGCGATTTGCCTATGGTCAATATTGTCGGTGATCACGCTACCTACCACCTGGAATACGATGCGCCATTGACCTCGGACATCGAAGGCATTGCCGGTACGGTCTCCCATTGGGTGCACAGCTCCAAGTCGCCGGAAGATATCGGTGTAGATGCTGCAGAGGCGGTGTTACAAGCCGGAAGAGGCCAGGTTGCCACGCTCATATTACCTGCAGATGTATCCTGGGGCGACAACCCCAATGGTTGCGCTCCCGGTGTTTCCTTACCTGCGCCCGCCACTGTGCCCGATAGCAGAGTGGATGAGGCGGTTTCTCTTTTACGCTCCGGCAAGCCCTGCATGTTAATGATTGGCGGCCGCGAAATTGATAGCGAGCAGGGGCTGATGTTGAGCCGCATAGGCAAGGCCTGTGGGGCTCGTACCTGTACAGAAACCTTTCCCGCAAGGGTGGCCAGAGGGGCCGGAACAGCTGTTATCGACAGGTTGCCCTACCTGACGGAGATGGCGGTAGATCATGTTAAGGAGATTGAAAACCTCATTTTAATTGGGGCCAAGGCGCCTGTGTCATTCTTCGCCTATCCCAATCTTCCCAGCGCAATCGCACCCCAGGGGTGCAATGAATTTACTCTTGCAACGGTAAATGAAGATATTGACCAGGTGCTGGAAGCGCTGCTGGAAAAACTGGATGCTGTCGATGTCGAGCCGGATGTTCACCCACTGACTCTACCCGACCTGCCCACTGGCGATCTTGATGTAATGGCCTGTGGCGCCAGTATTGCGCACCTTTTACCCGAAAATGCGGTGGTGGTCGATGAGGGGATTACCTCCAGTATTGGCTGTTTTCCGCTGACTATCACGGCTCAGCCGCACGATTGGCTTAACCTGACCGGCGGGGCAATTGGCTGGGGTCTGCCGGCTGCGGTGGGTGCCGCACTGGGCGCTCCCGATCGTAAAATTGTCTGCCTGGAAGGCGATGGCAGTGCCATGTATACCATCCAGTCTCTGTGGACCATGGCTCGGGAAAACCTGAATGTCACTATCGTTATTTTCAACAACCGCAAGTACAGCATACTCGAGCTGGAGTTTGCTCGCACCGGTGCCCGGGGCGGTACGCCCGGTCCGAAAGCGGCGAGCACTCTGGATGTCGGTACGCCCGACATGGATTTCGTCGCATTGGCTGCCGGAATGGGCGTTGATGCCACACGCGCCACCACGGCCGAGGAGTTCAACGAGCAGTTTGAGGCGGCGATGCAAAGTACAGGGCCTTGCCTGATCGATGCGATGGTGCCGACCTTCCTGAGTTAGTAAAAAAGGGCCTGGTGACAATACGAGACGCATCGTTTGTCACCGGCCCCTTTACAGTTAAGGTGGTTTCAATTAGACCCGCTGGAATTTTCTTGTAGCGACTCAAGTACGCGATCGAGATTGAAGCTGCCTGGTTTTTGTCGCGGTGGGTATTTCTTGAATGTCTCAAGAAACTGACCGACATAGGCTGCGGCCGGTGTAAGTAGGTAGATCCGTTCAAAGCGCCATGTTTCGTATGCGCCGGATTCTGAATCCGCACGCTCGAAAGGGTCGCGCCGCAGATTGAACAATTTTGGAAAGCGCAGGGTCACATAAGGTTCCTGCCAGACGTTCATGCCGTGGCCTCGTTGTTCGGTAAACATCACTTTCCACTGCCCATAGCGCAAGGCTGAAAGCTGGCCGTCATCGGTGAAATAGAACATTTCCTTTCGCGGGCCCTCTTTTTCCTGCCCGGTGAAATGTGGCAGGAAATTATAGCCGTCCAGGTGCACATTGAATTTCTTTCCATCAGCTCTGTGACCCTTGAGTAATTTTTCCTTGATGTTTGGCTCACCGGCGGCTGCAAGCAGAGTTGGCATCCAATCTTCCATGGAGATGATTTCATTGGAAACCTGTGCCGGTTGGATCTTGTCTGGCCATCTCACCATCATGGGAACACGAAAACCGCCTTCCCAGGTTGTATTTTTCTCTCCCCGGAATGGCGTCGTGCCGCCGTCGGGCCAGGTAAATGTCTCTGCGCCATTGTCGGTGGAATACATGACAATGGTGTTATCGGCAATGCCGAGCTGGTCCAGCTTGTCGAGCATCTCTCCGACCATGCCATCGTGCTCTACCATGCCGTCGGCATAAATACCTTGCCCGGTAACGCCCTTTGATTCGGGCTTCAGGCGTGTCCACACATGCATGCGGGTGGTGTTATACCAGATGAAAAATGGCTTGCCCGCTTGATGAGCCTTGTCCATAAATTTCAGCGCGCGGCTTGTTACCTCTTCATCAATGGTTTCCATACGCTTCATGTTCAGGGGACCGGTATCTTCGATCTTGCCATCTGCGAGGGAGTGGATGACTCCCCGAGGGCCAAATTTTTTGGCGAATTCTGGGTCCGAGGGGTAATCTTCATTCTCTGGTTCGTCTTCAGCGTTGAGGTGATAGAGGTTGCCAAAAAACTCGTCAAAGCCGTGATTGGTGGGCAGGTGTTCGTCTAAATCACCCAGATGATTCTTGCCGAATTGGCCTGTTACATAGCCCAGTGGTTTAAGCAACTCGGCAATTGTCGGATCTTTTGAATGCAGCCCCTCCGATGCTCCAGGTAAGCCTACTTTCAAAAGTCCGGTCCGAAAGGGGCTCTGCCCGGTGATAAAAGTAGACCTTCCCGCTGTGCAACTGTTTTGCCCGTAGGCGTCAGTGAACATGATGCCATTATTGGCGATTTTATCGATGTTCGGGGTTTTATAAGCCATCATCCCCCTGTTGTAGGCACTGACATTGTTCCAGCCTATATCATCACCCCAGATGATAAGGATGTTGGGCTTGTCCTGGGCGTACAGGCTTGTGCTGAGTAGCAGGGCCAAAATGGCGGTGACAAAAATGCGTATTCGACTCATTTTGCGATTCTCCAGGAGATTGCCAGACTACATTAAGTGACACAGACTAACAGTAGTCCATTAAACCTTACTCTTCAAGGCAGCGGGCGCGGCTACATTCTATGCCGTGTTTATGTTGCAGGTCATCGGCTCACTACTGTGTTCTTTCTTCGCATTGTTCAGTACGGGCCATACGTCTTTTGGATAGTGCAGGCGCTTTATTTCCTCGAATAGAATAGCTGCCGGATGGTAGTAGCCGCGCAAATATACCAGCCACTGCTTAACCGGATTTGCCGCGTAGTGCTCATCGTAGTGCATTAAGTTGAGCTCATAAAATCGAGTGACCAGGGCCAGCACTTCTGGCCAGTGCAGGGGTGCCAGGGTTTCACCGCGGCTTGCCGCGCGTACTAATCTCGGTAAGTCCGGTCGACACAGGGCGCCTCTGCCCAGCATTAAATCGGTACAGCCAGTTACCTTTTGGCAACGCAATGCGTCAGCGGGGTTCCAGATTTCGCCATTGGCGATTATGGGCAGTTTTACAATCGCCCGGGCCTGGGCTATTTCCTCCCAGTAGGCGGGTGGGCGATAGCCGTGTCGCTTGGTGCGGGCGTGGACGGTGAGTTCAGTGGCCCCGGCGGAATCAATACCTCGAACAATGTCCAGAAAGTTGTCCTGGTCTTCATAGCCCAGACGGATTTTTACCGTGAGGGGCTTGTCTTTGGGTAGAGCGGCCCTGGCAGCCGCGACGATGTTGTGTACACGCTGGGGTTCCCGCAAGATGATAGACCCGCCATCGGAATTGTTAACACCCTTCGCCGGGCAGCCAAAATTGAGGTCTATTCCCGGGGCGCCCAGTTCCGCGGCCCGTGCGGCATTTTCTGCCACTACGGTGGGCTTGCCGCCCAGAAGTTGGAGGTAGACCGGTACGCCGGAAGCTGTTTTGCCCCCGTTGGCCAGCTCCGGACAGATGCGCCTGAAGACCCTGGGGGGCAACAGGCGATCTGTGACCCGCAGGAACTCGGTAACGCAGCGGTCGATTCCCCCCAGTTCACAGAGCAATTCGCGCATCGCATGGTCGACCACCCCTTCCATAGGGGCCAGCATTATTCGCATACGCATATCTGTCTCCTCTGGATTCATTTATTGGTGGCTTGCCTGGCCGGCGCGCCGCATTATACGCAAATTAATCGATGATAATAACAACAGGATTAGACCCTATGGACTATCCTGACTTATGATGTGCGCATAAAGAAAGTACGGCTTGCGGATGTAATCGCTACGGATGAATCGAGAGAGTGGCTTATGCAGGGAACATTGATGGACCAGGGCCTGGAGCTCATGCTGTTTGGCATGGGTACCGTGCTGGCTTTTTTGAGTGTATTGGTACTTTCGATTACGCTCATGTCGTGGATTTTGGCGCGCTATTTTCCGGTTGTGGAAATGCCTCAGGGCAGTGGCGCTTCGCCAGGACGCCCCCCGGTCGGGGTATTGGAGTCTCCCGCTGAAGATGCCAGGCTGATTGCTGTAATCAGTGCCGCAATCCATCGGCATCGATCAAAAAAATCCCAGTAAGCGAGCTGGCAATGAATAAGATGAGGTTTGGCTTCAATGGAAGATAATAACCGCCCACTGGGTATTACCGACGTAGTTCTGCGCGATGCACACCAGTCGCTGTTCGCCACTCGTCTGCGACTGGACGATATGTTACCCATAGCGGCAAAGCTGGATGACATTGGTTTCTGGTCCCTTGAGTCCTGGGGTGGAGCCACCTTTGATTCCTGCATCCGCTACCTGGGTGAAGATCCCTGGGAGCGTATTCGAGAGTTGAAGAAGGCGATGCCCAAAACGCCTCAACAGATGTTGTTTCGCGGGCAAAACATACTGGGCTACCGTCACTATGCCGATGATGTGGTGCAGAAATTTGTAGAGCGGGCCGCACACAACGGCGTCGATGTTTTTCGTGTGTTTGATGCCATGAACGATATGCGCAATATCGAAGTGGCCCTGCGGGCGGTCAAAAATGTTGGCAAACACGCCCAGGGGACTATTTCCTACACCCTCAGCCCAGTCCATAATCTCGATAACTGGGTAGCCCAAGGCAAACAGATTGAAGATATGGGTGCCGATTCTATCGCCATCAAGGATATGGCGGGCTTGCTGCGGCCCTATGTGGGCTATGAGTTGGTGACGCGTTTAAAGGCGGCCTGCGATATCCCTATTCACATGCAGTGTCACGCCACCACGGGTCTGTCCACAGCTACTGCTTTGAAGTGTATCGAGGCAGGCATTGATAATATCGATACATCCATCTCCTCGATGTCCATGACCTACGGCCACTCGCCCACAGAGTCGGTTGTCGCAATGTTACAGGGCACCGGTAGAGACACTGGGCTGGATATTGAGAGGCTGGAAGAAATAGCCTCATACTTCCGGGAGGTTCGCAAAAAGTACGTTAAATTTGAGGGATCCTTGCGGGGTGTGGACTCCCGTATCCTGGTGGCCCAGGTGCCCGGGGGTATGCTAACCAATATGGAGAACCAGCTTAGGGAGCAGGGCGCCACCGACAAAATGGATGAAGTACTGGCGGAAATTCCACGAGTGCGTGAAGACCTGGGTTTTATCCCTCTGGTTACGCCAACCTCTCAAATTGTCGGTACCCAGTCGGTTATTAATGTTCTTACCGGCGAGCGTTATAAATCCATCACCAAGGAAACTGCCGGTATATTAAAGGGTGAATACGGCAGCACGCCAGCGCCGGTAAATGCTGATCTGCAGGCGCGTGTGCTGGAGGGTGCCGAGGTCATCACCTGCAGGCCGGCCGACCTGTTGCAGCCCGAGTTAACGGTATTAACCGGGGAGTTGAAGGCCCTGGCTGCCAAGAAGAGTATCAGCCTGACCGCAGGGGACGGGGAGGTTGACGATGTTCTCACTTACTCCCTGTTTCCCCAGATTGGCCTGAAGTTTTTACAGAACCGGGGTAACCCCGATGCCTTCGAACCGGTGCCCACCGCCGCCTCAGCCCAGGCAGAGCCAGCCGCCGCGACAGCACCCGCGCCGGCTTCTACTGCGACCGGCGCCGATGTATACACCGTGACGGTCAATGGCCAGAGTTATGTGGTGGAGGTTGCCGAGGGCGGAGACATCTCCGCTATTGCGTCTGCGGCCGCCCCTGTTGCTGCCGCCGCGCCAGTCGTCAACGCTGCCACTCCAGCGGGGGACCCCCTGCCTGCGCCCCTGGCGGGCAATGTATTTGAGGTAAAAGTCGCCGTGGGAGACACCCTGTTTGACGGCCAGGTCATTGCGATACTCGAAGCCATGAAAATGGAGGTGGAGGTTCTCTCCCCACACGCGGGGGTGGTAGGTTCGGTAGACATTGCCGTCGGCGATGCGGTAGCTGTGGGTGACACCATGCTCACCTTCAGCAAGTAGCAGGCAATACAAATAATGGGTAATTTTCTAAACCTGTGGCGCGACTCCGGTATTGCCCAGATGGATATGGGCCAGGGGATAATGATTCTTATTGGATTGTTATTACTGTATCTGGCCATACGCAAGGGCTTTGAACCCCTATTGCTGGTTCCCATCGGCTTTGGCGGCATCCTGGCCAATATTCCCGGGGCGGGGCTGGCTTACTCCGCTGTTGAAAATGCAGCGTATGGCGCTGACCCGGCCCTGCTTGGCGAATTGGCCCGGATTCTCGGCATCGAGTCTACCGAAAACGCCAAGGCACTGTTCGCAGCCTACGCCGCCAGCGGGGCCCAGGTTAAAATGCTGGCCTCGCAATTAGTCAACGATGCCGGTTTCCACGATGGCATGCTCTACATTTTTTACTCGGTATCCATCGCCAGCGGTGTGGCTCCCCTGGTCATCTTTATGGGTGTGGGCGCGATGACAGATTTTGGTCCGCTGCTGGCCAACCCAAAAACCCTGTTCCTGGGGGCCGCGGCACAGTTTGGTATATTTGCCACCGTGCTGGGGGCGGTATACCTGACTTCGATCGGCATCATGGATTTTAGCATCGCCGATGCCGCAGCCATAGGCATTATCGGTGGTGCCGACGGCCCCACCGCCATTTACGTCTCCAGCATACTGGCTCCCGACCTGCTGGGTGCGATTGCTGTTGCTGCCTATTCTTATATGGCCCTGGTTCCCATGATCCAGCCGCCGATTATGCGGGCGCTGACCACCGAGGCGGAACGAAAAATCGAAATGGTGCAATTGCGGCCTGTCACCACCCGGGAGAAAATAGTATTCCCGATGGTATTGCTGTTGCTAGTGGCCTTCCTGCTGCCCTCTGCAGCGCCTCTACTGGGTATGTTTTGCTTTGGTAATCTGTTGAAGGAAAGCGGTGTGGTTGACCGTCTCAGCGATGCCGCCCAGGGTTCCCTGATCAATATTGTGACGATATTCCTGGGGCTGTCGGTGGGCTCTAAACTGGTGGCGGCGAAGTTTCTCGATACCAATACACTGGGTATTCTCGGCTTGGGCATTATCGCCTTCGCCATAGGCACCGCTAGTGGTGTTTTGCTTGCCAAACTGATGAATAAGTTTGGCAGTACGCCGCTCAATCCCCTGATTGGCTCAGCCGGAGTCTCCGCTGTACCCATGGCCGCCAGGGTCAGCAATAAAGTGGGCCTGGAGGCAAACCCCCATAATTTCCTGCTGATGCACGCCATGGGGCCCAATGTAGCCGGTGTGATTGGTTCGGCGGTGGCGGCGGGCGTGATGATCAGCCTGGTTGGGGGGTAGTGATTAGCATTGGTGCATACCCCATTATTTTTGTACACTGTGCCCCATCTTAATCAGCAAAAGTTAGCCGTATGAATCCGAATTACCTGGACTTTGAACAGCCTATCGCCGAGCTTGAAGTCAAGATAGAAGAGCTGCAATTGGTCGGGTCCGACAACGATATCAATATCAGCACCGAAATCGAGACCCTGCGCGAGAAGAGCAAGAAGCTGACGGAGAAAATTTACTCCAACCTGAGCGCCTGGGATACTGTCAAGGTGGCGCGCCACCCCCTGCGTCCCTATACCACCGACTATATCTCGCGCATTTTCACCGAATTTGACGAGCTTCACGGTGACCGGCATTTCGCCGATGACAATGCCATTGTCGGTGGCATAGCGCGCCTGGACGGCAAGCCCGTTATGGTCATCGGGCAGGAGAAAGGCCGGGCGGTAAAAGACAAGGTCATGCGGAATTTCGGCATGCCAAAACCCGAGGGTTACCGCAAGGCGCTGCGCCTGATGAATATGGCAGAGCGCTTCAAGCTTCCGGTTATTACCCTGATTGATACGCCCGGTGCCTATCCCGGTATCGATTCCGAGGAGCGCGGCATCAGTGAATCCATCGCCCAGAACCTGGCAGTTATGTCTCGGCTCGCCACACCTATCATTTGTATTGTCATAGGTGAGGGCAGTTCTGGTGGGGCGCTGGGCATAGGCGTCGGTGACCACCTGGCGATGTTGCAGTACTCCACTTATTTTGTGATCTCCCCGGAAGGCTGTGCCAATATAATCTGGAAGAGCTCAGATAAGGCACCCGATGCAGCAGAGGCCATGGGGGTCACCTCCTCAATCCTGCAGGATTTGGGAATTGTTGATGCCACTATCGAAGAGCCCATGGGGGGCGCGCACCGCGATGTAGAGTTGATCTCCCAGCGCATAAAGGAGCACTTGGTGGCGCAATTGCAGGAGCTGGAAGAGTTGCCCCTGGAAGATATGCTGGCCAAGCGTTACCAGCGCCTGATGTCTTACGGCAGCTGAACCGCCAATAGTGGGCCAGCGTGCCTGAATTGCTTTTAAATCACTCAAGTCTCAATGACGCCCTGGCCGCGAACACGGCTGCCAAACGCTGGTGTGTGGCACTCAGTGGCGGCCCGGACTCTACCGTACTGTTGCATTTGCTGTGTGAATGGCGTGCTGAACATCCCAGCGAAGCCCCAGCGCTGCTTGCCATACATATTAACCATCACATGCAGGCAGACGCCGACTCGTGGCAGGCTCACTGTGAGACGCTGTGTAGCAGCTGGAATGTTCCGCTTATTGTCCGCGACGCTCTCGTTCAGGGCAGCGGCCAGGGTGAAGAGGCCGCCGCGCGACAGGCGCGCTACCAGCTGTTTGAAGTGGAAATTGGCGCCGGGGATATCCTGTTTATGGGGCATCACCTGGACGACCAGGTGGAGACCTACTTCCTGCGATTGATGCGCGGCTCGGGGCTCAGTGGCCTGTCTGCTATGCCTGCCCAGCGCGCTCTGGGGGGCGGGCAGCTGATTCGCCCGTTGCTCAAAATCGAGCGCAGCGCCCTGGCGGCCTACGCGTCCGCACACCAGCTTCAATCGATACAGGACCCCTCCAATCTCGATACGTCGCTGGATCGAAATTATTTACGGCAGGAGGTTTTACCCCTGCTGGCGCGGCGCTGGAGTGGCTATCGCCAGACCGTGGCGAGAGCTGCAGAGCACGCCGCCGTAAGTCAGGCAGTGGTGAATGAGTGCCTGCCGGCCCCCGGTACTGTCCGCAGTGCGCTGGGGGATCCCGGCATCGAACAGCGTGTATTGAATGCCCTGTCGCCCGAGGCGGCGATGATAACATTGCGCAACTGGCTGCGATCGGGGGCGCTCCCTATGCCCGACCAGCTCT
>JADFVW010000110.1 GCA_015222725.1 Pseudomonadota bacterium | reverse complement strand
TAGCTATTGATATCGGTCATTATGGTGACATCAGTCGGCCCGACACTGGTAAAAAATGCGAAGATCAGTGGAAACACCACGTAGTAGGCAAAGGCGGCGCCGGAGTAGAAAAGGGCGACACTGGAAACCAATAAGGGAATGGCAAGACGCTTTTCATGGCGATACATGCCTGGGGCTATAAAGCTCCATACTTGATAGAGCACGTAGGGTATCGCGAGAAAAACCGCTGCCACCATGGTCAGCTTGAAAGGCGTTAAAAACGGCGAGGCCACATCGGTGGCGATCATAGTGGCGCCCTCTGGCAGTATGGCGCGCAGGGGTTCGGACACAAAAGCATAGATTTCATTGGCGAAGGCAAAAAGGCAAATAAATACGATGAGTATCGCCAGTAAACTGCGCAGCAGCTTATCGCGCAGCTCGGTGAGGTGTGCTACCAGCGGCTTGGGTTGATCCCCGATTTCTGGAGTGTCGCTCATACCTGATCTTTCTCCGCTGAATCATCTGCACTATCGCTCTTATTCCCGCCTGGATTTTCGCCTGGAGGAATGTCCGGCAAGGCGGTCTCTGCTAGAGACTCAGCTGTTTTTTGAATACCCTGGTGAATGTTCTCGGCCTGGTCTTTCAGGTCCTCGCCGGTTTTGCGCAACTCCTGTAATACGGCGTCGTTGTGCAACTCCTGCTGCACTTCCTGTTTGATATCGTTAAAGCCCCGCCTGATTTTGTTCAACCAGACACTGCCTGTTCGGATGGCGGCGGGCAATCGCTCCGGACCAATCACCAGTAGGCTGACCACCGCAATAATGACAAGCTCTGCAAAACCAATATCGAACACTACTTATCTTTGTCCAGCTCGGTAGACGTGTTGTCGTCTTCTTCGGGCGTTTTCCCCGGTTCCTCGTCTGACATGCTCTTCTTAAACCCCTTGACTGCACTGCCCAGATCTCCACCCAGGGTCCGCAGCCGCTTGGTGCCGAACAACATGATTACGATGGCCAGTATGATTAGAAGTTGCCATACACTAATTCCGCCAATGCCCATTTTCTTCTCCGCTTGTTTTAAGTTTTCAGGAATTACTTCCTAAGTGTCTGTCTCTACCCGTGCCGCTTTTTCCGTCAGTCCGGACAAGTTGAAACGTTCATGCAGTTTTTCGGTAACTTCCTGCGCACTGCCGCCCAGGTGAGACAGCAAGACCATGGAGTGAAACCAAAGGTCGGCTGTCTCGGAAATTAGCTCGCTGCGGTCACCGCTTTGCTCGGCGTCTTTGGCCGCCAGGATGACTTCCGTGGCCTCCTCTCCGATTTTTTCAAGAATTTTGTTGAGGCCCTTTTTATGTAAGCTGGCAACATAAGACTTTTCCGGGTCGGCATTTTTACGCTGCTCCAGGGTGATCGTCAGTTGTTCCAGTACATCATTCATACGTCTTTCCGGTAAATATCTTCCGCTGATCGCAGAACGTCGTCAGTCACTTGCCAGCTATTTTCATCAAGTTTTTGATAGAAGCAACTGCGTCTGCCCGTATGGCAGGCAATACCGCCTACCTGCTCAACCTTTAACAACAGGGTGTCACCATCGCAATCCAGGCGCAGTTCTTTAAGGTACTGTATGTGCCCGGACTCCTCGCCCTTGCGCCACAAAGCCTGGCGGGAGCGTGACCAGTATACCGCTCTTCCCTCGTTCACCGATAATTCCAATGCCTCGCGATTCATCCAGGCGAGCATTAGCACTTCCCCGGTTTTCCAATCCTGGGCGATGGCTGGAATTAATCCCTGATCATTTAATTTCAGCTGTTGTGAAAAAGCCTTGGCTTCGGTCATGAAATAGTTCCCCGTGGGGGCGCATTATGCCACAGGCAAAGAATGGGTACATCAGCCGCGATTATCCCCGCGCCAGTACAGTACAATTGCCAGTCCGGCCAGTAGCCAGGCAAGGACAGGAATCTCACCCAGCTGCAGCAGGCCCCCGGGGGTTGCAGAGATTACGGCAAGCATAAAGACCACAATTGCCAGCGTGCGGTATCTGCGATGCCGTCCACCGCGCTCCAGTTGATGTTGTATTTGGTCGAGACGGTCTCGCTGCAGGTTTGAGCGTTGCTCCAATTCTCGGGATTGCTGCAAGCTCTCCATCACCGCATCGGGCAGTTGGGGAAGTTGCTCCAGCCACGATGGTGCTTGCCGCTGCAAACGTTTCAGCATGTTCTCGGGTGAATACCGCTCCTCTACCCACTTTTCCAGAAAGGGTTGGGCGGTGTCCCAGAGATTCAGCTCAGGGTAAAGCTGCCTGCCCAGCCCCTCAATATTGAGTAGCGTTTTTTGCAGGAGAATGAGAGAGGGTTGTATTTCCATACCGAACCGTCTAGCGGTC
Organism: Pseudomonadota bacterium; assembly: GCA_015222725.1. GTDB lineage: Bacteria > Pseudomonadota > Gammaproteobacteria > Pseudomonadales > Halieaceae > JBALVT01. Next base: position 6,222 of record JADFVW010000110.1, on the reverse strand, counting down.
TGGAACAGGTATATCAATAACTGCCCAAAGGAAATTTCGCTGATCGGTCGTTCAAAGATAGGCTCGCAAACTGCGCGCATGGCAGACTCAAAATCCTGCACCCGTGTTTGGGGCGGCACCCAGCCACACTCCACATGCAGCTGGGCCACTTCGTGATAATCACGCCTGAAAATTCCCAGCAGGTTGCGCGCCAGGTAGTACTGGTCGGAATCACTCAAGGTGCCAATAATGGCGCAATCGACTGCTATGTAGGTGGGGTCCTCCGGATTGGTGGTGTCGATAAATATGTTTCCCGGATGCATGTCGGCGTGGAAAAAACTGTCGCGAAATACCTGGGTAAAAAATATTTCTACGCCCCGTTCGCCCAGTACTTTGAGGTTGGTACCCTTCTCGCGCAGCACATCCAGGGCAGTTACCGGTGTTCCGTATATGCGCTCCATCGTGTAAACAGTGCGACAGCTGTAGTCCCAGTAGACTTTGGGGATATAGAGCACATTACTGGCCTCAAAATTTCGTCGCAACTGGGAGGCATTGGCCGCTTCGCGTTGCAGATCCAGCTCGTCGAGGATCGTAATTTTGTAGTCGGCGACCACTTCAACGGCCCGCAGCCGTTTTCCATCGGGCAGGTATTTTTCAATTAATCTGGCGAGGGTAAATAGCAGGGCGATATCCTGCCTGATAATTGGCTCGATGTCGGGACGTATCACCTTTACGACGACATCTTCACCGCTGTGCAGGGTAGCCGTGTGCACCTGGGCGACGGATGCCGAGGCCATGGGTGTGGCATCAAAGCTGGCGAAAGCTTCCGCTACCGGTTTTCCCAATCCCTTCTCAATGATGGCGATGGACTGCTGCTGCGGGAAAGGCGGGACATCATCCTGCAGCTTGGCCAGCTCGTCCGCCAGATCCTCGGGTAACAAGTCTCTGCGGGTCGATAACATTTGCCCAAACTTGATAAATACTGGCCCCAGTTCTTCCAGGCTGCGACGAATCCGCACGCCCCGGGGCAAGTCGGGCGCTGCACGCAATTGCCAGGGAATAATCCTGAATAAAGCTCGCGGCAGCGCTGGCAATGATTCGGCATCGACAAACTCGTCGAGCCGGTATCGGCTGACCACGCCTAGAATTTTGAGAGTGCGGTTTATACGGGACATGACCGCGCATTGTAGCTTGATTACATTTCTTGATCTATCGTGCGGCACAGTTGTTGTAGCTGGGTTATTTGTCAGGTGCTGGGGCGCTCCGGAGATCAAGACCACTTCCAAAACACGCCGTGAATACATCCATGTAGGCTCGGCTGCCGCGTCCCTGCGGCAGACGGTTTTGGAAGTGGTCTTGATCTCCGGAGCTTCTCTTCAACATCGAGAAATTGCAGCGGAAACAGAGCGTTGACAGCAGGTACTGAATAATTTGGGAGCCGGCAATGGATTTCCTAACTAATTCAGCGGTTGGAATTCTTGAAAGCTTTGCGGGACCGTCTGAGGCCAGGGATGGCCGAGGCCGAGCTCCCATGGATGGGCTTGATGCGTGTCCCGCAAAGCTTTCAAGGGTTTCAACTGCGGGCTAGTACCAAAAACAATCCCGGATACAAATAAGTCAAAGCTTCAGAACCTGCACCTCAGGATCGCGACTTTCACCTGCCTCCGACATGCGATCGAGATAGGTCTGCCACTGCTCATCGTGCTCAGTGCACAGCTCGTACAGGTACGACCAGGAATAGAACCCGGTGTCATGATCGTCATCGAAAAACAGCTGCAGGGCGTAGTTGCCCACTGGCTTGACGGCGGTGATATTGACCTTGAGTTTGCCCGCTTGCAGCACTTCCTGCCCCGGACCGTGACCGCGTACCTCTGCCGAGGGAGAGAAAACGCGCAGGTATTCGCAGCTCAGGGAATAGCGTTCGCCGCCTTCATATACCAACTCCAGCTCCCTGGATTTAGTGTGCAGGCGGATGTCACATGGTATTTTATCTGTCGTACTCATGGGTGGCTTCCTCTATCGATCTTTAGAGAATAAAGCGCGACAGGTCTTCATCCGCACTCAGTTCCAGTAGCTGCTTGTCAACGTAGTCGGTGTTGATAAGCAGAACCTCATCACCCAGACCTGCATCGGCGGCGGTAAATGATGCCTCGTCAAGCAGGCGCTCCATTACGGTGTGCAGGCGGCGTGCACCAATGTTTTCTGTCTTCTCATTCACCCGCCAGGCGGTCTCCGCTATGCGACGAATACCGCCAGCGTCAAACTCGATGCGCAGGCCTTCGGTTTCCAGCAGGGCCTGGTACTGCTCGGTGAGAGAGGCATCGGGCTCGGTCAGGATGCGCTCGAAATCTTCGGTGCTGAGTGCTGACAGTTCCACACGAATAGGCAGTCGCCCCTGCAACTCGGGTATCAGGTCGGAGGGCTTTGCCAGGTGAAACGCGCCGGAGGCAATAAACAGAATATGATCGGTTTTGATCATGCCGAATTTTGTAGTGACGGTGCTGCCTTCAATGAGTGGCAACAGGTCGCGCTGGACACCTTCCCTGGATACGTCAGCTCCGGCACCCTCGCTGCGTTTGGCGACTTTATCCAGCTCGTCGATGAACACGATACCGGTTTGCTCCGCTGCGTGAATGGCCTGTTGTTTCAGCTCTTCCTCATTGACCATTTTTGACGCCTCTTCGTCGCACAGGGCTTCGAAGGCAGCTTTAATAGGCATTTTTCTGTTTTTACGCTGCTGCTGGGACATGTTGGAGAACATACTCTGCAGCTGGTTGGTCATCTCTTCCATGCCCGGGGGGGCCATAATTTCAACGCCCGGAGCCCCGGTACTGACCTCCACTTCAATTTCCTTTTCGTCCAGCTCGCCCTCTCGCAGCTTTTTTCGCAGCAACTGTCGCGCGCTGGATGCTGTGTCCACTTCGCTGTCCCGGGCCGGGGGCAGCAGGATGTCCAGAATTCGATCCTCGGCGGCCTCCTCGGCCCTGAAGCGGACTTTTTCAACTTCTTGCTCGCGGTACATTTTAATTGAGACATCAACCAGGTCGCGGATAATGGATTCGACATCGCGGCCCACATAACCCACTTCGGTAAACTTGGTGGCTTCAACTTTGACGAAGGGTGCATTGGCCAGCTTGGCCAGGCGGCGGGCGATTTCGGTTTTGCCAACGCCTGTGGGGCCGATCATCAGGATGTTCTTGGGGGTAATTTCTGCTCGCAGTTCTTCCGATAGCTGCATGCGACGCCAGCGGTTGCGCAGGGCAATAGCAACGGCGCGTTTTGCCGGCTCCTGGCCGATAATGTGTTTGTCCAGCTCGTGGACGATTTCGCGGGGGGTCATATTCGACATGGGTCTACCTAAAAATCCAGTTGTTCGATGGTTCGGTTGTGGTTGGTGTATATGCAGATATCTGCGGCAATACCCAGACCTTTCTCAACGATAGTCCGTGCGTCCAGCTCGGTGTTGTCCAGCAGGGCCCTGGCTGCAGATTGGGCAAAGGGGCCGCCGGAGCCAATGGCAATAAGGTTATCTTCTGGCTCTATGACATCGCCGTTGCCGGTAATGACCAGCGAGGTGTCTTTGTCAGCGACTGCCAACAGGGCTTCGAGTCGACGCAGGGCGCGCTCGGTGCGCCAGGCTTTCGCCAGCTCTACTGCTGCGCGTACCAGATGCCCCTGGTGTTTTTCCAGCTGGGCTTCAAACAGCTCGAAAAGCGTAAACGCGTCTGCCGTTCCGCCGGCAAAGCCTGCGAGAACCTGGTTTTTATACAGTCGCCGAACTTTTCGGGCGTTGCCCTTCATCACCGTGTTGCCCATTGATACCTGGCCGTCGCCACCGATGACCACACTATTTCCCCGGCGTACCGAGAGAATAGTTGTACCTCTGTATTGTTCCACTGTGGATCTCCTGCTTGTGTCTTGCAGATATGGGGGGGGAACACCGGGATTTCAAGTGTTCAATTCATTTGGTGAGAAGGCTTGGCTCAGTCAGGTGCTGGACCGTTTTAGCAGCAAAGTATCGATGTTCTGGGCGGCAGTGAGGCTGCGTGCTTTGTTGAGTTTGGCGCGGGACTGAAATGGCCCCAGGTATACCCTGTACCAGCGCCCATTGTCGCTGTTGGTCTCTTCTATTTTTGGCTCTAAATTGAGCAGCAGTAATTGTGCCCTGCGGCTCTCTGCGTCCTCACGCTGTTTGAACGCTCCCGCCTGCAGCAAATAGAATTCTGTCGGCTTGCTGGCGCGAGTGACCCGGGTTTCTGCAGCTTCGACCCCGAGGTCCATGGTCTGCTCCGGCAGCAGCGTGTAGAAATCGAACCGCGGCTTTGGTGGCTCGGTTTCAGCCGGCCTGGATTCATCCTGGGCGACCTGGGTTGCTGTGCCCGGCCCGGGCGGCAGGGTGCCCAGATACAGCAAAAAACTGAGGAACACGCCGGAAAATAAACCTGCGAGGTACAGCTGCCAGCCGCGGGCCGGTGCGGTAGCTTTAGCCGCTGTTCTTCGAGTATTGCTTTTTTTGGGCCGCCTTGTGCTGGCCTGACGTTGCTTGGCGTAGTCTCTGGCCATGGCTTACATAGACTCCGGGGCGGACACACCCAGCAGCGCCAGGCCATTGGCCACAACCTGTTTAACCGCCTGGCTCAGTGCCGCCCGGGCAGCGCGTACAGCCTCATCATCTACCAGAATTTTATGGGAATTGTAGTTGCTGTGAAAATCTCCCGCCAGTTCACGCAGGTAACTGGCCATCATATGTGGTTCCGCGCTCGCTGCGGCCCTTGCCACTATCTCCGGGTAGCGATCCAGCCTGCGCAGCAGCGCTTTTTCACTCTCCTGGGTCAATTGCTCCAACTGCGCCAGGGCGAAACTCTGGTCCCAGTGCAAGGCCTGGTCGGCCATTTTTCGCATAACACTGCAGGCCCGGGCATGGGCGTACTGTATGTAGTAGACCGGGTTGTCATTGGTTTTCGACAAGGCGAGGTCGATATCAAAATTCAATTGTGAGTTGGCTGCCCTGGCGCCCAGGAAATATCGGGTGGCATCTCTGCCCACCTCGTCTACTAAATCCCGCAGCGTGACATAGTTGCCGGCTCGTTTTGAAAGCTTCACTTCCTCCCCGTTGCGCATCACCGTCACCATCTGGTGTAGCACATACTCCGGCCAGCCCTCGGGAATGCCCTCGTGCAGGGCCTGCAGGCCCGCGCGTACACGGGTGACCGTGCTGTGATGGTCGGCACCCTGTTCGTCGATAACCCGAACAAAACCGCGCTGCCATTTATTGAAGTGGTAGGCGACATCCGGCAGGAAGTAAGTGTATCCACCGTCGGTTTTACGCATGACCCGATCTTTGTCATCGCCAAAGTCTGTACTGCGCAACCACAGGGCACCCTCGTGCTCGTAGGCATGGCCGTTTTCGACCAGTTTAGCTACTGTTGCTTCGACCTGTCCCGATTCGTATAGGGAGGACTCCAGGAAATAGACGTCGAAATCCACCCCGAAAGCCTTCAGGTCCAGATCCTGCTCGCGGCGTAGGAAAGCGACAGCAAATTCACGAATATCGTCGAGGTTTTCGGGATCGCCAGAAGCGAGTACGTGCCGATCCTCTGAGTCGACCTTATCCCCGGAGAGATAGGCCGCAGCGATGTCCTGGATGTAGCCGCCGCGATACCCATCATCCGGCCAGCTATCATCGTCTGGCCCCAGGCCTTTACAGCGTGCCTGAACCGACAGGGCCAGGTTGTTGATTTGTTGCCCTGCATCGTTGTAATAAAACTCACTGGAGACGTCCCAGCCGGTGGCAGCTAATAACCTGCAGATGCTATCGCCAACCGCGGCGCCGCGCCCGTGCCCCACATGCAGTGGTCCTGTGGGGTTGGCGGAGACAAACTCGACCTGCACCTTGCGACCCTCCCCCTCATCGGATGTGCCGAAATTGGCCCCTTGCTCCAGAATGCGCTGGATGACAGCCTGGCTGCTGCTGCCGCTGAGGAAAAAGTTGATAAACCCCGGCCCGGCGATTTCAGTGCGCTCCACGAAATCGGCCTCGGGCAGAGCGGCACAAATAGCAGTGGCTATATCCCGGGGCGATTTCTTCGCCACCTTGGCCAGGGTAAGGGCAATATTACTGGCCAGGTCGCCGTGGCTTTTGTCGCGGGTGCGGTCAATCTGGATGCGAGGCTCTATTGTATCGGGCAGCATGCCCTGGGCGATAAGTGAATCCAGTGCCTGCTGTATAAGCTGGCTGAGTTG
>JADFVW010000109.1 GCA_015222725.1 Pseudomonadota bacterium | reverse complement strand
CTTGTCGGCCCTGGACTTCCCCCTCCTGTTACATCTGGAATAAGTCATATCAGTCTCCACTATTTATGCTTTTTTAATAGGTCACTTCTTTTCACTGTTATGAAGAAATACCGCTTATCCGTTTTTTGGATATTTCTCCACCGATCACACCATCCGACTTCCCTTTCATCTTAGTACCAGGTGCGGAGTTCTGCCTGCCCACACCCGATAATTCTTTTAGCTGGTAACGCCTTTCCGCCGCACCTGTTCTTCGTCGGAGATCAGGATGCCATCCGCGTCGTAGTGCACGTGAACAATAAACCTGGGTTTAAATACCCGTATCCACGACGGTACAAGGAACACCGCCGCAGCCGCATTCAGTAACAACATCACGCACAACAACAGGGCCGCGTCTGCCTGGAAGCGTAAATCCGACAGGAAGTACCACATCACCACACCACCAATCAGCGAGGCGGCGGTAAAACCCACGGCCAGTCCCGTACTGCTCAGTGTGTTGGCGATGGCGGCATCCAGGCCAATGCCCTTGGCCGCTTCCTCGCGAATACGGTCCATGATGTAAATCGAGTAATCGATACCCACGCCGATACCTACAGCGATAATAGGCACGGTGTTGACGTTGATCCCAATGCCCTGCACCCCCATGTAGGCGTAGGTCAGGGTTGTCGCAAAGGTCATCGCCAGCATCATCAGGCTACCGGCGCTGAACGACCAGTAAAACGCTGTGACAAAAACAAAAATCAGGGCCAGTACCAGCGGTATCACCAGCAGGTTAGTGGCGAAAGATGCCTCGTTAATAGCGGCGGTGACACCAATCGAGCCACCGGCCAACAATATTTCCAGCCCTTCGACCTGGTTGTCCGGATCATTGATCCACGCCTTGGCCTGGTGGATGGCCCGGCGAATGGTCTCCCCCTTATGGTCCTTGTAAAAAAACACCATATTGGCGTTCTGGCTGTCGGTGTCGATAAATTCCCGGGATGCCCCGGGCACCGGGCTGGATGCCTCATAGGCAAATAGCAGGCCGCCGACGTAGGCGTCGGTATCCGGAATCTGTGCCCAGCGCGGGTCGTTACTGTGGAAAATGCGGTTGACCTGCTTGATCAGGTCGGTCACCAGTTTGGCGCCACCCAGCTCCGGGTCATTCAGCATATGAATCTTGAAACTATCCAGGGCATTGAGCACTTCCGGCCGCTTGATGCCGTTGGGCTCATCGGTGCGCGCCACGATAAACAGTTCCTCGGAACCGGGAAACATGTCGTTGATCGCCTTGGAAGATCGATTGTAGTCGTGCTGCGGATAGAGAATGGGTGAACCGGGTTCGGACTCCCCTATCTGCACCCAGGAACTGAAGTAGAGACCCCCGACCGACAGGCAGCCCATAAACAGCAGAATACTGATGGCGCTACGACGATTGCTCACAATAGCGGCAACATCGGGCAACAATCCCAATGGGCCCGCCCTGCCCCGTGCCACGGCCTGCACCCTGGTTTTGGGTTGTGGTAACAAGCTCAGGGCCACTGGAATAAATACCAGCACCGTGGGAATAACCGCTGCGGCCCACATGGAAGCGTAGTAAGCCATTTTGGTATTGATGGGAACAGAGCCCAGGGAGATCAGCAGCAGACCCACCGCGTCCGACACCACCCCCAGTGAACCGGGTCGGAACAGGCTGTCGAAGGTATTGCGGGCGGCCTTTCTGCCATCGCCACCCAGGTCGAACTCAAGATAATAGCGCTGCACCAATTGCACACCGTGAGACATGGCGCGGGCGGAAATCAGGAAAGGTACTACCAGAGTCAGGGGATCCAGGTTGAACCCCAGCAGTGAGATAATGCCCAGGCCCCAGGTGGTGGCCAGTAAAATACCGAACAGCGGCAGTAACACACCGTACAAGCGCCGAAAATACAGGACCAGCAAGCTGATCAATATCAGCGCGGTATAGAGAAACACCTGCAGTATTTGCCCGACATAGGTATAGACCCAACCCACCAGGGTGGGCTGCCCCGTTACATAGAGGTTGACGCTGTCATCGGATTCCTCCAGGCGGATTTTTTTCACATCGTCAAAGATCGCCTGGTAATCCAGTTCGCCCTCGTTGAACGTCGCCTTGATCAAGGCCGCTTTCAGATCGGGGGAAACCAGCAGGCCATAGACACGGGGATTGGCCCTGACATCCTCGCGCATCTGCGCCAGTTCACTGTCACTCCAGGATGGTTTCAAGCCGTCAAAATACGGGGCAGAATTCACATCGCCCGTTTCGGTCAACCACACCTTGCGCACCGTGCGATGGGTGATGCTGGCCACCGTGTTGTGGTTGACCCCGGGCAACAGGTCAATCTTTTTCGTGATGCGATTGATGCGTTTTATGACATCGTCGGTGAACAGGTCCCCCTGCTTTACCTGCACAGACATGATGATATTGTTGGCACCACCAAAACTGTCCCGGATCTGGTTGTGCAGCTGAATATAGGGGTGCTCCTGGGGCAACAGATCGGCAAAATCGGAGTACATACGCACCCCGGGAATTTGCAGTCCGAAGAACACCGTCACCGACAGCAACAGCGCCAGAAATATTTTTGGCCAGGAAAATACCAGGTTATCAAAAGCGCGCAGTGCATGATGGAAAATGGATGTGGAGTTTTTCACGAT
>JADFVW010000108.1 GCA_015222725.1 Pseudomonadota bacterium | reverse complement strand
TAATATCAGACATGGTCGTTCCTCTTTTCCTTAAGTTAAAGAGATAAAAATTCGTCAGCTTGCGCTTGCGCCAGGCGGTCGCGAAACTGATCACGCTTTATTGCGTAATGCATAAAGATCATGCAACCGGCGAGTACGCCATACAGCAGCATGAAACAAGAAGTACTGATTCGGGTCAGATCGTTTGCCAGACCAAATAAAATCAGCAGGACAACCCCCCCCAGAGCACCAATAAGACCCACGGCACCACCTACGGCACCCACATGGTTGGGGTAGTAATCATAAATAAGCCGGTAAACACTGGCTTTGCCAAAGCCCATGGCAACGCCCATCACAAACAACAGGCCGGTAAACAGCCACATAGGGGTGTATATATGCAGGGACAGATCTCGATCAATCCCGTGAATGGTCATGGTGGTGGGCGGATAGGAGAGAAAAAACAGGCAGACGATGCAAATCCAGAACACCACCCAGTTAATGGTTCTGGCACCGAAGGTGTCGGCAAACCAGCCCCCCAGAGCCCGCACCAGGGCGGCGGGAACGGTAAACAGCAAGGTGGCAAAAGACGCACTCTTCAGGTCCAGGCCGTACTGTTCAACATAATACTGCGGCAACCACAGGGTCAGCGCCAGAAAGCCGCCAAAGACGAAAAAGTAATACAGCCCGAAACGCCAGACCCGCAGTTCACCCAGGGGCTTGAGTTCCTCCGCGAGGGGGCGATCAATTTTTCTTTGCTTCTGGTGTTGAGGGTCCTCGCTGCTTATCAGCAGGAAGCCAAAGGCGGCAACCAGCATTGCAACACCATATAGTACTGGCACCATGGTGCTGCCGACACTGATAATCGCAATAGGAGCCACCAGGTTGGTGATTGCAGCACCCAGGTCTCCGGCGCCGAAAATGCCCATGGCCGTGCCCTGGCGATTTTTGTCATGCCAGGCGGAAACAAAGGTAATACCGGCAGCGTAGGTAGCCCCGGCAAGGCCAATCACCATGCCGAACACCAGATAATAAGCGTAGCTGTTGGCGTAGGGGAAAAACAACAGGACGGTGCCAACAATCATCATCAGAGCGAACATGACACGTCGGCCACCGTATATATCAGCAAGAATACCGGCGGGCAGACGGGCAAGAGACCCGGTAAGAATCGGTGCCACCAATAAAAGGGCAAACTGGGTGTAATTGAGCTCCAACTCCCTGCGGATCTCGACCCCCAGGATAGAGAATAAAGTCCACGCGGCAAAACACACGGCGAAGGCAACCGTGCTGAAGGTAAGCGATAGTCTCTGTTGTCGAAGTGCTTGTGTCATAATCAGTTTCAAATCCTGAACCGCAAGATAATAGTTATCGAAGGTAATGACTTGATCTGGGTCAATAGGCGGCTAGTCCGCAAAATGGGAAAACACGTGGAATACTCCCAAAGTAGTAGTCAGGATAAATCTGATAAAGTCATTAAATTCAAATAGATAGCGTACACTTATAGTAATATCAAGGCACGGGAAGGACCAGCGGAGTCTTTGGTAGTAGCCCCGGGGCAAGAAAGGAAAATAGCATTGTTCAGCAAACAGGTTTACAACTCAGTCATCTTCCAGATTCTTATGGCAATGATGCTGATCGCGGGTATGGCACTGGCGAGCATGGCTCTGGCTGTCTACGTCACCATAAACTCCAAGGACGACGCCGAGGCGATCAACCTGGCGGGGTCATTGCGCATGCAGTCCTACCGCATTGCCAATGTTCTATCCCGCGCCAGTGAAGGGGACCTGGCAGACCCAAAACAGACTCTGGCTCGGGAAGCAGAAGCCTTTTCAAACAAACTCTATCAATCAAGCGTCACGCAGCTGGTAGAGGAATCGGGAAACACGCCGCTACAGCAAAGTTATCGCAAGGTAGTGAGCAACTGGGAAAATGGCATGGCGCCCCTGCTGCCCTTGTTTTCTGATCTGGGCCAGGAGCCGGTCTGGGTGGACATCCGCCAGCGATACAACCAGCATCTGGCCGCCTACGTCGACGACATCGAGCTGATGGTCACCCACTTACAGCGCAACGCAGAGGGCAAGAATGAACTGCTGGGAATGACCGAGGGCGTCAGCATTATTCTCATTGTTTTCATCCTGATCTTTTTCGTGATGAAAGCGGACAGCAACTTCGTCGTTCCCCTGCGGGGATTGGTGCAAGCCGCAGAACAAGTAGAAAAAGGCTATCTGGCCCACCGCACCAGTTACATCAGTGACAACGAGCTGGGCCTGCTCAGCCAGGCATTTAATAGCATGACGGCAAGCCTGGAGGCCCAGTACCGCAATCTGGAACAACAGGTCTCGGAGCGCACAGATAAACTACGTAAATCCAACCTGGCACTGAACTTCCTCTACAAAACCTCCAGGGAAATAGCCGCCAACCCCAATGACCTGCAACTACTGAACTTTTTCCTCGCCGACCTGAAAAAAGTAATCGAGGTAGAGCAGATAAACCTTTTTATCAAAACCGAACCGGACTACCCGGACTATGAGCTGATAAGTACAGCAAAGGACAAGGCGAGCGTCTCCCTGGAGGGCTGCGGGATTAACCCCGGACAACCGCTAAACTCCGGTATACGAGATGTCGCCCTGGCCTTGAAAAACCGAAATGACGAATTTGGATTTCTGTTTGTTCGCGCGACACCCGGTACAGAGCTGGATTCCTGGCAGCATCAGCTGCTCAAAACTGTGGCGGAAACACTGTCCACTGCCTTCGCTTTTCACCGCACTCTGGATCAAGAGCGGCGTGTAATCCTGCACGAGGAGCGCTCTACCATTGCCCGGGAGCTGCACGACTCCCTGGCCCAATCCCTGTCCTATATGAAAATGGAGGTGGCGCGGCTGAAGAAAATGATAGCCCAGGGCTTCGAAGCCGATCAGGTGGAAGCGGCGATAAACGATCTGCAGCAGGGGCTCAATGCAGCCTACAAGCACCTGCGCGAATTATTGGCCACCTTCCGGATAAAACTGGATTCACCGGACCTGCGCTCCGCCCTGGAACACGCGGTGGAAGAATTCGACCAGCGCAGCTCCGCGGCGGTAACGCTGGATTATGCCCTGGGAAATTATGCCATGAGCCCCAACCAGGACATCCACATATTGCATATTCTGCGGGAGGCCCTGAACAATGCGGTGAAACACTCCGGCGCCAGTAATATCTGCCTGCACTGTACTCGCGATGACAGCGGCGAAGTTGTTTTTATGGTCGATGACGATGGTGTGGGAATGCCGGACAATCCCGAAAAGCAACATCACTACGGTATTTACACCATGCGCGAAAGAGCCCAGCAGCTGGACGGCGCGTTTAGCTGTAGCAGCCGCCCTACTGGCGGAACGCGGGTTGAGTTAAAATTAAAACTGGCCCAGGCCAACCGCCTGCACGGTGGTAACGCGTACAATGCCGACAATGGCGATAACGGAACCGGGAAAAATGTCTGAATCTAACAACACGGTATTACTGGTGGACGACCACCCTCTACTGCGCAAGGGCGTCAGGCAATTACTGGAGCTGGAGAGTGATATCGAAGTGGTAGGCGAGGCCGCCAACGGCGCGGATGCCGTGGTACAGGCGGCGGAGCTGGATCCCGACCTCATTCTACTGGACCTGAGCATGAAGGGCATGGACGGCATTGAAACCCTGCTCGCCCTGCGTCAGGCCGAGGTCAGCTCCCGCATCGTGGTCT
>JADFVW010000107.1 GCA_015222725.1 Pseudomonadota bacterium | reverse complement strand
GTGTTGGGTGCTTTGCTGGGCACGCTAAAAGACGCATCCATGCGGGGCTCGGCTTCGGCCATCCGTGGCCTCAGACGGCCCAGCAAAGCACCCAACACCCCTGGTAGCTTCAGCAAGTTGCGAATTCTAGTTTTGCGGGCTATAGGCTTTTTTTGCCGAAGGCCTACAAAACTGGAATGCTAAGTACCGTCGGAGCATTCGGTGTCGTCCATGCCCTTGCCAGACCGTCTGAGGGCAGGACGCCCGAAGCCGAGCCCCGCATGGATGCGTCTTTTGGCGTGTCTGGCAAGGGCATGGACGACAGCGAAGGCGGGGTTACTTCCACCCCAGTTTAGTAAGCTTGCAGAGAAGCCCCAAACTATGTAGAATCCGCCACCTCAAAATTTGCCCGGCTGTCCCGTACGGCCGATCCTCCTTGCTACACCGCGAACGTGGGTAGCATTAACCCGTAAGGAGCTTTATATGCGTCATTACGAAGTCGTGTTTATGGTCCACCCTGACCAGTCCGAACAAGTGCCCGGTATGATCGAGCGCTACACCCAGGCCATCCAGAAAGACGGCGGCAATGTCCACCGTATGGAAGACTGGGGCCGCCGCCAGCTGGCTTATCCCATCAACAAAATTCACAAAGCACACTATGTGATGATGAATGTTGAGGCTTCCAACGAAGCCATGGACGAGCTGACTAGCACTTTCCGTTTCAACGATGCTGTGATCCGCAATCTGGTGATCCGCCGTGACGAGGCCGTCACTGGTGAGTCTTTCATCATGAAAGCCGAGAAAGAGAATCGCGAGCGCAAGAATCGCTACGAGCAGCGTCAGTCTACAGAAGCTCCCAAACCGGCAGCAACTGAAGAGACCAGCGAGAAAGCACCGGCTGCAGAAGCGGCACCTGCCGAAGCTGCTGCACCGGCAAAAGAAGAGAAAACTGAAGATTAATTCTTCAGCATTTCTTCAGCCGCTTTCGTTCATCGTTATGAATACCGAGATTTAAAGGAGAGTTACCATGGCACGTTTTTTCCGTCGCCGTAAGTTTTGTCGCTTCACCGCCGAGGGCGTGAAGGAAATCGATTACAAGGATCTGGAAACACTGAAAGCCTATGTTTCCGAGACTGGCAAGATTGTACCAAGCCGTATTACCGGCACTAAAGCCAAGTACCAGCGTCAGTTGGCTACTGCTGTGAAGCGTGCTCGCTTCCTGGCTCTGCTGCCTTACACGGATTCTCATCAGTAAGAAGAATTCGCCGCGCGGGGCCTGACTTTGATAGGTTTAGCCAATTATGTCATGCGCGGTAGGTTGCCGGCTCTGCTCGTCACGGTGGCCGGCGCCAGTAGTATGATGTTTTGTTGGGTCAGCGCTGCAGTAATTGCGCTGGTCACCCTGCGCAAGGGCGTGGGAGACGGTGCCTGGTTATTGATGTGGGCACTGTTGCCAGCGGGGCTGCTGTTGTTTTATGTCGGAGACAGCGGGCCGGTGGCAATGTTGGTGGGGGCAATGTTCCTCGCTCTGGTATTGCGCACCACGGTGAGCTTGTCAGCGGCGATACTGGCCAGTGTTGCGGTAGGTGTTGTGACCGGTTTGGCCATGCTTGCCTTTGGCAGCCAGCTTCTCGATCAGCTCGTGGTGTTCTTCGCAGAATTCCTGGGCAACCTGGAGCAGCAGTTGTCCCAGGGTAATGCAGAAGCGGTGGTGTTAAATCACCCGACGGCCTTACAGGTTGCGGGGATGCTGGGGGCAGTAAGCGCTGTGAGCTCGGTCATGTGCCTGCTGTTGGCACGATACTGGCAGGCAGCACTGTACAACCCGGGTGGTTTCGGTGAAGAGTTCCGGGCTATGCTTTTGTCGCCCGCCGTGACGGTAGCTCTGGTTTTACCCGCACTGGGCATTTTTGCCCTGGGAGTGGAATACCAGACCTGGGCAATGATATTGATGGTACCGCTGACCTTTGCGGGTCTGGCTTTGGTACATGCCCGCGCTAAACAGCGTGGGCGGGGTACAGGATGGTTGACCGGGTTTTACCTGGCGTGGCTGATTCTGGACCCGGTGAAATTGGTTGTGGTAGTTGCCGCGATCGCAGATAGCTGGATAGGGTTTCGTCAGCGCTGGGCCAAGCAGGCCAGTGAAGACTAAAGCTTGACCAGATAGACACATTATTTTTTTAAAGCGGGAGGCAACTCCCCGAATAGAGGAAAGTCAGATGGAAGTCATTTTGCTGGAAAATATTGGCAATCTGGGTGGCCTGGGAGATCGGGTTGACGTGAAAGCAGGTTTCGGCCGTAATTTTCTGATCCCGCAGGGCAAAGCCGTGTCTGCGACCAGGGAAAATATCGCCCAGTTTGAAGAGCGTCGCGCCGAGCTTGAAGCCGCTGCTGCTGAGACTGTTGCCGCCGCCGAAAAGCGCGCCGAAGCGATCAATGCCCTGGAAACCCTTACTGTCGAAGCCAATGCTGGTGAAGAGGGTAAGCTGTTCGGTTCTATCGGTACACGCGATATTGCCGAAGCCGTAACCGCTGCCGGTTGTGACATCGACAAGTCAGAAGTGCGTCTTCCCGAAGGTGCACTGCGTGAACTGGGCGAATACGAAATTGCCATCCAGATTCACTCTCATGTCACTGCAATGATCAATTTGAGCGTTGTAGCCGAAGACTAAAAGCCAATATAGAGAGTCGGGGGCAACAGCTCCCGATTCTTTGATTGGTTGTTCGGGCGAATTTCGTTACTCTATGTAGCCAAATAAGAACAGCTGTTTACCATGTCCGACCCCGATTACCCCAGCAATGTATCCGAGCTACCCTACGTAGATGACAGGGACATTGCGCGTATCAAAATGTCGCCGCATTCCCCTGAAGCCGAACAGTCGGTTCTGGGTGGCCTGCTGCTGTCCAGCGATGGCTGGGATGCCGTTGCCGAGGCGGTTACCGTCAACGATTTCTACCGGCCCAATCACCGCCTGATCTTCAGGCAGATCGCTATATTGGCGGAAGCCGGAAGCCCGGTGGACGTCATCACCGTGGCCGACAAGCTCACTGCCAACGGCGAACTCGATGCGGCCGGTGGTCTCGCCTACCTCGCAGAGTTGGCCGGCAATACGCCCAGCGCGTCCAATATCAGGGCCTACGCCGAGGTCGTGCGGGAGCGATCCAGCCTGCGCAGCCTGATTGAAGTCGCCCAGGACATCGCGGAAAGCGGTTTTAACCCGGAGGGTCGCAGCAGCACCGATCTCATTGACGAGGCAGAGCGCCTTATCATGCAGATCTCGGAGCAGGGGCCCAAGACCGGCGGGCCGCAGGAGGTGAACCCCCTGCTCAAAGGCGCCCTGGAGCGAATTGATGAGCTGTTTAATTCCGGGGGCGACATCACCGGTTTGACCACCGGCTATACCGACCTCGATGGCATGACTTCCGGCTTACAGCCTTCCGACCTGATCATTATCGCGGGCAGACCCTCCATGGGTAAAACCAGTTTCGCCATGAACCTGGTGGAAACCGCGGTGTTGGCCCAGGAAAAACCAATTTTAGTGTTCAGCATGGAGATGCCGGCAGAGTCATTGATAATTCGTATGCTGTCATCCCTGGGCCGCATCGACCAGACCCGTATTCGCAACGGCAAATTGGAGCAGGAAGACTGGCCCAAGTTGAGTGCAGCTGTCACCAAATTGAAGGACGTACCCCTGTTCATCGACGACACGGCGGCACTGACTCCCACTGAGGTGCGCAGTCGCGCGCGCAAGGTAGCGCGTGAGCACGGTGACCTGGGCATGATAATGCTCGACTATATGCAGCTGATGCAGGTGGCCGGCACATCGGAGGGGCGCACCGCGGAAATCTCGGAGATTTCCCGTAGCCTGAAGGCCATTGCCAAGGAATTTAAATGCCCGGTGGTCGCCCTGTCGCAGCTTAACCGTGCCCTGGAGGGGCGACCCAACAAACGTCCGGTAAACTCAGACCTGCGAGAGTCCGGGGCTATCGAGCAGGATGCGGACGTCATCATGTTTATCTACCGCGACGAGGTCTACAACGAGGACTCGCCGGACAAGGGCGTGGCAGAGATCATTATCGGCAAGCAGCGTAATGGCCCGATCGGTACTTGTCGTCTGGCGTTTATTGGCGAATTTACGCGCTTTGAGAATTTGGCTCGGGGTTCTTTCGAGCAGTAGATCGGCGTGTGCTGGTCGCGACGGGTGTGCGGCTATACACTTATCGAATTCGTGGTAAGCGGGCCGCCCTCGGTGTGTGGTGCCGTTTTTCTGGACACGCAAAAGACGCATCCATGCGAGCTCGGCCTCGGCCATCCCTGGCCTCAGACGGTCCTGAAAAACGGCACCACACACCGAGAGCTTCTCTCCGTTGTATCGTTCTTAAAGTGTATAGCCGCACACCCGTTGCTCTTTCGGTCATCTCTGCCAAGCCAACCGACATCATCTTGTAGATATCTTTTTACTATCCCCAATCTAGAATTCGAAGAGAGCACATAGCACGGAGGGTCGCTGGTCCCTGTGCCGGACCGTCTGCCGCATGGACGCGGCAGCCGAGACTCCATGGATGGATTCACGTCGTGTCCGGCACAGGGACCAGCGACCCTCCGTGCGATTCGATTATCACGATCTAAATTCGGGCTTGAAGATATACGCTACAGGCCAGTCTGATCCCTGAGCTTATGCAGCTCCGCCAACTGTTCTTCCGGCGCCAACACCTTACTGTGCTGCTGTTCAATCGCCTCCGGTGCGGGAATATCCAGATTCTCCCCTCGTATTACCCGGCCACAATACTGCTGGTAGTGGTCGCGAAACACCGGCCAGCTGATTCGCTCGACATTGTTTGCCAGGAAAAACCAGTCGCTGTCTCTGCCCGCCAGGTACACCGCCGGGTGGCTCCAGTTCTGGGCCGATTTGGGTGAGGGGGCCTTGCAGGCTTCCAGGTAGGCATCGTGGGCGGTGGGCAGGCCGTATTTGGTCAGGCTCTGCTGACAGCACTCGTGCATGCGGTTCAGGGTGGGCAGGTACTCGCTGTGTTCGATGGCGTGTTTGGCGCCCCTGAGAATTTGCTCTACCGGATAATCGGACAGGGATTCCAGCCACAGTTTTTTGACCTGCTGTATCTGGCTGTTGTCCTGGTAGGCGGCAAAGTACTGGTTGTGGTAATTCAGTCGGAACAGGGCGAAGACCTGGTTGATGGCATCAACGTGTTCTTCGCTCACCCGCTTGCGCGAGGCCTCACTGTGCCCAGGAGGTGTCGCTGAGGTCGTCTTCGAGGCTTCTATCCCTTGTGCGACCTGTTGAATTAGATCCTTGCTGTCCGGCATTGCTCTGTCCTGTGTGTTCCAGCTGATGGCGTTTCGCCCAGTTGTATTTTACATGCTGTATGAATTTAGTGTTCCAGGAGGTGTGGGCCTGGTTGCTGTCGCGCCAATAAATGATAAATTCCGGGATCAATGAGCGGGAAAAATCAGTATCGATATGCGACATCTTGAGGATGTCGAGCACATCTTCCGGCGGATACCACTGCTCGGTAATGCGCTTTGGCTCGGTGTTGTGCTCCATGGCCGACGTGTACTTGGCCCACTGAATACGTATGTGCTGGATGAATTTCGAGTTGAGATCCTTGGGATTGGTGCCGCGCTCGCGCCAGTAGAGTATAAACTCGGGTACCGCCTGGTCGATAAAATCCCGGTCTATATCGGTGCGCTGCATGATTTCCAGTGCATCGAGGCTGGGGCGCCAGCTGCTGTCCAGTGGCGTGGGTTTTACCCTGAATGCCTCGGCCTGGCTCTGCTCGTCGCGGCGCCACTGGGTTCGCACATGCTGGCGAAACTTATTTTCCCAGGCGTGGCTGGTCTCGCCGCGCTCGCGCCAGTAAAAGATGAAATCTTCCAGTTGGTCCAGGGCGAACTGTCGCGGTATGGTGTGGTTCATGGTTAGCAGCGTGAGTAAATCTTCGCTGGGGGACCAGTGGGTAGGCAGTAGGCCGGCAGAACGTCGGTGGGTGGTGGTATTTCCCGTCGCGGCGAACGGGGCGTGAATATGAGCCACTGGCGACGGGGTTTCTGTTGAAGCTGAATGATGTAGCACCGACTTGTTCAGGGCGAATACCAGGCTCTCGGCACTGTGCAGGGGTGGAGAATCAATCAGCAATACACCTTTGTCCACCAGACTGCGGCTGATGCGATGTAAATCCACGGGGCCCCAGAAGGGTAGCGCGCGCAGCAAATAACTGCGCTCAACACTGAGCCAGGCGAAGCCATTTTTTATCTGGGGTTGCCGGTGTTCAAACAGTTCGCCTAAATGCTGCAGTAAAACGGCCTCCTCCAGCCCGATTGTCGCCGCCAGGCCGGGGGAAAAGACCAGTTGGCGCTCGGGGATTAATGAGGATTCTGACATGGGTGTTCCGATCTGGGAGCCTAAGTCTGATAGGATACCGAGCTTGATCGACGACATACAGCTCGAGTGTTAATTTTCTTTTACCAAGGGTAAATAATAGCCAATGGCGAAGAGTAAGACAGCCTTTGTTTGTAATGACTGCGGCTCCGATTATGCGAAGTGGCAGGGTCAGTGCCACGACTGCGGCGCGTGGAATACCCTGGTAGAAATTCGTTTGGGTCCCGCCAAGGGCTCGGGCCGGGTGGGTGCCGGGGCCAGCGCAAGCAGCCAAAATCGAGCCGGTTTTGCCGGCGCCCTCGCCGAAGCTTCGGTGTTGAAAGATATCGACTTGCAGGACCTGCCCCGTTTTTCCAGCGGCGCCGGGGAGTTCGACCGGGTTCTGGGCGGAGGCCTGGTGCCAGGTTCTGCCATTCTGATAGGCGGAAATCCGGGGGCGGGTAAGAGTACGCTATTACTACAGACCATGTGCCACCTCGCCTCCAGCATGGAAGCCTTATACATCACCGGAGAGGAGTCCCTGCAGCAGATCGCCATGCGGGCCCAGCGCCTGGGTTTGCCCATGGACAAGTTGCGCTTGATGGCAGAAACCAATGTAGAAACCATCGTGGCGGCAGCCCGGGAGTACAAGCCCAAAGTACTGGTCGTGGATTCCATTCAGGTGGTGCATTCCGATGAGTTGTCTTCTGCAGCCGGTGGCGTCTCCCAGGTACGTGAGTGTGCCGCCTGCCTGACCCGCTTTGCCAAGCAGACCGGCACCGTTTTATTTTTGGTGGGGCATGTCACCAAGGACGGCTCGCTGGCGGGGCCCAAAGTACTGGAACATATCATCGACTGCTCCATCTTGCTGGAGAGCACAGATGATTCCCGCTTTCGCACCCTGCGCGGCCAGAAAAACCGCTTCGGCGCGGTCAATGAGTTGGGCGTATTTGCCATGACTGATGAGGGTATGAAGCAGGTAAAAAACCCCTCTGCTATCTTCCTGGATCGCAGCAATGAGCCCGCCTCGGGCAGCGTGGTGATGGTGGTATGGGAGGGCACGCGACCGCTTTTGGTTGAAATTCAGGCCCTGGTTGATGACTCGCAACTGGGGAACCCGCGCCGCGTGGCGGTGGGGCTGGAGCAGAATCGCGTGGCCATGCTGCTGGCAGTATTGCACCGCCACGGTGGTTTGCAAGTGGGCGACCAGGACGTATTCGCCAATGTAGTGGGTGGGGTGAAAGTGCTGGAAACCAGCGCCGACCTGGCTTTGTTAATGGCCATAGTCTCCAGCTTTCGGGACCGGCAGATCCCGCGGGACATGGTGATCTTCGGCGAAGTGGGTCTGGCGGGCGAAATCCGCCCGGTGCCCAGTGGCCAGGAGCGTTTAGCGGAGGCGGCGAAACACGGTTTCAAACGGGCTATTGTGCCCAGGGCTAATGCGCCCAAGGGGAAAATTAAGGGTATGGAGGTTATTCCGGTTTCGAAGCTGGCGGAGGCATTGGCAGCGCTGGAGTAAATTGGGGATCGTGTGCTTTTAGTTCTGTAGGAGCGTTCGGAGTTTATTATGCTATTGCAGGACCGTCTGAGGCCATGGATGGCTCGAAGCCGAGCTCGCAGGGATGCGTTTTTTGCGTGTCCAGCAATAGCATAATAAACTCCGGGCGATCTTTTTTTAAGAACTAAAAACACACGATCCCCAATTTACGGGTCCAGACGACTAAGCTCTTCCTGTAATAACTCGTAATTCCCAATCCTCGCCTCCATTAAGAGGCGCAGGGGCTCTATGTTGGTTTTATCTACATGCTCCACTGCAAACCCTAACCTACCGTTTTCCACGTGCTGTAAGTAGGCGTGTAGCTCGAGATTCTCGGTATCATCCAGATGGATTATCAGGGTGAAGGGCTCGTTGTACTGAGCATCCCAGATGTCGGGCTGGTCGGTGGCCACACCCGAGAGGGAAATGTCGATCAGGCGCTGATGCCACACACTGCCCCCCTGATGGACGTCTACGGGCACATCCAGTGCGACCCGGGTAAAGCGGCGTTGGTCGGCACGTTTGTCGGACATAAGCGGGCTCATCTTCAATTAACGTATTGGGTTATGCTCTGCTCGGTACTATAGCGCCTTTTGGGTCGGCGACTCAAAATTTTACTTTAGTTTTCTGTAGGTAACCCGGTGCGGCTGGTCGGCAGCGGAGCCGAGGCGGGCTCTTCTATCCTGTTCGTAATCACTGAAGTTACCCTCGTGGAAGATCACATTGCCCTCGTCCTCGTAAGCGAGGATATGGGTTGCGATACGGTCCAGAAACCAACGGTCGTGTGAGATCACCAGCGCGCTTCCGGGAAAGGCCAGCAGTGCCTCTTCCAGTGCCCGCAGGGTTTCCACATCCAGGTCGTTAGTGGGTTCATCCAGTAGCAACACATTGGCGCCCTGCTTGAGCAAGGTGGCCAGATGCAGGCGATTGCGCTCACCGCCGGACAGGTCCTTGACGAATTTCTGCTGGTCGGAGCCCTTGAAGTTGAAGCGCCCTACATAAGAGCGCGAGCTTACCTCGTAATTGCCGATGCGCATCATGTCATGGCCGCCGGAAATTTCCTCCCACACGGTCTTGTCGCCGCTCAGGGCATCCCGGGACTGATCCACATGGGCTATTTTTACGCTCTCGCCCACTCGCACTTCCCCGCTGTCGGGCTGTTCCTCACCGTTGAGAATTCGAAACAGGGTGGATTTGCCCCGGCCATTGGCGCCAATAATGCCGACAATGCTGCCCTTGGGCACGGTGAAAGTCACATCTTCAAAGATCACACGGTCACCATAGCTTTTGCTCAGGCCCTCGACCTCGATAACCTTGTCGCCCAGTCGCGGCCCCGGTGGAATGTAGATCTCGTTGGTCTCGTTGCGGCTCTGGAACTCCTGGGACTGCAATTCCTCAAAGCGTTGCAGGCGTGCCTTGCTCTTGGCCTGCCGCCCTTTGGGGTTGCTGCGCACCCACTCCAGTTCGGCTTTTATGGATTTCTGGTGGGAGGCCTCCTGGCGCTTTTCCTGGCCCAGTCGCGCTTCCTTGGCTTCCAGCCAGTTCGAATAATTGCCCTCGTAGGGAATGCCGCGACCGCGGTCCAATTCCAAAATCCAGCCGGCGGCGTTATCCAGAAAATAGCGGTCGTGGGTGATGGCCACTACAGTGCCGGAAAAATCGTGTAGAAAGCGCTCCAGCCAAGCCACACTCTCGGCGTCCAGGTGGTTGGTGGGCTCGTCCAGTAACAGCATATCCGGGCTGGATAACAGCAGGCGGCACAGCGCTACCCGGCGGCGTTCACCGCCGGACAGTGTGGCAATTTCTGCATCCCAGGGCGGCAGGTGCAAGGCGTCGGCGGCTACTTCCAGTTTGTGGTCGAGGTTGTGGGCGTCCGTGGTGTGGATGATGTCTTCCAGTCTGGCCTGCTCTTTGGCCAGGGCGTCAAAGTCCGCATCGGGTTCCGCGTAGTCGGCGTATACTTTCTCCAGGCCCGCCAGGGCATCCTTGGCCTCCTGCACACCCTCCTCAACATTGCCGCGCACGTCCTTGGCCTCATCCAGTTGTGGTTCCTGGGGCAGGTAGCCAATTTTGATGCCGGCCTGGGGCCGTGCTTCACCCAGGATGTCAGTATCTATGCCCGCCATAATGCGCAGCAGGGTGGATTTGCCCGAGCCATTCAGGCCCAGCACGCCAATCTTGGCGCCGGGGAAAAAGGACAGGGAGATATCCTCCAGGATTTTCTTCTTCGGGGGCACTACCTTGCCAACCCGATTCATGGTGTAAACGTACTGGGCCATTTCGCGCTATTCTCGTCTCGATTACTGAGAGATAAACTGTAGCAGAAAAAGTGCGGGAACAAGAGTTCGAAATACCGCTCAATAATTGTCCAAAGAGTAGCGATACGGCTTATGTCGATAGGATGTTTTAGGGTAAAATGCGCGCCTTTCAAGACAGGCTCTCCAAAATCTGGAGTTCCGACCAGTAGTCAACCCGGGGGAATACAATGTTCGATGACAACATGACGATAGCAGGTTTTGATGACGAGATTTGGTCTGCGATTTGCGAAGAGAACGTGCGCCAGGAAGAGCACATCGAACTCATTGCCTCGGAGAACTACACCAGCCCCCGTGTGATGCAGGCCCAGGGCACTTCGATGACCAACAAATACGCGGAGGGCTACCCCGGCAAGCGCTACTACGGCGGCTGCGAATACGTTGATAAGGCCGAGGTATTGGCCATCGAGCGGGCCAAGGCTTTGTTTGGCGCCGATTACGCTAACGTGCAGCCCCACTCCGGTTCCCAGGCAAACGCCGCTGTATACCTGGCCCTGTGTGCTCCCGGCGATACGATTTTGGGTATGAGCCTGGCAGATGGCGGTCACCTGACCCACGGTGCCAAGCCCAATTTCTCTGGTAAAACCTACCACGCCATTCAGTATGGCCTGAATGCCGAGACCGGTGAAGTGGATTACGAGCAGGTTGAAGCGCTGGCCCTGGAACACAAGCCCAAAATGATCGTGGCGGGCTTCTCTGCCTACTCCCAGATTATGGACTGGGCGCGCTTCCGGGAAATCGCCGATAAAGTGGGAGCCTACCTTATGATTGACAT
>JADFVW010000106.1 GCA_015222725.1 Pseudomonadota bacterium | reverse complement strand
GCCGTGCATGCACCTACTGTCATTCTGGATGTGTGGGAAGGGGAACCTTCAGTTTCCGAAGGTCTGCTTTCAAAGGTGCAGTATGGCAGCGCGCATATCGCGGGCTACTCCCTGGACGGCAAGTTGCTGGCCACTAAAATGCTAAAAAATGCCTTGCTGGAACACCTTAAAATGTCGCCCGCTACAGGGGATGGGGAGCTGCCCGCCGGTGTTCCATCAATTCATCTTCCCGGAACGTTGGGTGGTGCAGCCCTGCTGCGCGCTCTGCTGCAACATAACTACGATCTTGGCCTGGACGACCGTCTATTGAGAGAGGCCGTATGCGGCCAGAGGGCTTTTGTTGCCGCGGCCAATTTCGATCGCCTGCGAAAGGAGTACCGCGCACGGCGAGAGATCTTTGGTGCCAATGTAGAGGTTACTTTGAGTAGCCCTGTAGATCTGAACATTATCGAGACGATGGGCTGCCGGCAGCTTGAAAGCTGCGTCGGGGGGCCGTAGTTTGACTCTCGCTGAATCGCAGGAACAGGTCAGCCTCAGGATTGGATTGATCGTGAACCCTTTGGCAGGCTTAGGTGGCAGCCTGGGGCTGAAGGGAAGCGACGATATAGCCGCTGCCGGAGTTGGCCCTGAAATCCTTGGAAGCCAGCGCAGCGCGGAGCGCGCTAAAAGAGCCCTGGCACCCCTGTGCGAATATGCCACGCAGCTGAGCTTTGCCTGCTGGGGTGACAAAATGGGGGAGGCTGTATTGACCTCTCTGGGCTTGAAATCTGAGGTTCTGGGGTCCTGCGACAATACGTATTCATCGGCTCAAGATACCAGGCTGGCGGCGCAGGCTATGGCAGCAGCTGGTGTCGATATCATTGTATTTGTAGGTGGCGACGGTACTGCCAGGGACATCTATGACGCCGTGGGTGAGACCTTTCCCGTACTTGGTATTCCCGCCGGTGTGAAAATGCACTCCGGTGTCTTCGCTGTATCACCGGAGGCTGCCGGTGAGTTGCTTGTAGAACTGGTTAAGGGCGGCCTCGTGGGGCTTGCGCCCCAGGAGGTCAGGGATATCGATGAGCAGGCTTTTCGCCAGGACATTGTGCGAAGTCAGTTTTACGGCGAAATGCAGGTGCCTGCCGAGGGCCGGTTTTTACAGCACACCAAGATAGGTGGTGTCGAAAATGCCGAATTGGCGGCTGCCGATATCGCCGCCTGGGTTGTCGAGTCCATGGATAAGGGCTGCATTTACATTATCGGGCCAGGATCTACCACCGCGGCGATCATGGATGAATTGAGACTGCCCAATACACTGTTGGGTGTGGACGTAGTACGGGACAATACCCTGCTACTGGCAGATGCCAATGAGCAGGGTTTGCTAGGGCTACTGGCAGAAACAAAGGGCAGGCCCCGAATTATTGTGACGGCGATTGGCGGCCAGGGCCATGTTTTCGGGCGGGGTAATCAACAAATTTCAGCGAAAGTCATTCGGCTGGTAGGAGTAGCTAACATCAATATTGTAGCGGCCAAATCTAAAATATCCGCTCTACAGGGCCGGCCCCTTTTACTGGACACCAATGATCCGGACCTGGACATTGAGCTCAGCGGCTACCGACCTGTTATCACCGGTTATCAAGACCAGATTCTTTACCGACTCGCCACAATGGCGTAAATTATTTTTCAATAGATATTGGAGGCAGCGTATGAAAGACGAACAATACTGGCGCGAAAACCTAAGCCCCGAGGAATACCGTGTGTGTCGTGAGAAGGGCACAGAGCAAGCGTTTACGGGAGAGTATTGGGACAGCGAGACGCAGGGGGTCTATCACTGCAAGTGCTGCGGTGAGGCCTTGTTTATATCCGATTCCAAATTTGATGCTGGCTGCGGGTGGCCCAGTTTTTTCCGTCCTGCCAACACCGATGCGATTAAGGAGGAGTCAGATATAAGCCACGGCATGCTTCGTACCGAGGTCACCTGCGAAAAATGCGGCTCACATCTTGGGCACGTCTTTGATGATGGACCACAGCCAACCGGGTTGCGCTACTGTATCAACAGCGTATCAATCAAGTTGGAAGAGGGTAATGAATAGTGCAAGGCAGCCAGACAAAAATACAAGTTGTAGCCAATACTCTGGATTTTTCCGCATTACACAGGCGCATGCAGTGGTACGTAGACGAAGGTATTTTGCCCTGTGTAAACACTCTGGTCATGCGTGGTCTCGATGTGTTGGACTACCGCTGCTTCGGTACTATGGACCTGGAGAGTAAGACGCCGCTGCGTGAAGACGCGATTTTTCGAATGTTTTCCAACACCAAACTGCTTACCAGTGTGGCGCTGATGATGCTGTACGAGCGGGGCGAATTTCAGTTAGATGACGCCCTGCAGGAATATCTGCCTGTCTTTGCCAGCCCCCGGGTACTGATAAGTGGCGCAAGCTCTATACATCAAACGGAGAATGCAGTCAGCCCCATTACAATTCGCCAATTATTGAGCCACAGTGCCGGGTTCTCCTACGGATTTGTCGACCCCGAGTCAGTCATTGATGCGGCCTACCTGAGTAATGGCCTGAATATACTTCAGGGCTTTGATGGTGACCTTGAAACAATGATGACCAGACTGGCGGAGTTTCCCTTGGCTTTTCAGCCGGGAACATCCTGGCGCTATAGCCTGGCCACAGATGTGGTCGCTCGTTTGATTGAAGTGCTATCAGGGCAGCGCTTCGACGAATTTTTAGAGCAAAATATTCTTCGGCCTCTGGGAATGGTCGATTCAGGCTTCTTTGTCGATAAGGACAAACTGGCCAGGCTGGTGACAATGTATGCACCCGGGGATTTACTGGATCCCATGGCTGGCGGTTTAACGCAACTGGGGTCGCCAGGCAAAGGTCCCACTAAAGGCCCCCAGTGGCTGTCGGGCGGAGGTGGTTTGTTGTCCACTGCTTCAGACTATCTCAGCTTTATGCGTATGTTGATCAATGGCGGAGAATGGCGGGGTGTTCGCATTCTCAAGCAGGAGACACTGGATATGATGCGCACCAATCAACTGGCCGGCGGTGTGAAAGTTAATTTCCCCATGTGGGATATGCCCGGCACGGTATTTGGCCTGGGCTTTGCCCTTAAGCAGGAGGTGTCGTCAGAAGAGCCCAGTGCATCACTGGGTGAATATCACTGGGGAGGGTTGGCGGGAACTCATTCCTGGATGTCCCCGTCAGGTACCAGTGGCCTGTGCATGACACAACTAATGCCGGGTTTCTGGCATCCGTTCAGCCATGACTTCAAGCGTCATGCGTATGAGATAACGAGATAACGAGATAACGAGATAACTGGAGAAAAGATGG
>JADFVW010000014.1 GCA_015222725.1 Pseudomonadota bacterium | reverse complement strand
CCCACGAAGTTCAGGAACGTCTCCATGTCTTCAGTCTCGTCGGTCTCCCGGTCAAACCAGGAAGTTGTGGACACAACCGTTCCCGCGTCGATTTCCCAGTTAAAGGTGGCGCTGGCGATATACCATTCGTCGGTGCCGGGTTCCTCAGTATCAAAATGGCGAAATTGTTCTTCATTCTCGGGATCGATATCTGCAAGTGGCATCCCATCAGCATCAACTTTCTGTGCGATGAGTTTTGGTGTGAAGCTCAAGTTGTCGGTGATCTGCCACAGGGCCATCACCTGGCCACCCCAATACTTTTCGTCGTCAACATTTTCGTTGGTGCCAAAATCAGGGGCGGGATTAGGCAGTGGGGCGCCAATAGCGCCATCAATATAAGTACTGTCGTACACACGATCATAGATGCCGGAATTGACACCATAGTAGCCCGACATTCTCAGGGCAAAGACATCTTCAACAATGGGGATATTGATGGAGCCGTCGACGACGGAGTTTTCATCTCCGTCGGTGACCGATGATACTGAGGCGTGCAGGACACCGAATGTTTCCTGCAGGTCCGGCTGCTTGGTAATCATACGGATTGTACCGCCCATGGAGCGTGCACCGTACAGTGAGCCCTGCGGTCCACGCAGCACTTCTATGCGCTGCACATCCATTATGCGGGGCAGGATACTGGCATTTACCGGTGTGTCGTCAATGTAAAAGCCGGTCGTACCCT
This sequence comes from Pseudomonadota bacterium, assembly GCA_015222725.1. Taxonomy (GTDB): domain Bacteria; phylum Pseudomonadota; class Gammaproteobacteria; order Pseudomonadales; family Halieaceae; genus JBALVT01. The sequence continues at coordinate 9,539 of JADFVW010000014.1, read as the reverse complement.
GACCAAATACACCGCGAATAGAGGGTGAGCTGGAATCAAAGCGACCATCCGCTTCATAAGCCATACCCAGGTTGGGCACCTTGACCGCGAAGTCCAGCAGCGTGGTGGCACCAATACGTTCCAGATCCTCACCACCAATGGCGGTAATGGCCATCGCAACATCCTGTATGGATTCGGTGCGCTTGGAGGCGGTTACCATTATCTCTTCCAGTACGGGGGTGTTCTGGGCAGTAGCGTAGCCACTGATCAGGGTTGCCGCCGCGCAGGCCAGAGCCAGGGGAGCTTTTCTAAAAATTGTGCAGGGTTTATGCATAGGGTTCTTCATATTGTAATGCCTGTCGTTAGGTTACATTTATATTTTTACAGCCACGTACTTTAATTTTTTTCCGTGCTGTCATTTGTCCCAGGTTGGCCTTAGATCAATGCCTCCACCCGATGCTACAAAATGCATACCGTTAGCCAGCTGTCAAACTACGAACAACCAGTTTATCCAGGCAGCATTCCATGGGCATATGGCTGTGAGACCAGGACATACACTTCAGCTGAACCTATCTTGCTACAGGAGACAAGCTCAGTCTTGCCCTAGAGGGAACTATGACTTGACTGTAAGGGAAGAAAAAATGGGTGAAATTACCTTAAAATAGATCCTTGGTATCCGGTTTGCTGAAAGGGTCCTGGAAAAAACGGGCAGCCGTTGTATTAAAGCTGTCCGGGTGATTGTGGGGGGCGAAATGTGTTTCTCCCGGCAAAATGGCCAGTTGGGCATTGGGCAAAGTCTGGAATATCTGCACTGTGTGCTCCATGCGTATGATGTCCCTGTCCCCGGCCATTACCAGTACCGGTACAATAATTCCCTGAGCGGCCTGTAAGGAGATAGTGGGCTGCTCCCGCAGCAGGCCAAATTGTTGCTTCAGGCGATTCCAGTCCTGTGATTTATCGCCGCTGGCGAGCATGTCTTCTATTTTTCTGGATTCGCTGGCCACCCACTCCCTCGCCCAGGGGTATACGGCGCTGCTGTCGGGTCGCAGGTTTGCGCCCATGGTGACCAACTTGGCAACTTTGTCGGGGTGGTGAATCGCCAGCAGTAAGCCGATGTTACCCCCATCACTCCAGCCGAAAATATTTGCATGTTGCATATTGAGACTGTCCATCAGTGCCGACCAATCATCTGCCATCTGCTCATAGGTAAGTCTTCCTGTACCCGTTCCCGACTTGCCATGTGCACGACTGTCGGCCACAAGCACGCGGTAGTTTTTGGCAAAGTGCCTGATCTGGAATTTCATCGCCTCTATACTTTCCCCACTGCCGTGAATCAGCACCATGGGTTCCCCCTGGCCGTAAACCTCGTAATACATCCGAATCCCGTTCACTTCGGCATAATTCCCGTGCTGTGTACTTTGCCCGAAATTCTCCGGTGTTCCCGGTTGCTCGGCATAGGAAGTGAAACAAACGGACATCAACAGGAAAACGTAAAGAGCTTGTAGTAGGCGCATAGTATCCTCAAATTATTGGAGCCCGGTTCAGGGCCGGGCCGCGGCTAGTCTAGCCGTTTTTTTACTCGCTCGGACAATTTTTATCTGCTTGTAGCGGGCGGGCAAATGCGCAATACTCGCAATAATTGCGGGTTTCAGTTGTTGGGCCCAGCCGTGTTAATCGTCGGAAGCTGGGTAGTATGAATTCAGAAAATACGACAAATCAAATACCCGCTGCCCAGCGCCTGGATTTTTTTGACAGTCTGGTCAGCCAGACCTTTTTCCCCATGAGTTGCGAGCCCTGTTCTGCCACAGGCAGAGATTTCCAGGGCACGGTTTGCAATCAGCAACTTGGCGAGGTGGGATTTGCCGCCGTCAGGAGCTCACCGCTGGACGTGCATCGTCGGCGCAGCCATATCGCCCAGGTGAGTGACGCAGCTTATCTGGTCAAGGTCCAGGTGGCGGGAGAGGGAATTGTGCGGCAACGCGGCAAGGAGGCGCACCTGCGGCCAGGTGATTTTGCCCTGTGTCTCAGTTCGGAACCCTACGATTTACATTTTGCATCAGATTACTCCCAGGTAGTGTTAGCGGTGCCCCAGGCTTTGTTAGAGGAATGTGTGAGCCAACCCGCCCAGTATCTGGGACTGCGAATGGATGGGAACGTGGGCGCTAATGGCCTGTTCTCCCAGTTTGTCACTTCCATTGCCCAGCGCCTGGATACACTGGATGGCGTGTTGGCCCAGCGTTTGGAAACCAATGTTATTGACCTGCTGTCTACGACACTTGGCTACGCCCAGGAAGGGCAAAAACGTGAATTCCTGAAAGTTGGCGTGAAGTGTGAGTACATTCAACGTATAAAACATTTCATCCGACGAAACCTCGATAGTGAAGATCTCAGCCCCGACAATATTGCCGCAGCCCACGATATATCAACCCGGTATCTGCATATGCTTTTTTCGGATGAGAGTATGTCGGTTTCACGCTATATTCTGCAATTGCGCCTCGAGCATTGTCGGGCTGCACTCTCCGATGCGGCATTTGCAGATTACTCCGTGTCGGAAATTGCCTATCGCTTTGGTTTCAATGACGCCTCGCATTTCAGTAGAGCGTTCAAGTCCGAGTATCAACAGACCCCCGCCCGGTTTCGTAAAAACAATAAGCTCCTCTAGTACGCCGCTTCGCTACCAGTCAATGTTACTGTTCCCTGTTATGCAATCCAGTACTGGGAATCTCTGTTTTAATAGCACGAATAATAAATTGGGAGCAATACCAGTATGTCAGACTACAACTTGATCATAGATGGCAAGGCCGTGAGTACGGCAGAAACCTTTCCCGTGCTGAACCCGGCAACGGAGGAAGTGGTGGCACAGGCCCCCCTAGCAGGTGAGGCAGAGTTAAATCAGGCGGTCGCGGCAGCCAGACGTGCGCTACCTGCCTGGAGTGCCACTACAGACGGCGAGCGTTCACGTTTGATGCATGCCATAGGAGATGCGCTGGAGGCACACAGCGAAGAGTTGTGTAAGCTGCTGACCCTGGAACAGGGTAAGCCAATGGGTGGCTTTGCCGGCCTGGGTGCAGGCTTTGAGATGGGTGGTACGGTGGCATGGTGCCACGCCACCGCAGAGATGACACTGGACGTTGATGTCATACAGGATAACGATGTGGCACGCATAGAAGTACATCGCAAGCCTGTGGGTGTTGTGGGCTCTATTACCCCCTGGAACTACCCCCTGCTAATTGCCATATGGCACACTATTCCCGCGCTGCGCAGTGGTAATACCGTGGTAATTAAACCCTCTGAGTACACGCCGCTCACGACATTGCGGGCGGCTCAGATAATCAATGATGTTCTGCCTCCGGGAGTTTTCAATATCATCTCCGGCGACGGCAGTCTGGGTGCCGCCATGTCGTCTCATCCGGATATCAACAAAATTGTCTTTACCGGCTCCACTCCTACCGGAAAGAAAATTATGCAGAGCGCTTCGTGCAACCTGAAGCGTCTGACGCTGGAACTGGGTGGCAATGATGCGGCAATAGTGCTGGCTGACACCGACGTGGCAGCGGTTGCTCCGGCAATTTTCGCCACGGCTCTAATAAACAATGGCCAAACCTGCGCAGCACTTAAACGGCTCTATGTGCACGAGGACATTTACGAGGATATGTGTCAGGCCCTGGCAGGTATCGCCGCCAGCGTTACCACCGGTGATGGTAGTGGCGAGGTTGATTTCGGGCCGGTACAAAACAAGGCGCAATACGATAAGGTCTGCGCCATGGCCGAGGAGGCCAAAGACAGAGGCGCGCGTTTCCTGTGCGGTGGTGAGCCCATGGAGGGGCCGGGATATTTCTTCCCGGTCACCATTGTGGCTGATATTGATGATGACGCCCGGCTGGTCTGTGAAGAGCCCTTTGGCCCTATTCTGCCCGTGCTTAAATTCAGTGATGTGGAGGATGCCCTGCAGCGGGCCAATGCCAGTTCCTGCGGTTTGGGCGGCTCAGTATGGTCCAGCGATGTGGCTGCGGCAACAGCATTGGCATCTCGACTTGAATGTGGCACCGCCTGGGTTAATAATCATGCGATGATTCAACCCGATGCGCCTTTTGGGGGTGTTAAGGAGTCCGGTATCGGTGTGGAATTTGGCCGCTATGGCCTGGAGGAGTACACCAATATCCAGACCCTGCAGATTAGTAAATCCTGAAACGTGGTTTAGTGGCGTCCCCGGGTGGTGGGACGACGCCAGCAGGCCTATACTTGACTACAATAACGACAGGAACCAGGTGTATGTGGATGTCCCCGATTAAAAAATATTGTGCAAAAAATCCAGCTGCTGTGAGTGCGGCTGGCGCTGCGCTTGTTGCGTTACTGGCCGTTGGTCAGGTGGCAAATGCAGCGCAGGACAGTCGCCCACCGCCGTTGCCTATAGAGCCTACCGACGTGGTGGAGAGCCTGCCCCGCGACTACCCGCCGAATTGGTTTCTGGTGCACGATGTCGGGTTTTTCCATATGTCCGACGGCAAGGTTTATATCCTAGACAGCGCAGCGGAGACATCTTCACGCGCTATCAAAGGCATGTTTAACGTCTCCTACATGGGCAATCTTGCACAGTCTGCTCGACGTGGCGAAATCTATGCGACAGAAGCTTTTCACCCCCGGGGTACGCGCGGTGACAGAATTGACGTCCTCACCATATGGGACACCGCAACACTGACGCCCAAGGGGGAAGTTATGCTGCGCCCGGGCAAACGTTTGTTTGGTATGCCTGAGCGCTATGCAGTGGTTACACTGGACAATGATCGTTTTTTGGCTATCGCCAATTTCAGCCCCGCGACATCGGCCACTATCATTGATCTGGATACGCGAGAAATTGTTGCCGAAATTCCCACCCCGGGATGTAGCCTGGTCTATCCCACAGGTAAGCTGGGCTTCAGCTCCCTGTGTGCCGATGGACGCTTTATGAGTACCGAATTGAATACCGATGGCACCTTGTTAAAACAAACCCGTACCGACAGTTTCTTTAGCTCCGATGACAACCCTATCTACGAGCGCCCTGCGGTCATCGATGGTATTGCTTATTTTCCCAGTATCGCAGGTCTGGTGTACCCGGTAGATGTCCGCGGCAAGGTGGCTGAAGTTGGAGAGGCCTGGAGCCTGGTTTCTGAACAGGAACGAGAGCAGAACTGGGCACCGGGTGGGATTGTGTTGATTGATCGCGATGACCAGGGTCGGTTCTACGTCATTATGCATGCGGATGCCAAAGATGGCAGCTACCAGGGTGGTGGCTCCGAGGTGTGGGTATTTGATGCGGTGAAAAAACAGCGCGTGATGCGTATCGCACTGCGGGAATGGGGCTTGTCGCTGGGGCTTAGCCGGGGGAAGAACCCCGTTCTCATGGTGGTCAATCCAATGACCATGAGTCTTGAAATGTACAATACTGAAAGCGGTGAATTTATCAGCAGTATCGACGATTTCGGTCAGGAGACACCGTTGATGATGACGGGGTCAAAGTAGCAAATGCTCGTGCCCGATTTGCTTGGTATTGGCATGGCCTTGTTTCTGGCCTGGCTGTTTGCCCAGGCGGCCATTCATAAACTGCGCGCACCGAATGTATACCGCCGCTTGATCGCTGTTTATCTGGAGGCTGATACGGTTGGCCGCCCTGTAGTCTGGTTGATTGCTTCAGTGGAATTGATTCTTGCCGTGTTACTGCTGTTACCGGTAAGCCGTCATACGGGCCTGGCTGGCAGTGCCTTTGTGCTGTTTGCTTATGCCGGGTTGATGGCAATGCAGTTGGCACGCGGCAGACATGACCTGCAATGTGGTTGTGCTGGACCTGCATCCACCGCAACAGTCACACCTGCATTGGTGATACGAAATAGTGTCTGTGCTTTTCTGGCCCTGTTGGCCCTGGCGCCTGCAGTAGATGTGGCCCCGAGCGCTATTGGCACGGGCCTGACTTTGTTTATTACAATATTTTCAATCCTGATCTACTTGAGCAGTGAACAGATGATCAGCAACGCACAGCAAATGACGGGGGAGCGTTAGTATGGACCTGTTGGTCATATCAAATATTGTGCTTTGGATTGGTTTTATTATTATGGTTCTGGTGAACCTGGCCCTGGCCAGGCAGGTGGGGGTGCTCTACGAGCGCGTGGCTCCTGCAGGGGCCCTGATGATGAACCAGACACTCTCTGTGGGTGATTCGGCGCCGGAGCTCTCGTTATCCACGCTGAGCGGGGATGTTGAAGTTGTGGGCAAGGTACAGGATGAAAAGTCCCAACTGGTGTTTTTTCTCTCGCCCGATTGCCCGGTTTGTAATGAGTTAACCCCGGCGCTCAAGTCGGCGGCCAGGGCAGAGGCCAGCTGGTTGCGGGTGGTGTTGGCCAGTGACGGCGAGGAACAGGATCACAGCGCCTATGTGAAGCGCAAGGGGCTGGATGAATTCCCCTATGTTGTATCAGAACTTCTGGGTAAAACCTATGGTGTTTCCAAGTTGCCCTATGCGGTACTGATCGATGAACAGGGTCAAATCGCATCCATGGGAATAATCAATTCCCGGGAACACCTGGACAGCCTGTTTGAAGCCAAGGAACGCAAAGTGGCCTCTATTCAGGATTATATGAGCAGACGAGAAGCCAGTCAGTATGTGGAGGCAGACAAGGCATGAATATATTAGACAAACTGTTTGAAAAACAGACACGTCAACTCGCCCAGCGAAGCTCGCGGCGCGGTATCCTCAAGGGACTGGGTAGCTTGCTGGTGGGCGGAGCGGTCGTGCCTTTATTACCGGTGGCACGGGCCTCGGGTGCCGAGCCGGTCGGCAGGCCGGTGGAGGAGGGTGACCCCCTGAGTTGTGACTACTGGCGCTACTGTGCAGTAGACGGTTTTCTGTGCAGCTGCTGTGGTGGCACGGCCAACTCCTGCCCACCGGGCACGGAGATGTCTCCTGTCACCTGGATAGGCACCTGCCATAATCCTGCGGATGGCCGCAACTATGTGATTTCCTACAATGATTGTTGTGGTAAGTCATCCTGTGGCACCTGCCTGTGCCAGAGGGATGAGGGCGATCGCCCCATGTATCGGGCCGACAAGACGAATGATATTAACTGGTGCCTGGGCACTGCAAGTGCTGCCTACCACTGTTCCACCGCTATCGTTGTCGGTGTGGCGTTTGAAGACCAATGAGGACTCTGGCGGTTATTGCCTGCGTGTTGATCACGGGTTTTGCACAGGCCAGTGATGCCGATAAGCGGCGTGCAAAATATAATTACCAGATGCATTGTCAGGGCTGTCATGCACCCGATGGGGCGGGGGCGGGCGATATCCCCGAAATGAAGGGGCATGTGGGCTATTTCCTGGAGACCCAGGCGGGGCGTGAGTATCTGGTTCGCGTACCGGGTTCAGCGACGTCAGCGTTGGGTGATAGCGACTTGGCGGATGTATTGAACTGGATTATAACGGAGTTTTCCGGGGACAGTGTGGGTGATAATTTTGAACCTTATTCCCGGGCAGAGGTTGGACGTTTGCGCCAGCACCCCTTAAATGAGGTTGAGCAATATCGGGTGGAACTACTGGATCAATTATCCGCGTTAAGCCAGGAGAGTACGCAATGATAAAGCAAAGAATCCTTGTTATTACGGCTCTGCTGCTGGGTGCGTTGCCTGTATTTGCGGGGGAGCCACCTGCGCTTACACAGCACTGTGTTGCCTGCCACGGGGTGGCGGGGGTTTCGAATAACCCACAGTGGCCTAACCTGGCGGGGCAAAATGCCGATTATATGACAGTACAACTTATTGCCTTTCGCGATGGTGTGCGCAGCAACCCAATGATGGATGCGGTGGTTGCAGACTTGAGTGATGAAGACGCAAGGGTGCTTTCGCAGTGGTATGCCAGCCTGGATCGGGCCACTTCCGGCAGCGGTGATGCGAAGCTGTTAGCAGTCGGTGAACATCTGTCAGCCTACTGTAAAGCCTGTCACGGTATGACGGGGGAGCCCGTTGCAACTGAATGGCCGGTTCTGGCTGGACAGCAGGGGCCCTATTTGCAGCGTCAACTGCAGGCGTTCAAAAATGGTAGCCGTATCAGTCCGTTTATGCAGGCGGCGCTCAGCCAGCTTAGCGAGCATGAATTTGCCGCATTGGCTGCGTACTACAGTCAATTTTCGTCCGAATAGCATGCACTGAGGCATGGTCCGCCTGCCTGAAACTCGTTTTAAGTGAGAGTATTTTGTGCTATTCTCGCGCATTAAATATACTGCACAGTCTGTACCCAATCCCCCCGATAAACCAAGCGGAAAAATAAAATCATGGCCAAGAAACCTTTTGCATCATCAGCTGACCTGGGCGAAAAAGTAGAAACTCTGGAAGTGTTGGCAGACGGGGTCTATGCACTCACCGCTGAGGGCGATCCTAATATTGGTGCCATTGAGGGCGAGGATTTCCTGGTGGCCTTTGATGCCCTGGCAACCCCCAAGGCCGCTCGGGACTGGCTGGCAAAACTGCGTGAACAGACCGACAAGCCGGTGAAATACCTGGTACTGTCCCATTATCATGCCGTGCGGGTACTGGGTGCGTCGGCCTTCGATGCAGAAAACATCATTACCAGTGATGTAACCCGGCAATTGATAGAGGAGCGGGGGCAGCAGGACTGGGCAAGTGAATTCGGGCGCATGCCGCGTTTATTCCGGGAGCCGGATGAAATTCCCGGCCTCACCCACCCTACCATTACTTTCAGTGACCGACTGGAGATTCCACTGGGTGGAGACCGGGGTGACTTGGTCTTGCAACACTGTGGTCGCGGTCACACCGCCGGCGACATTGTCGCTTGGCTGCCCAAACCCAAAATATTGTTCACTGGCGATTTAGTTGAAGCAGAAGCGGCGCTGTACACCGGTGACGCCTCTCACTTTGACTGGTCTACCTCAACACTGGATACCCTGAAAGCGTTCCAGGCCGAGCAATTAGTGGGTGGGCGCGGTGCTGTTGCCAGGGGGCGGGAAGATGTCGATGCAGCCATCGAGCTGACTCGCGGGTTCCTGCTCGATATGATCGAAAAGGTCGGTGAAGTGCACAAAAACAAGGGAACATTGAAAGAAGCTTTCGAAGTAACCTACGCCCATCTACAGCCCAAGTTTGGCCAGTGGCCAATCTTTGAGCATTGTCTGCCGTTCGATGTGCAGCGCCTGTGGGATGAATTCGACGGCACTGACTGGGGGCGTATCTGGACTGCCGAACGCGACCAGGAAGTATGGGACCAGTTGCAGGACTAACGTTAAACAGCGTTATTGTTCAGCGGCTACTGCCATCGCCTCGCTCAGTATGTCCATATCACCAATATGGTTGGCCAGCACGAGTATTAACTTGGCATTCATCAACTGCACCGCGTCTTCGGACAGGTCGCGTTGCATATTGATCAGTTTTTCATAAAAGTCATCGGGTTTGTCAATATTGGGCTGCAGGTTCAGTGGCATGTTATAAACTCCGTTGTCGAGGTTAGTGTTGGCATGTGGCGGTGGCGATAGCAGCCCTTATCTTGTCTTCATCAAAGCTGCGCCAGCGCGCAGCCACGTGCTG
>JADFVW010000105.1 GCA_015222725.1 Pseudomonadota bacterium | reverse complement strand
GTAAATTAGCATGTAATAATGGCCCACTTGGTGGAGTGAACCCCTGGAGGTGGAATCTGGTTAGCCGATACTTGATGTCATTCAATGTTTCATAGTCTAGCGCGAGAAGCAATTAGCGCGCGGCGACATTTGTCTGGTAGGCAGGAGACCCCATTTCATGAAACCAGGCCACCCGCTCCTCTACCAGGTCGAGCGTGATGCTGTAGTCTCCGGGCTTCGGTACCCGCGGAAGTTTCATGTGCAACTCGACTGATTTTCCGGGAGTGAGATCCAGCTCAATAAACTCACCGCGCTTCTCCCGCCTCCAACTGCCATCCGCCTTCTCGATAATGGCCGCAAAATGGACCCCCGATTTATTGCCGCTCAGGGGGATAGTGTAGGGGCTCTCGTTTTTAATCACTGCATCGAACTGTAGGGGTTTTTTGAGATATATCTGTGTTATCGGCGAACTTGGGGTGATGGATGCGCCGTAAAACCCAGAGATATAGTCGTGTTCTATCCAGTCACGAAAGATCTCGCTGCTGTTCGCCAAGCCATCGCACTAACTAGTCCGGACCTGTCGACACCTCGTAAGCAATGTACTAGGAGGGGCTTAGGCGCGTTGTGGATGAGTTCCAGCAATTTGATCATGCTGGCACGAGAGGGCTGTCGGTCAAATTTCAGGGGAACAAAAAAAAGATCGATTCCAAGGCTCCCTATTTGCCCGGCCTGCTCTGGCGACCAAGGGGTCGCGCTCTGCAGGGTGAGCACGCTGCGTATCCGCAGTTGCTCGCTCCAGCGCGTAATGTCCTCAATGTCTGGCTGGGCGCTGCGATAGATCTGACCGGGGATGACTGTGTACTGGAAGAGGGCCTGTGACAGAGGGTTCGGTATAAAGGCTAGCCATATCTGATAACCAGGAAATGAATACTTACAAACATCACCGATCCCCTCAAGAAATCGTCAGTTATGCCGTCTGGTTCTATTACCGTTTCAATTTGAGCCATGGGGACATTAGAGATCTGTTCGCAGGACGCGGCATAACGGTCAGCCGCTAAGCAATCCGCCTCTGGTGCATCACATTCGGTGCCATCTATACGCGCCGACTGAAACGAAAGACCCAGATTTAGACGGGCTGCAGAAGTTAAGTTTCCGGTACTCTGGGTAGTCCTACCAAATAAAAACCCCGCCATCAGGCATTTTTTTTGACAGTAATATCTACGAAAAGGGCTATAATCTCCCGTATGTCAGCCCTGTATCTACTGCTCTTCCTCATCGCCATTGCCGCGATAGCTTTAAACTATCGCAAGTGGCGTATTCAGTATGTGCTGAGCAAACCATTTCCGGCCAGTTGGGAAGAAGTTGTTGAAAGACGCCTACCTTTTTTCCGTAACTTCCCGGTCGAAATCCAGCAGCAACTGCTGGATCGTATTCAACTCTTTATTTCCCGAATGAAGTTTTATGGCTGTAACGGCCAGGAAATAAATGATGAGATTCGCGTTACCATCGCCGCTGAGGCCTGCCTGCTTTTGCTAAATCGGGAAACGCGCATATACCCAAGCCTGCGCTATATACTGGTCTACCCCAGTGCATTCAAGACAAATAGTGACCAGCATAACCCGGATGGAACCGTAAGCAGGGTGCGACTCGGTATGCTTGGTCAATCTTGGAGCAATGGAAAAATCATCCTGTCCTGGGACGATGTTGAGCACGGTATCGAAAATTTTCACGATGGCAACAATGTCGTATTGCACGAATTTGCCCATCAGTTGGATGGTGAGTCCGGGTCTACCAACGGCGCACCCAGGTTAATAAAGAACAGTTATCAGACCTGGGCGAAAACGCTTTCGGGTGAATTTGAAGCACTGGTCCAGGCCAGGGACCACCACCTTCATTCTGTTATGGATTACTACGGTTCCACCAACCCGGCAGAGTTTTTTGCGGTGTGTACTGAGACATTTTTTGAAAAGCCGAAGCAGTTGTCTGCAACCCATCCGGAACTGTTTGGAGAGCTCAAAACCTACTACTGTGTTGACCCCCGGTTGTGGCTATAACAACAGGGGTCCAACAGGGGTCAGGTCGCCCATTACCCACTTTTTAAGAGGGAGGGGGCTTTACCGAAAAATAGAATAGGTGGGTAATGGGCGACCTGACCCCGTCTCAGTGACCCCGTCTCATTGACTTAACCCTCCAAATACGCCCGGTGCACTTCCTCGGCAATAATCTCCACACCCTTTTTCACCACTTCGGCATCCTGCGCATAAGAAACACGGATGCATTCATGCTTATGCTGCCAATCATCATCCATGCCAATAAAAAAGTCCTGACCGGGCACGATAAGAACGCCGCGTTTTTTCAAGCGCTCGTAGAGCTCCCGACTGGTGATGGGCAGTCCCTCAAACCACAGCCATAGAAATATCGCGCCCTCCGGCTTGTGAATATGGTAGGGCAAGTCGCCCATTTTTTCACGAAACCACTGCACAGTCTGCGCAGAACGCTCACGGTAGAAGGGCGTCACATAGTCCCGGGTAATAGAGAGAATTTCCCCGGTCTTGAATAACTCCTTGGCCAGGGCTGGCCCCAGGGTGCCGCAGGCCAGGCTCACAATGGTGTTGATGTTGGTATAGGCCTCGATTATATCTTCCCGAGCGACAATAATGCCGGTGCGTACCCCGGGCAGGCCGAGCTTCGACAGGCTGAGCGTGAGAATGGTATTTTCATTCCAGTGGGAGTTCGCATCAACGAACATGATATTGGGAAAGGGTGAGCCGTAGGCGCCATCAATAATGAAGGGGATATCCTGCTTGCAGGCGATCGCATCCAGGTGGGCGATTTCCTCATCCGTGAGCACGTTTCCTGTTGGGTTGGTCGGCCTGGAGACGCACATGGCAGCCGTATTCCCGGTTAATTCCAGGGTGGAGAAGTCGACGTGATATTTGAACAGTTGATTATCCAGCAGTTCGATTGTGGGCCGGGTAGCCGTGAAGAAGTCGTCGGACAGCCCAATATCGGCGTAGCCCAGGTACTCCGGGGCCAATGGCAGATGAATGCTGCGGTGACTGCCGTCACTCATGGTGCCGGCAAACATATTGTATAAGGCAAAAAAGGCTGGCTGGCTGCCGTTGGAGATGGAGATATTGTTAGCTGTGAGTTGCCAGCCACAATGCTTGCTCAGGAAGCTGGCGACTTGCTGTCGAAAATCCAGGTCGCCCTGGGGTGCCTGGTAAATACCGAACAGGGCGTGCCGCTGCCTGGGGTCGTTCATTACGGCTTCAAGACGTTGCTGGAAGATTGCTTCCACTTGCTGCAGGCGCCCGGGGTTGCCACCGCCCATGAAAATCATATCTGGATTTTCACTCAGCGCAGTGCCCAAATCGTCCATCAGTTCGACGATGCCCGATGTGCCCGAAAATTTTTCTCCAAAAGCAGAGAGTTTCATTGGCTTTTCCTGTGAGTCTCCCCTAAATATAGATTGCATGGCCGCGCGCGGCAAGAAGCTGAGGGTGTTCATTGAGCTAATTTCTGTTAGCTTATATTGCCTGTACCGTCACCTCAACACAGTTATCCCCACACAAGCGGGGCCCCAGCGGAGATAAGAAGCATGAAGTATGTGGATCCAGAACGCGAACAGTTTGAGCAATTCAAGTCTCTGCCCAGGGATACGCCTATCCACATGTTAAACCTGATTAAACTCAAGGGATCCTCCACCTATGAGGATGGCACTGTTACTACAGGGGCGGAGGCCTACGCCGCCTATGGTCGAGAGAGCGGCCCCATTTTTCAGCGTGTAGGGGGCAAGATACTCTGGCGTGGTAATCCCGAGTGCATGGTTATAGGTCCGGTGGAAGAGCAGTGGGATATAGCATTTATTGCCTATTACCCCAATGCGGGGGCCTTCATGGAGATGGTTACCGACACCGACTATCAGCAGGCGGTGAAGCACCGGCAAGCTGCGGTGGATACCAGCCGTTTGCTGCGCCATGGTGAGCTGCCTGCAGGGGAATTATTCGAGTAGAAGAACAATCTGTTCTATCCGACATAACAACGGGCTTATATGGAGTAATTCCCTTTGGTTTTAGAAGTAGACAGCCTTGAAATTCTGAAGGACGCCCTGACGGTTCTGGAACAATCCTTTACCAGTATGCCCGCATTTGAACCACGCCTTGATCAACAGGCTGTGCGCGATGTCGTCATGCAGGCGGCAGAGCGAATGCAGGATAATTATCCTTATGCCCACCCTTTGTATGCGGGGCAGATGCTAAAGCCCCCGCACCCCGTGGCCAGAACAGCCTATGCCATGGCCCAGTGGGTAAATCCCAACAACCATGCCCTGGATGGTGGCCGTGCCAGTTCCGCACTTGAAAAGGAAGCGGTGGCTAACATCGCTGCGATGTTTGGTTGGCCCGGTCAGTATCTGGGCCACCTTACAAGCGGTGGCACTATGGCAAATCTTGAAGCGCTCTGGATTGCCGGAAAACTGCACCCTGAGAAGACTATAGTCGCCTCCCAACAGGCTCATTACACCCATTCGCGGATTACCGAAGTACTGCAAATACCTTTTGAATCGATCGCAGCCGACAATCGCGGAAGAATGGATATGCAGGCGCTGGAGGCTGTTTTGCAAAGGGGGCAGGTCGGCACAGTGGTGGCGACTCTGGGCACCACTGGCCTGGGAGCAATAGATCCCCTGGCTGAGATTCTGGTGCTGCAGGAGACGTATAACTTTCGGATTCATGTGGATTGCGCCTACGGTGGTTACTTTAAAATAGCGGGAAACCTTGGCCTTGAGGGCCAGGCTGCATTTGCCCGTATTGACCGCGTGGACTCAATCGTTGTTGATCCGCACAAACATGGTTTGCAGCCCTATGGCTGCGGTTGTGTGCTATTTCGCGACCCATCTGTAGGCTCGTTTTACAACCATGATTCGCCCTATACCTATTTCACCTCCGATGATTTGCATCTCGGAGAGATTAGTCTGGAGTGTTCCCGGGCGGGTGCTTCGGCCGTGGCACTGTGGGCCACACAGCAATTGCTACCCATGGATACGGGGGGAGAATTTGCCATTGGTCTTGAAATGAGTCGTGAGGCGGCGTTAAAACTCTACTCGCTTGTTTGTCAGGACAGCCAGGAGTTGAGCTTGTTCGAGCCGGAACTTGATATCGTGGTGTGGGCGCCGGCGGCAACCAGGGCCTCGGACATTTCTGCCTTGTCCTCCCGCGTATTCGAGGCAGCTGCCGGGGAGGGCCTTCATTTGGCCATTCTAAAGCTTCCCGCTGCGCAGTTGCGGTCATTCTGGCCCGATGTCGAATTTGACCAGGAGCTTGTTACCCTGCTGCGCTCCTGCCTTATGAAGCCTGAACATCTGGAGTGGCTGGATCGCATTTGGGCGATCTATAAATCAGTTCGGTAGCGGAATACCCTATAACGGTCGCGCGGACGAATAGTGCGTTCCCCCCCCTTTCAGTCTTGAGCTGTTTTTTTACACTTCTACATCTGTTAACCTTCGCTACCAAATTAAGTTAACAACATAAATATTTATCAGAAAAGGTGGGTAGCGTGAAAAAATATCGTTCTTCTAAAAACCATAGGCGTACCGTGTTGGCTGCTGCGATCATGCCGATAACTTTGCTCCACTACGGCCAGGCATTGGCGCAAGGGCCTATCGAGGAGGTGCTGATTACCGGCTCCTACCTCAAATCGACCGCCGATGATGAAGCCTCACCGGTAGAAATTATCGACAGCGACTACATAGCTAACAGTGGCGCTTTCACAGTTGGCGAGTTAACCGCCAAACTGAGCGTTAACTCCGGTTCAGAAAACCAGGCAGATTCGTTCACATCTGGCGAAACCCAGGGTACCAGTAACGTCAATCTGCGGGGTTTGGGCTTGAGCTCCACTCTCGTGCTGATCAATGGCAAGCGACAGACCATCGCGGCCACCCGGGCTAATGATGGCAGTGTATTTGTGGATACCAGCACCATTCCAGTCGCCGCGCTGGAGCGTATTGAAATCCTGAAAGAGGGCGCCACGGCGGCCTACGGCTCCGACGCGGTCGCGGGAGTGGTGAATTTTATTTTACGCAAGGATTTTGACGGTTTTGAAGTATCCGGCGGCTACCAGACGACATCTGAAGACGC
>JADFVW010000104.1 GCA_015222725.1 Pseudomonadota bacterium | reverse complement strand
CGTGAGCACCGCTCCGAGGGCCGAGAGCTGGCCGAGGGTATAGAGGCCGCAGCGGATCGTGAAGTGACCGTGATTCGCGCCGAAGCCTACCGCGATGCCGAGCAGATTCGCGGTGACGGCGATGCAGAGGCAACTCGTACCTATGCCGACGCCTTCAACCAGGACCCGGAGTTCTACTCCTTTACCCGTAGCCTGCGCGCCTACCAGGACGCCTTCCAGAACAGTGGCGATATCTTGCTGTTGCAACCCGACAGTGAATTTTTCCGCTACCTGAAGGACCCCAAAGGCGGCAAGTAAACCCCAGGGTCAAAATTTTTAAGGGGTCAGGTCGCCCATTACCCACAAAAACTGGGTAATGGGCGACCTGACCCCTTTTACTGTGGGCCAAAAAGCAACGAATCTAGACCTGACCCCATCCTTGATGATAGAATTCTGTAACCGTGGGATTCGACGTTTGTAACAAGCGCCGAAGTCACGGTTTTTTTATGCGATGGCGTTTTTCTAAGAGGCTTTTAACAGCAGTATGGACTTCTGGCAGGTACTTCCCGCGGCCATCGCACTGGTATTGATTTTCGAGGGTGTAATGCCCTTTATCAGCCCCAATCGCTGGCGCAATATGCTTGAGGTAGTGGGGCAGATGGACGACCGCATTATTCGCAATATCGGCCTGGGCAGCATGCTGCTGGGGCTGACACTACTGTACTGGGTGAACTGAGCACAATGACAACTGTAGATCGCTGGCAATTACCCGACGGGGTGGAGGAAGTACTGCCCGCCCAGGCGGCGAGCGTGGAACGCCTGCGCCGGCAGTTGCTGGACTTGTATCGCAGCTGGGGCTACCAGCTGGTCATCCCGCCCCTGATGGAGTTCACCGAATCGTTGCTGATTGGTATGGGCTCTGACATCGACCTGCTTACCTTTAGAATGACCGACCAGGTCAGCGGCCGCACCCTGGGAATTCGCGCCGATATTACGCCGCAGGTGGCGCGCATCGATGCCCACAGCCTGGCCGAAGAGGGCATCTCCCGCCTGTGTTATGCCGGCAGTACCCTGCATACCCGTCCCAAGACATTAATGGCCTCCCGTACCCCCATTCAACTCGGGGCCGAGCTATACGGCGATGAAAGCCTGGCGGCGGACGTGGAAATTATTCGCCTGATGCTGGAAACATTGCACGTGGCCGGGCTGGATAATCTGTCCCTGGACCTGGGGCATGTTGGCGTCTATAAGGCGATCATCGCCGAGGCTGGTCTTGAGGATGAACAGGAGCGTGAAGTATTCGACGCCCTGCAGCGCAAGTCTGTGCCCGACCTCGAAATAGCCTTGCAGGGCGTGGACAAAGAGCGCGCCAGATTGATTGTCGCGCTGGTGGGCTTGCATGGCCCCGATAAGGTACTGGATGACGCACGCGCCTTGTTTGCCGACAAGGCACCCGGGGCATTGGCTGCGGTAGATACGCTGGCAGCGGCCGCCGCCGAAATTCGCAGTCTGCGTCCCGAACTGAACATCTATTTTGACCTCTCCGAGCTGCGCGGCTACCACTATCACACCGGCATCGTGTTCGCCGCCTATGTGCCGGGGCACGGCCAGGCCCTGGCCAACGGTGGTCGCTATAACGATGTGGGGGCGGTTTTTGGCAGGGCACGACCCGCCACCGGTTTTGCCACCGATTTGAAAGCGCTGATGAAGCTGTTGCCGGAAGAGCCTGCCCTGCACGGGGCAATCAGTGCGCCTGTGGGTACTGCCGAGGGTGCTGGCCTGCAGGAAATGGTTAATGAATTACGTGCCCAGGGCGAAATAGTTATCAATGCGCTGGGTGCGCGCGCAGATTCACGCTGCGACAGGGAACTGGTACTTGATGCCGGTTGCTGGAAGGTGTTGGCGATAGCGCAGTAATTCACAATGGCAGCAACCCTCACTCTGTGGTTAGCCCGCAAAGGTGTGGGGTTCCAACTGAGCGAGCTAACCACAGAATGAGGGTTGCGGGATATCTGCAAATATCCCGACTAACACACAAGAAGATGCAGATGAGACCAACGCAATGAGCAAAAACGTAGTAATCCTGGGCACCCAATGGGGTGACGAGGGCAAGGGCAAAATAGTGGACCTGTTAACCGACCAGGCCAGCGCCGTGGTGCGCTTTCAGGGCGGCCATAACGCCGGTCACACCCTGGTTATAGACGGTGAGAAAACCGTATTGCACCTGATTCCCTCCGGTGTGTTACGCAGCCACATCCAGTGCCTGATCGGCAACGGTGTGGTGCTGGCACCGGATGCTCTGCTGAAAGAAATCGCGGAGCTGGAAGCGAAGGGTGTGCCCGTGCGTGATCGCCTGCGTATTTCCCCCGCCTGCCCGCTAATTTTGCCCTACCATGTGGCCCTGGACCAGGCCCGGGAAGCCAAGCGCGGCAGTGCCAAAATAGGTACAACAGGCCGCGGCATCGGCCCCGCCTACGAAGACAAGGTGGCCCGAAGAGGCCTGCGCCTGGGTGATCTGCAGGATAAGCAACGCTTTGCCAGCAAATTGAAAGAGGTCATGGAATACCACAACTTCACCCTACGAAACTACTACAGGGTAGAGCCGGTAAGCTACGAAAAAGTGTTGGAAGACACCCTGGCCATGGCCGAGCAAATACTGCCTATGGTGGACGATGTAACGACAATTTTGCACGAGTGCCGCAACACCGGCGCCAATATTATGTTTGAGGGCGCCCAGGGCTCCTTATTAGATATAGACCACGGCACCTACCCCTACGTCACCAGCTCCAACACCACCGCCGGCGGCACCGCCACCGGTTCCGGCTTCGGCCCCCTGTACCTGGACTATGTGCTGGGTATCACAAAGGCCTACACCACAAGAGTGGGCAGCGGCCCATTCCCAACAGAATTATTTGATGATGTGGGCGCGCATCTGGCCGAAAAAGGTCATGAATTCGGCGCCACCACCGGCCGCGCCAGGCGCTGTGGCTGGTTCGATGCCGTGGCCCTGCGCCACGCGGTAAACATCAACTCCATCTCCGGCATCTGCCTGACCAAACTGGATGTGCTGGATGGCCTGGAAACCATCAAGATTTGCGTGAGCTATACCTGCAAAGACGGCAAGCCCGTGCCCAACCCGGTGGATTCTGAAGATTACGAAGCGCTGGTGCCGGTGTATGAAGAGGTACCAGGGTGGAGCGACTCCACACTGGGGGCCAAGTCACTGGAAGAGCTGCCCCAGGCGGCAAGGGATTACATCAAAACCATCGAAGAGGCTGTTGGGGCGCCGATTGATATCGTCTCCACCGGGCCAGATCGAGTTGAGACGATTGTGTTGCGGCATCCGTTTGGGGGCTAGCCCCAGAATGAAGTGAGTGATGGCATCACATTGGTAGCGATGACGATGGCCAGCATCCAGTAGATCAACCGGAATTGCCCCTTCATATTCGCGAATTGGATGTCTATTTTGGTACTTTGCTCGACAAAGCGAGTACCGATTCTCGCCTCTTGTTCTGCAAATCGGGCGTCCAGATAATCTTTGGTCACCAGAGCATCCATATTAAAAACAAATGCTACTGCGGCTATGTTACCTCCTGATGCTGTTTGGAGGATGTGTGACGGAGTCGGTGTGTTGGGGGAACATCAGATGTGGTCATTTCACTTAAAAGCAATTAACCTACGCGAAACCTTTTTCCCCTCCGCTATCAAAAAGTAACCAATCAAGACCTGACCCCACCAATGAGTTCATACGCAGCCATTACCGCGCATCGGCAGATGCACCTGGATAAAGTGCGCAACCGTGCGTATGCCCGGGCGCTGGCAAAAATAATTGGCCCGGAGACGACAGTAATGGACCTGGGAGCAGGTCTTGGTGTACACGGCCTGAATGCGGCACGAATGGGTGCCGGCAAGGTCTACCTGGTTGAACCTGAAGCCGCGATTGAACTGGCCCGAACAGTCGCTGCAGGCAACCAACTGGAAAACGTGGAATGCCTGCAACAAAGGGTGGAGGACATCGTACTCGACACGCCGATTGATGTGATGATCTCCGTATTCACCGGAAATTTTCTGCTTACCGAAGACTTGCTTCCTTCACTGTTCCACGCTCGCGACAAATTCCTTGCCCAGGGAGGCCGTCTGATTCCCGATCGCGCCTGCATGGAAGTGGTGCCGGTGAGCATGCCCGATTACTACAAGAAACATATTGATGTATGGCGTGAATACCCGGCGTTTTGTCGAGAAAATGAGCTGCCCGAACTGGACTACACTCCGGCCAGGCCTTTCGCCGCGAATAGCCTGTATTACGACTCTGCTGAAAGTTTTAATGCTGTGCAACTGTCGCAGCCCGCCGATCTCAAGGAAATAGATTTCTATACCGCCACTAGCGCCGCCTGTGATGAAAAGCTGGATGTACAAATTACGACGGCGGGAGAGTGCCACGGTTGGCTGGGTTGGTTTCGTATTCGCCTGGGTGATGAATGGCTGGGGACCGGCCCCGATGATGATGCCACCCATTGGAGCCAGGTGTTTATGCCCTTGGAAGCACCGCTTAAGCTGGCCGAGGGTGACACATTGACGTTCCATCTGAAACGTCCGGAATTTGGCGAGTGGACCTGGGCAACGCAGCACGGTGAGCAGCGCCAGCGCCAGAGTACGTTCCTGTCTCAGCCCTTGTCTCCCCAAAGCGTGATGAAAGCGTCCGAGAAGTACTGCCCCAGTCTCAGCCAGCGCGGCGAAGCTGCCCTTTGGGTGCTGGAGCAAATGAAGGGGCAGGCACCAGTAGCGGAATTGGCAAGCCGGTTACACGCGCGCAATTCAACCTTGTTTGCCGGGGAGGCAGAGGCACTTGAATTTGTGAAAAAACTGACGGAGCGTTATAGCTGATGCCTACTCCCTCATTCCCCTGGTGCGATTACCCATGGCTACTGTGAAAGCAAAAGATATTCTTCGAAGGTTAACTCAGGGTTACCTGTAAATGTATCGTATTTTCGATGGCGTATTGGACTGCGATTTTTCACTTCCTGGTATCCCAAAAACAGAGCACAACGAAGTTGATATCCTGATAAGGCTGGGCAGTGGTCGGGCAAACATTGTCGATTTTGACTGGTTTCACAGCTGGCGGGAGAGCGATGGTGAGGTCGTATTGAGCTGTGCTCGAAAAAAAGATGAGCATCACTCAATTCAGTATTTAATGCGCTTTCCCGAGCAGGCCGATTTTCTGATTGAGGAAAGGAGGAAAGATAAGGGCAACTGTATAGAAGTCACTTGTTATCCCTGCGCCGAATGTCGTGAGGACACGCTGCGCCACCTGTTGCTTGACCAGCTTCTTCCCAGGCTTTGGACCCATCTGGGCCACCTGGTTTTGCATGCCAGCGCGGTCAAGTTACCCAATGGTCATGTCATTGCTTTTGTCGGAGAGTCCGGGTGGGGCAAGTCTACACTCGCGGCTGCTCTTCAGCTTCGGGGTGCCCAATTATTGAGTGATGACAGTGTCAGCCTGAAGGCACACGAATGGGGAGTAGAGCTAGTGCCCAGTTACACCGGGTTGCGCCTTCTCGAAGATTCAATCGAGTCACTGGATCTTGCCGGGCAAGATTGGACCAGTGTATCCCACTACTCGGACAAGCAGCGGCTCGACCTTACTCAAAGTCATGAAACATACCGTTTGGATACCCTGTATGTGATGACAAAGCCAGCCCCTACAAAAATCGTATCAATGGAATTAGATGCCAGCGCTGCAATGATAGCGAGCTTGATCAAGTACTCTTTTTTATTGGATATCAACGATTCTCAATGTGCCACTCGTCAATTGCGCGAGATTGGGAGTGTCGTTGCTGGGCTTGCCAATGTTCGACGGCTGGACTATCCCCGAGACTATAAACAGCTGCCTGCCCTGTGCAATGCACTGATGGAAGACCGCCAGCAGTGAGCGGCATTTTTGGTATTGTTCGCCCCCCTGATGCGCCGGTTGCTGAGGCAGAGCTTGCACCCATGGCAGATGCCCTTAAACATAGAGGGCCTGATGGTGTTATGGTTTTTGGCAGGGATAACATTGGCCTCGGGCACTGCATGCTACATTCCACCCCGGAGTCACTGCACGAAAAACTACCTCTAAGAGTAGGGGCGTCGGGGCTCACTATTACCGCCGATGCCCGTATCGATAATCGCAAACAGCTAATCGCAGACATCCCCGTAAATCAGGCAAATGGCCAGATCATCACAGACAGCGAACTTATTCTGCACGCCTACAGTAAGTGGGGTAAGGCCTGCGTTGAGAAGTTACTGGGTGACTTTGTCTTTGCCATATGGGACGAGAACAGGCAGTGCCTGTTTGTCGCCAGGGACCATATGGGCTGCAAGCCTTTTTACTACCACCATAATAGAGTCCAGCTTGTATTTGCCTCCTCTGCCGTAGGTGTTAACGCGGCACATTGTGTTTCGACAAATATTAACCGGGGCAGAGTGGCGGATTATCTGGTCGAGTTTTTGGAGGGCATCGACAAGACATCAACGTTCTTCACAGATATATATCGACTTCCCCCGGGCCACACCCTCTCTTACCAGGCTGGAGAGATAACGACGCATTGTTATTGGCAGCCAACCCTGGGTACTCCCATTCGATATTCCCGGGACGAGGACTACCTGGAGGCGTTTGAGGAAATATTTCAACAGGCGGTATCCGCTCGTCTGCGAACGCATTGCCGGCCCGCAGCGATGCTCAGCGGAGGGATAGATTCTTCCGTGATTGCAGCGATAGCGCGCACGCAGCTACAAACGGCTGGCACCGAAAACCTGCAGACATACACAGCCTTCGATGACTCAATAAGTGACTGCAAGGAGGCCTATCACGCACGCTTGTTAGTTTCCCGGGGAGGCTTTGACAGCCATGAGAT